>CAYYCB010000275.1:0-4304 GCA_964469715.1 uncultured Ktedonobacterales bacterium | reverse complement strand
GGTCCGTGCCCTCGTTCTCGCCGTCCTCCACCTCCTCGAAGGTGGCGCCCATCTCCTTGCGGCCCCGGCGATAGACCGTGTGGACCTTCGCCCCAAGGCGTAGCGACGTGCGCGTGCAGTCGAAGGCGGTGAAGCCGCCGCCGACCACCACCACTTCCTTCGTCTCGTCCACCGGCTGCGGCAGGCCCCGCGTCTTGTCCATCAGATAGGTGATGGCGTTTACAAAGCCGGGAGCGTCCTCACCCTCAAGGCCCATCTCGTTCGACGTCCACGCTCCGATGGCCAGGAAGACCGCCTCGAAGCCCTCGTTGAAGAGATCGTCTATGGTGAAGTCCTCGCCCAGCTTGACGTTGTACTGCGCGTCCACGCCGAGCTTCCAGACGCCCTCGAACTCCTTGTCGATCATGTCCTTCTGCAAGCGATATTCGGGGATGCCGTAGCGCAGCATGCCGCCGGCCTGGGGCATCATGTCGAAGACCTTGCAGTAGTGACCCTGGAGGGCGAGGTAGTAGGCGGCGGTGAGGCCGGACGGTCCGGCGCCCACGATGGCGACCTTGTGGCCCGTCGGCGCCTCTTGCACCCACGGCGTGGGGGGATCGTCCATGCACTGCTCGGCGGCGAAGCCGTGCATGCGGCAGATGGCGATCTCTTCCTCCACCAGCCCGCGGCGGCAGACCTCCTGGCAGGGCGCCGGGCAGGTCAGGCCCAGGATGTACGGGAACGGCAGCACTTCCTTGACGAGACGCGCCGCCTCGCGGTTCTGCCCCTTGGCGATCAGCTCAAGGTAGCCGGGGATGTCGATGTGCGTCGGGCAGCCGATCTGGCACGGCGGCTGGCAATAGGCGTTGTGGTCCGACAGCATCATCTCAAGGTTGGTGCGCCGGATGTGCGTCAGCCGGTCCGACTTCGTGCGGACGCTCATGCCGGGCACGGCGGGCGTGTTGCACGAAGGCAGCGGCCGCTCGGCCCCCTCGATCTCCACCAGACACATGCGGCAGGCGGAGGTCGGCTCCAGCTTCTCGTCGTTGCAGAGGTTCGGCACGTCGAGGATGCCGTTCTCCTCGGCGACGCTCAATACCGTCTGACCCTCGTAGGCGGTCATCGTCCGCCCGTCGATGGTGATCTCGAACGTCGGCTGGCCGACCTCATTGCGCTTGTACGGCTCGCTCCCAGCGGCCGGCGCCATGTTCTCGCGAATCGTAACTGCCATAACTAGCGTCCTCGTCTCGAGAGGCCGGGTCCGGCGAGGCCGGGTCCCGTACAAGCCTGGATTTGCGATGCTATCGGAGGCGCAGCGGCCGCCCTCACGGGAAGCCCGCGCCGATGTTACAAGACGTGCTTCGTCACGTAGCGGTGCGCGCGCACGGGCAGGCAGGTGCCGGTGGGGCAGGCGCCGTCGAGATGCGCGCGGAAGTCCTCGGCGAAGTATTTCATCGCCGTGACCACCGGATGCACCGCGTTCACGCCGAAGCCGCAGAGCGAGCCGTCGGGCACGTAGCGCGAGAATTCTTCGAGCAGCGCGAGGTCCGCGTCGGTCCCCAGGCCGCTCTCGATGCCTTGCAGCGTGCCCGCGATGCGCTTCACACCCACCCGGCACGGCACGCACTTGCCACAGGTCTCTTTCGAGAGGTAGTCGCTGCGCTGCATGGCCCAATGCACCATGCAGGTGTCTTGCGGCAACACCTCGACAATCGAAGATCCCATGATGGCGCCGGCGTCTTCCAACGGCTCGAAGTCGAGGGGGGTGCTGAGCTGAGCCAGCGGCAGCACGCCGCCCTCCATCCCGCCGACGGCGACGGCGCGGGCGTTGCCCTCGTTGATGGCGATGCCCGCCGCCTTGAGTACGTCGCGCAGCGGCGTGCCCAAGGGAACCTCCGCGAGCGCCGCCTCACCTGTCGGCCCGATGACCGTCACCAGCTTCGTCCCCGGCGACATCTCCGAGCCGCTGGCGCGGAAAGAGCCGCCGCCGCGCGCCACGATCTCTGGGATGTTGGCGAGCGTCTCGGCGTTCTGCACGAGCGTCGGCTTGTCGAAGACGCCATATTGCGACGGGTAGGGTGGGCGCTGGACCGCCTTGGCGGGCCGGCCCTTGATAATCTGGATGAGCGTCGATTCTTCGCCGCCCATGAAGCCCATGTCCGCCCCGACGAGGGTGATGGCCAGCTCGTAGCGCGACCCCAACACGGAGCGGCCCAAGACGCCGCCCTCCTGTGCCGCGTGCAGCGCCTCCCGCACGCCCTCCGCCACCTCGCGATGTTCCCCGCGAATGTAGAGGAATGCCTCGCTCGCGCCCACCGCGTAGGCGGCGAGGGCCGTACCTTCGATGAGGCGATGCGGGTCCTGCGTGAGCAGCGTGCGGCTGATGAGCGAGCGTGGGTCGGCGTCGTAGGCGTTGCAGACGACGTATTTGGAGTCTGCTGGCGAGGCCGCGACCAGCGCCATCTTCTCCGCCGCGAGCACACCGCCGCCGCCGCGCCCACGCAGGCCGGCCGTGCGAATCTCGCCGAGCACCTGTTCAGGCGTCATCTCGACAACCGCGCGGCGCAGCGCCACGTATCCGCCCTGCTGGCGATAGGCGTCAAGGGTGGAGAGCGCCGGCGCGCCACGCGGCGGCAACAGGTGGAACTGTCCGTCAGGCACTCTGGCCCCTCCTGTGGTTGATGTTGCCATACTTGCCGCGGTTGGCCGGCGAGGGGCCGCGCTCCACCTGATCCTCGCGCAACATGCCGGGGGTCCGGGGGCGCGCTGGAGCGAAGAGCGGGCTGCACGTCGCGATGCCGAAGACGTCGCTGAGGTCCACGCCCCGCCGCTCCACCACGCGCCACGCCACCTGGAGCGGCAGCCCCTCATAGGCGAGCATTAGCTCGTTGAGAATGGCCGTCAGGTCCCAGCTTTCGAGCGAAGCCGTGTCGAGGATGGCGTCGGCGGGTCCGAGGTCCACCGGCTGCTCAAGATCAATGCTCACGGGCGTCAGCGTCGGCGGTGAGTGTGGCGGCTCAGGATATTTGATGGCGTACTCGGCGATGCGGGGGGTGTAGAAGCCGGCCACCGCCGTCTCGGAGAACCACGGACGCTGGCGGAAGCGCAGCGTTGGTCGCGCCTCGATGGTGATGGCGCGCGGCGGGCAGATCTTCTCGCAGAGGAGGCACGCCTCGCACTTGAGGTTGAACGGCGTATCCTGCCCGGCCTCCTGGATGAGCTGGATGAGGCCGCGGCTGCGCTCCGGCAGCACCCGCTTCTCATACGGGTAGAGCCGCGTCACCTTGGGTCGCGTGAGGTGGCTCAGGGTAAGGCCGAGCCCCTGCAGGATTCCACGCATGGCCGCTCCTACTCCTCACCCTTGATCTTGAGGCCCTGCTTCTCGATCTTCTCGCGCAGCTTGAGCAGCCCCTCGATGAGCGCCTCGGGCCGCGGTGGGCACCCCGGCACATAAACGTCTACCGGCACGAGCGTATCCACGCCCTGCACTGTGTAGTAGGAATCGTAGAACTCGCCGCCGCTCGTGGCGCACTGGCCCAGCGAGATGACCCACTTGGGATCGGGCATCTGCTCGTAGAGCCGGACGAGGCGCGGCCCCATCTTTGTGCAGACGGTCCCGGCGACGATCATGAGGTCCGCCTGGCGCGGGCTGGAGCGGAACACTTCGTAGCCGAAGCGGGCGAGGTCATAGTGCGCCTGCGCCGAAGCGATCATCTCAATGGCGCAGCAGGCGAGGCCATAGCCCAGCGGCCAGATGGAGCGGCTGCGGGCGTAGTTCTGTGCCCATTTCAGCATGTCGGCCAGGCTGGTAAGCTGGACGTTCGCCTCCTGCTGGCCCGCGATGTATTCCATAGGCGTGCGCGGGGGCAGCACGGGGACATCCCGGCCGCGCTTGGGGGCATTCGTGGTCATGGTGAACGGCGATCCCTTCCTGCGAGCTTGCTGAGGGAAAACCGCGACGGCGCAGAGGGCCGCTGTGCGGAGCCCGCTCGGCCGGCGTCTCCTCGGCGGCGATGGCGAGGCTCCGGCATCTTCTGCCGTCGCACTCGATGTGCCAGGCTCGGAGAACGTGTATGGCAGAGCGCAATCACATCCGATTATAACATGGCATACCTACCCCGACCACGCGCATACTCGGCAATAGCACCGAGCGGCCATGAGAGACGAAAAGCAGCGTCCTGGCGCGCCATTTTGCTACAATTCAGAGGATATGTCGCGGTGGTCGCGGCGCTCGATGCGGCGGAACAGGCGACGGCGGGCGATGAGGTCCGCGGGCGATGAGGTCCGCGAGCGCCGGGTGGCGCGACCTCTAGGGAGCGGCGAGA
>CAYYCB010000274.1:0-4334 GCA_964469715.1 uncultured Ktedonobacterales bacterium | reverse complement strand
CAGGAAGATCTCACCCAGATAGACACCAGCGACGCCGTGTAGTGTGTCCAACTAGACGCATCTCCCTGGCGGTGCGAGCGTCAAATCGCCCATGGCGCCGCGTTTTGCCCCAACCGGGCGATATGCTTCCGCGCCGCCGCTCGCAAATAGACGGCCCACGCTATAATCCAATGTGGACATGTAACCATCGGCTCGGTCCTCTCGGTTCGAGCGTACGTAGATCGGCGGAACCTCCCATGAGCGACACGGCCACGTTGAGCCGGCTCTTCTCCACCATCGAGACCGACATGGAGACCGTCGACCAGACGTTCCAGCGCGTCGCTACCTCCGATCTACCGATGCTCAACGACGCGGCGGTCCATGTCCTCAGCTCCCCCGGCAAGAAGCTCCGCACCGCGCTCACGCTTCTCTCCGGCAAGCTCATCGAATATCGCTTCGAGAAGCTGCTGCCGCTGGCCGTCTCGCTTGAGATGGTGCATCTGGCGACGCTAGTCCATGACGACATCGTTGACAACGCGACCACCCGCCGGGGCATCCCCACCGTCAACGCGATCTATGGCAACAACGTCGCCATCCTCCTTGGCGACTACCTCTTCGCCAAGACATCCGGCCTCGTCGCCGATGTTGAGGACTTCCGCGTCGACAAGCTCTTCGCCGAGACCGTAGCGCGTATCTGCGAGGGCACCATCATCGAGATGCTCTCCGCGCACCGGCTCGACCTCTCGATAGACGCCTATTTGGAGCGCATCAGCCGCAAGACGGCCTGCCTCATGGCCGCGTGTTGCAAAGGCGGCGCGCTCGTCGGCCGCGGCTCTGAGGCCCAGATCGCCCTCCTGGAGCAATACGGCCAGAACCTCGGCATGGCCTTCCAGATCATCGACGACGTGCTCGATTACTCCGGCTCGCTCGATGCCGTTGGTAAGCCGGTTGGCAACGACTTGCGCCAGGGGCTCGTGACGCTACCGCTCATCTACGCGCTCAAAGCCGAGCAGAACGGGCGCGTCGAGCGCGTGAACAAGCTCGTCGAGCATCCCGATCAGCACGAGGCCGAGGTGGCCGAAGTCGTGCAGTGGGTCCGCAACAGCCCGGCGATGGAAGAAGCGCTCAACCTCGCCCGCCACTACGCCGCCCGCGCCCGCGCCGTGCTCTCAGAGTTCTCATCCACCCCCGAGCGCGCCGTGCTCGACGAGCTGGTGGATTTCGTGGTGGCCCGCAGTCGCTAGCCGCCGCCTCAACAGAAGAGAATCGCAGATGGCCACCCTCACGCCGCAGCCCGCGCCTCAGCTCAAAGAGCGGTTCGATGCCGTCGGCGGCAAGCCTGTCTACGTCCGCCGCATGTTCGGTCGGATCGCCCGCGTCTATGACCTCATGAACCGGATCATGACGCTCGGCCTCGACCAGCGTTGGCGCGACTTCGCGGCTCGTCAGGTGCGTCTCGGCCCCGGCCAGCGCGGCCTCGACATCGGCACCGGCACCGGCGACCTCGCCATTGCCATCGCCCGCGTCAGCTCCCCTGAATCCTCAGTCGTCGGCGTGGACTTCACGCCGGAGATGCTCGACCTCGCTCGCAAAAAGCTCCCCCGGCTCGGACTAGAGGGGCGCGTCGAGTTCCTGCAGGGCGACGGCGAACGCCTCGACTTCCCAGACGGCACGTTTGACGCATGCAGCTCGGCCTTCGTGGTCCGCAACATGGCCGACCTGGAGCGCGGCTTCGGCGAGATGCTACGCATCGTCAGGCCCGGCGGGAAGGTCGTCTGCCTTGAGATGAGCCATCCGCGCAATCGGCTCTTTGCCGCCCTCTTCCACCTCTACTTCGACCGCATCGTTCCATTCCTTGGTCGCCTGGTTGGCAAGTCGTTCGAAGCCTACAGCTATCTCCCCACCTCCGTGACGACGTTCCCCGACGCGCCGCGCCTCAAGCGTATCATGGAGTCGGTTGGTTGGCACGACGTCCGCTACTACTCGCGAATCGGCGGCGTGGTCGCCATCCACGTCGGAACCAAGCCCGCGCAACAGGGTAACTAATCCGACCGCCTGCAAACGGCACGCCCAGGCAAGCCTACAGGCGTGGATGAGTGCGCGAGGGAATGGCATGTCCGCAGAGCACCGCGACTCCGAGCCGAATCCGCTGACGCTCCCGCCGCCCGCGCCACCAGTGGAGCCGTCCCGTCCTCGTGCCCAGGTCCCACGCAACACCGTGGTTGACACCTGGCGCTGGCTCTGGAAGGATACTCTCGGGCGCTGCCTGCCTTTCGCCCTTGCCGCCGCTGCTTACGCGAAGTTTTCCGGCGTTGGCCCGTCCGCCATCGGGCTTACCGGAGGCGCCATCGGGCGTGACCTCGCTCTCGGCGTCGCCTTCGGTATCCCCATGCTGGCCGTGGCCCTGGCCTTCCGCGCTTGGGATGTTCCCCGCTATCGGCTCCCCACCGGCTCGGATCAGGCACTCCAGACGGCCTTCTATTTCGCCGTGAACGCCCCGGCTGAGGAGTTGTTCTGGCGTGGAACCGTTCAGAGCCTCGCCATCAAGGGCCTGAGCCTGCTCACGCCGCTCGCGCCCGTGGCGGGCGCGCTTGGGTGGGCGGCCACCACAGCGGTCTTTGGGGCGTATCACCGCCTCGGCAACTGGAGGTGGCGCTCCATCGCGGGCGTCACCGTCGCCGGAGGCGCCTTCGGCCTCCTCTACCTGCTCGCGCCCGGCGGCTCCATCCTGCCCGTCATCCTCGTCCACGGCTTTGCCACCGCCGGGTACCTGAGTTGGGGGGACGCCGCCCTCCATGCGCTCAAGCGCCTCCGCCGCGCCCGCCGCTAGGCAATTCGGCCTCACATCGGTCGCCGCGTCAGAAAGTCCGAATGTGCCACGACCGTGCCGAATCCGAGCGCGACCGCCAGGCCGACGTAGACTGCCAGCAGGTACAACCGGTCGAGCAGAGATACGCGGAAGTACGACGACTTGGTTCGCATCCTCCGCGCGGACTGGATGACCTGTATACCGAGGAGCGCCGCTACGACGAGCGCGAAGACGTAGCCGCCAGATATGGCAATGCCGACGGCCGCCAGGAACGCCGGCAGCCAGATCCACACCGGAAAGGCCCGCGCCACACGCCCGCCATCCAACGGAGAGAGGGGCGCCAGGTTGAGCAGGTTGAGCGCGAAGCCCAGGTATGCCAGCGGCAACAGGACGGCGACGCCAGTGAACAGGTAGGCGGCATAGCATGCCAGTGCCCCGGCCCCGCCCACGAGCGGACCAGCCAGCGCAATCTCCGCCTCGTCGCGCACGCTTGCCGGTACGCCGCGGATGGTGACGTAGGCTCCGAGGAATGGGATGAAGATGGGCAGCCCTACCGGAAGCCCTTTCGCCCGCACGACGGCATAGTGCCCAAGCTCGTGAACCAGAAGGATCAGCGTGATGCCCACGCCCAGCGCGGGACCGAAGGCGAGCCCATAGAGGATGAGGCTGGCCACGAAGGTCGCCAGCGCCAGGAAGGCGTCCATTCCCGCGCCGCGTCTGCGTGCTCTCTGCGGCTGCCATGGCGCTTGCCCCGGCGGATAGGGTGGGTTAGGCTGGACAGGTGGCATCTGTGTCTCGCCTAGGGCCGGCTCCAGTTTGGCGACTGGACCGAGGGCCGGATCAGAGGCACGCGGCGCGTAGCGGGCTGGATCCAATGCGGCATTGCCGTCCGTCCAGGGATCGCTGCCCGGCTCCTGAGGAGGTCGCATGTCACCCTCTCCCGTCCCTCACCATCCTGTATAGCGGGGCCACCGCTGTTCAGCGGACGTGACCGAATGATAGCATCCGTCGTGCCTATGCGCCGCCCCACCGCGCGACGCCAGAGTCCGACACCTCACCCTATGAAGTTTTACGCGTGTTGGTCACGCGGTTGAGGTCCGTCCTCAAGCGGAGGTGATGGTGACCATGCTGGCGCTGCTGGACACTTCGATGTCATAGTACGGCGCGGTCGCTTTGTAGTTTGTGCTTTGCAGCCGCACGTCGTTGCCCACATCGCCGAAGGTCTGATCGTCGAAGACAAAGGCGGAGACCCATCCCTTGAGGTGGACTCGTACGGCGCTCCCAGCGGGACGCCGGACGACGATCTCCGATGCGCCACCACTGATCCGAATGGGAACCACGCCGAGGGGCGCGGGAAGCTCCACACGGATCATGCTCATCCCACCCTTGATCTCCAGCCCGGCGAGCTCGAGGCCGCCCAGCTCGGCGGTGACCGTCGATACGCCGCCCTGGATGCTAATTCGCCAAGGGATTGCGGCGCTGAGCGCGACGTCCGCCAATCCCGATAGGCCGGCCAGCCCCCAGAGGCGACGCGCGTAGCGGATGG
>CAYYCB010000273.1:0-4347 GCA_964469715.1 uncultured Ktedonobacterales bacterium | reverse complement strand
TGCCATACTCCGCTAGCAGCGGCCGTACGATCTCATCCGCGAGCCGGTGTACGATGCCCTCGGGATAGGGCGGGCGCAGGTTGAGGATGACGTGCGAGACGCCGGCGGCGAGGAATGGCCGGATCGTTTCGCGCGTCACCTCAGGATGGTCGTAATCCACCATAAACTGGATCGAGCGGCGGATGGCGGCGGGGTCGCGGCCAATCTCGGCGCAGTGTTGATCCAGCACCGCAGATTTGTGGGTAAAGACTTCAATCGGACCGCCGGGCAGGTTCCAGACGTCCGCGTAGCGCGCGACGACGCGCAGTGTAAGCTGCTCGCCTCCCCCGCCGATGACGAACGGTGGGTATGGCTTCTGCACGGGCTTCGGCTCGCAGCGAGCGTGCTTGAGCTGATAAAACTTCCCGTCGAAGTCGGCGTACTCTTCGGTCCACAGGAGGCGCACCACCTCGCAGGCTTCGCCCAGTCGCCGAATACGCTCGCCCGGCGGCGGCAGAGGGATGCCGTACATCTCGTGCTCCAGCTCGTTCCACCCCGCGCCGATGCCGAAGTCGAGCCGTCCGCGCGAGATGACGTCGAGCGTCGCGCCTATGTTCGCCAGCACGGCAGGATGGCGGTACGTGTTGCCCGTCACCATCACGCCGACGCGGATGCGCTCGGTCTGCGCCGCGAAAGCCGCCAGCAGCGTCCACCCTTCAAGGCAGGTGCCGGTTGGATCGGGGCCGAGGGGGATGAAGTGGTCGAAGTCCCAGGCGTGCTCGATGACTGAGACGGTGTCGGCTTCGCGCCAGACGCGGAGCATATCGTCGTAGGTGGTGTTCTGCGGCGCCGTCTTGATGCCGAAGCTGAGCTGGTGTGCAAGCCCTGCCATGCGTGTACGTCCTCTCGATGGGCGATCCACTCCTCCGAGAGGTTGTACGTCGCGCGAACCGTCCGCCGCCACTTGCCCGCGCCGAGCAGCAAGCCGCATGTGATACGCATGCGGAGAGCCGCGAGTATCCGCGTGATCTACGATATCTCGGCACGCCTCGTGCTAACATTCTCAGGCTGAGAACATTCGATGTGGCATGCACCATGCCTCGGCGGAAGGAGCGGTAATAGAACGTCTTCTTATTACGACGACAGTACGACAGGTCGCAGCGATGCGGGAATTCAGATCGGATGATGTCTGCATCGAAGAGGGCGCGCACAAGGTGCGGGACAGAATCGGTGCTCGCCGACAAAGAACATGCGTTTCGCTCCCCGATTGAGACCTGTTCCGATATCACCGTACTCATCGATGCGAGTGGCGTGGTGACCTACGCCAGCCCCGCGATCACGGCCGCGCTCGGCAACAGGCCTGAAGAGATCGTGGGCTCTTATCTGCGCGACCTCGTCCACCCAGAAGACGCCGGCACGCTGGAGCGCATGCTCGCGAAACTCGGACGTGCTCCGGGCGCCAGCCTGAGCTCCGCATATCGCCTCCGACGCCGGAACGGCTCATGGCGACGGTTCGAGGGAAGTTGCGCGAATTTGCTTGCCGTGCCCGGCGTCGGCGCCATCGTATGCACCTTTCGCGATCATGCCGCACGGAAGTTCGTGCCGAGCTCGAGCTGGGAAGATACGGACGTATCCGAGCACTTCGTCCAGTTCTATGAGACCGACGGATTCCTGGTGCAGTCGGTTGCCGATTTCATCGGCTCCGGCCTGGCTGCCGGGGAGGCTTGCATCGTCGTTGCCACCCCGGCACACCGAGACTCCATCGAGCACCGTTTGCGGGCCGCCGGGCTTGACATCGACGACGGGCTTAGCCGGGGCAGCTATATCGGGTTGGATGCGGCCGAGACGCTTGCTCAGTTCATGATCGCCGGCGCGCCGGAGGCAGCGCGTTTCGCCGAGGTTCTCGGGGGTGTGGTCGCGCAGGCGGCGGATGGCGGGCGGCGCGTGCGCATCTTCGGGGAGATGGTTGCGCTGCTCTGGGCGGAGGGAAACGCGGACGCCGCTATCCGCGTGGAGGAGCTATGGAACGATCTACGCGACGCGCCCCATACCTTCTCTCTCTTCTGCGCCTATCCGATGGGTGGATTCGCCCGAGAAGAGCACGGCGCACAGCTCATGGAGATCTGTGGGCGCCATGCCAGGGTCATCCCCGATGAGAGCTACAGCGCATTGGCCAGCGTGGACGAGCGCCTCCGTGCCATCACACTCCTGAAGCAGAAGGCGCAATCGCTCGATGCCGAGATCACGGAACGGGCGGCCGCGCAGGAGAGCCTGCGTATCTCCGAAAACCGCTACCGCCGTCTCTTCGAGGCGTCCACGGATGGCATTCTGATCGTCGATCCCCGCTTGGGTGTCATCAACGACGCGAATCCCGTCATGGTGGCGCTGCTGGGCTACTCGCGCGAGGAGTTACTGGGACAGGCGCTCTGGGACGTTGGGGTGTTCCCGGAGCGGGAAGCCGCCAACGCGGTCATGCGGGATCTGGATCAACGCAAGGTCGTCCGCTATGAGACGCTGCCGCTGCGTGCCAGAGACGGACAGCTTCGGCAGGTCGAGTTCGTGGGAAACCGCTTCCACCTGGACGGGCACGTCGTGATCCAGTGCAATTTGCGAGACGTAACCGAGCGGCGGCGGCTTGAGCGCCGCACAAGCGAAGCCCTCGATGCGCTCCTGGCGATGGCAGAAGCCCTCGTCTCCGTAGACACTTCCTCCAAAGACGATGCCGCCAATGTGCCCGAGGGTGACGATGACGCCGCGCGTATCAGAATGCAGGTGGTCGCGCAGCGGCTGGCAGAGCTAACACGCCAGGTGCTTGGCTGTGAGCGCGTCAGTCTGACGGTGGTTGAGCCAGCCACAGGCTGTACGCAGTCACTTGCCGCGGTAGGGTTGCCGCCGGAGCTCGAACGGACCTGGTGGGACGCAATCCTTGCGCTTCACGCCGAGGATGCGCTTGACGATCCGTGTGCCGGCCGGTTGCGGGCAGGCGAAGCGGTGGTGGTGGGGCTAGCCCAGCGACAGGGGCCGGACCGTTCCACATCTTACGCGGAGCGCGCGCTTGTAGTGCCCTTGCTGCTGCGAGGCGAGCTCGTCGGCACCCTTAGCGCCGGCTATGGTTCTGTGCTCCACACGTACACGCCGGATGAAACCGCGCTCGCGATGGCGGTGGGGAAGCTGGTGACGCTGGTGGTCGAGCGCGAACGGCTGCTGCGGGAGCGCGAGGACGCGCGGGCGAGCGCCCTCGCTCTTCAGGAAGCCAATCGGCGCATGGACGAATTCCTCGGCATCGCCAGCCACGAACTGAAGACGCCCGTGACGGCGATCAAGATGAACCTCCAAATAATGGCTCGCCGCGCGGGCGAGTTGCAGTTCTCCATCAAGCGGCCCGAATACGCGGCCGAGGTCGAGCGGGTGGTGGAGCGGATCGGACAGGGAGTGGCGCATGGGGAGCGGGGCGTCAACCGGCTGATGCGGATTGTGGACGATTTGCTCGACGTCTCGCGCATCCGTGCGGGGAAGCTGGAAATCTACGCCGAAGCATGCGATCTCGCCTCCATTGTTCGCGAGGCCGTGGAGGAGCAGCGGCAGCTCCATCCGCAGCGCACCGTGCGCCTTGAGAAGCCCCAGCGGGACGGTGTGCCCATTTGGGCCGATGCCGACCGGGTAGGCCAGGTGGTGAACAACTATCTGACCAACGCCCTCAAGTATTCAGGCGAGGATCGGCCGGTGGATGTCGAGGTATGGGTGTGCGACGGTTTGGCGCGGGTATGTGTGCGTGACTGTGGGCCAGGGCTTACACCGGAAGAGCAGGTACACATCTGGGAGCCGTTCCACCGCGTCCCACGTGTAACCGTCGAAAGTGGCTCAGGCATCGGGCTTGGGCTCGGCCTGCACATCTGCAAGACGGTGATCGAGCAGCAAGGTGGCAGCGTCGGAGTGGAGAGCACCGTAGGTGAGGGCTCAACGTTCTGGTTCACCTTGCCGATGGATGTGCGGCCCGGCGGGAAATCGCAGGCCTTCTCCCGCGACTGATCGCTCGCCTCTAGAGCATGCATAGCCGATACCCCATGCGCCTGCGTAGGCGATGAAGTTTGTCCCGCACATACGCAGGACGCTGGTGCGGGAGAGCGGGCGCGAGCGGACCTTCGCCGCGGGCAACGGCAGCCGGACCACAGGCTGGTGTCATGCGTGGGGCAGCGCGAAGCCGAAGTCCGTCGTCCACTCGTAGCGCGAGCGCTCTTCGAACTGGGCGAAGGCCGCCGCGGTGTGGCGCTCGAACATGGCGCGGTCGCATCCATTGACCGCCATGAAATGGCGCACGATGCGCTCGTAGTCGAGCTTGCCCTGTGCCGCGAGCGTGCGCGCCATGCC
>CAYYCB010000272.1:0-4383 GCA_964469715.1 uncultured Ktedonobacterales bacterium | reverse complement strand
GGATCGTGAGGAGAAGGCAGACGGCTCGTCGCCTGGCCGCGAGTGGCATACCTCGTGCGCACCGGCACACGGCGATGGCGCGAGTGGCGGCGCGTCCCGCTGTGGCTGTGGGGAGTCGCCCGGTAAGCCCACCGGCAGGGATGCGGTTGGCCCGTTCGTAGGGAGAACTCTTACGTGGCGCAGACGGCTGGGGATGTTGCCGAGCAGCACGCCGGGCGCGAGCACGCGGCCCGTCCCTCGCTGTGGCGCGTGCTCCAGCGCAAGCCGCTCACGGTCCTCAAACTGCTGGGTCCGGGCATCATCGCCGGCGCGTCGGACAACGATCCTACGTCGGTCGCATCGCTGGCCGTCATCGGCTCGACCACCATCTATGGCCTCTCTTGGCTCGTCATCCTGGTCATCCCCATGCTCATCATCGTGCAGACGGTCAGCGCGACCGTCGGGGTGGTGGCGAAGAAGGGCCTGGAAGACGCGATCCGCACGTGTTATGGCCGGTTCTGGTCGACGGTGGCGCTGATCTCCGTGCTGGCGGTGAACGTTCTGACGCTGGCCGCCGACTTGGAGGGCGGCAGCGCGGCGCTTGGCCTGCTCACCGGCCTACCCTACCAGTGGTTCATCGTGCCCTTCGCGGCTGCCGTCGGCGTGTTTCTGGTCTGGGGCAGCTATGCCACGCTCCAGCGGGTGCTGCGCTACGTGCTGCTGATCTTCGGCGCCTACGTGGTCACGGCCTTCCTCGCGCGACCGGATTGGGGAGATGTGCTGGCGCACACGGTCGTGCCGCATTTCGACGTCGCCTCCTCCGCCTACGTGGCCGGGACCATCGCGCTGCTCGGCACAACGCTCACGAGCTACGCCTACGTCTGGGAAACCATCGAGGTAGGCGCCGAACAGCCGCCGTTGCGGCGGCTGGGGCTTGTGCAGGTGGACGCCGGGCTGGGCATGGTCATCTCCGGCCTACTGTTCTGGTTCATCGTCATCGCCACCGGCGCGACGCTCGGCGCGCACCACCGGCAGGTCCAGACCGCGCAGGACGCCGCGCAGGCGCTCGCGCCGTTCGCCGGGCGCTTCGCCTCCATCATCTTCGGGGTGGGGCTGCTCGCCTCTGCGATTCTGGCCGTGCCGGTGCTCGCGGGCACGAGCGCCTACGTCATGGCCGAGGCGTTCGGCTGGCGGCGCAGCCTGGATGCGCGTTTCCACCGGGCGCCGCGCTTCTATCTCGCCCTGCTCATCAGCCTGGCGGCGGGCGTCGTCATCACCTTCCTCGGCGTCGGGCCAATCCAGTTGCTCTTCATGAGCTCCATCGCGGGCGGTCTCGCCACCCCCGTGACGCTGTTCCTGATGATGCTGGTCGCGCGGAACCGGCGGGTGATGGGCGAATGGCGCATCAGGTGGCGTCTCGCCATTGCCGGTTTCGCCGTGACGGCCATCGTGACCATCGCGAGCGTCCTCTACCTCTGGCAGACCTTTGCCGGCGGACACTAATACGAGCGATCCTGGCAGGTTGTCGGAGGCCGTTCAGGCCGTACCGCGTATGACGCCGGGTCAGCGGTTCGCGTCACGGGCGGAACGCAGGCCAGGGTCAGTCGGCGCGTCGGGGTCGGCGGGGCTGAGAGCGGCGCCCGGCTGCTGCGAAACGGCGCGTGTGGCGGCGGGGTCGAAGCTCCCCGGCTGCGTCGGCTGCTCGTCGGGCATGGGCAGCGGCGGCGTGGCGCCGTAAGCCGCTCCCCCGTCGGGGCGGTACGGCGTAGTCGGGTAGCCGCCGGACGGGGATGTGCGACGACGCGCGGCGAGATAGGCGATGAGGCCGGCAAGGATGGCGAGCAAGACGACGAAGGCGGCGATCAGCGCGGCGACGAGGGGACCGTTGTGGTCGTTGGACCTGCCCGTACCGCTGGAGCCGCTTGCCGCCTGGGTGGGCGTAGCGGTGGATGTCGCTGTGGCGGTCGGCGCGGTCGTGCTCGTGGCGGTGGGCGACGGCGGGGTGACGGTGATGGTCTGCTCCGGCGCGCTGAGGACGCCGTTCTGGCTGATCGCGCCGACGTAGTAGTGGCCCGGCGTGGCGCCCGCGGGAATGTCGAGCGTGACGGTGAACGTGCCGGCGTTGAGGTCCGCCGACGTGACGGTGGCCTGCGCCGTCTTGGGCGCGCCACAGGCCTGGCAGGGCGCGGCGTAGACGAGGATGGATTGCGGTGGAACGAAATTCTGGCCGGTGACGGTGAGCGACGCGCCGCGCGCAAGGGTGGTGGTGGAGAGCTGGATCTGCGGCGGATTCGCGGAGAGCACCGTGAAGGGGCCGGAGTCGCTATGGCTGGCAAGGGTGCCGTCGGACGCTTTGAGCGCGCAGATGCTATAGCCCGCATGCACCTGATTGGCGGCGGCGGGCCAGTCGAACATGGCGTCGAAGGTCCCTGAGCCGCCGCTAACTGCAACGGCCACGCCGAGGTCGATCAGGTTGCTGGGCAGACAGACGGCGGCGCCGGTCGTAGGGTCGTTCACGTCGCCCTTCGCGAGCACGAGTTTATACTGGCCGTCAGGGAAGTTCTGGCCCTGGACGCGGCTGTGCTCGCCGACAGGCCCCCACGGGTTCCCGCTGTTCTGGCCGGTGTAGATCATGCTGCCGTCCCAGACGATGGTCGGATTGGTGCTGCCGGAGGGACGGGCGGGAGCGGCGAGAGCGGGCGACACGAAAAGCATGGGTGCGAGCGTCAGGATGGCAAGGAGCGCGCCGAGTACGGCCAGAGAGAGGAGAGAACGCCCACGCGCGACATGCGCCCGAAGCTGCTGCCGTGCCATGCGTTCGCCCCTTTCGTACGATGGTGGAGTTGTGGGAGGATCTTCAGTCCCCTCTGCCCCAGTTCCCGCGCCCTCATACCGATTTTGTCTCGGTGGTTGGCATGTTGCGAGGGCTTCCGCCCCCATCGCGCCCTGCGCCGGCACTTGAGTGCCGCGACGGCGAATGACAACATCCCACCCGGAATCAGTATCAGAGCCGGGATGACCGCACACGACACCTTTCCAGCCGGATGCCGTATCATGCGGGATGATTGCCTAGCGCGTTGCGCGTGGTGGCGCCGCGCCTCAGCAGTGCGGACGGCGCCAGTATAGCTTGTCGCGGCGGCGCGAGCAATGGCTCAGCCTACCGCCGCTGCATCTCAGCCCTACTTGCAAGGCGTGCGAAGATATCCGCTCCGCGATCTGGGGTTAGCCCGCGCCGACGAGGGATGCCGCGCCGCGATGGCGCGTGGGGTCGGCGAGGGTAGAGGCTCCAACGATACCGGCGTTGTCGCCGAGGGCTGTGCGTGTGATGTCGAGGTTGCGCGTGGCAACGGGCAGCGCGGCCTCGTGCGCGCGGAGCACGGCGTGGTTGAAGAACATGGGAATGGCCTCCACGAGGCCGCCTCCCAGGATGACGCGCCGGGGATTGTAGAACGTGGCGAGCGAGCCGATGGCCGCGCCGAGGTAGTCCGCCGCCTCGATGAGCGATTCCGCGACGAGATCGTCACCCTCCTCCACGCATTTCGCGAGCATCTTCGAGCGGATACTGGGGTCGCCAGGAGTGAGTAGGTCGCTCAGCTTCGTCTTGCGCCCGCGCGACATCTCCGCCTGGAGCACGCGCGTGACGGCGGTGCGCGAGGCGTAGGCCTCCAGATGGCCGCGTCCTCCGCAGCCGCAGAAACGCCCGTCGTATTGGACGATGGTATGGCCGATCTCGCCTGCCGTGCCTGTCGCGCCGCGCTCTATTCGTCCTTCGCGCACGATGGCTCCGCCGACGCCCGTTCCCACGCTGACGTAGACGAAATCGGGGACGTCATGGCCGCTGCCGAAATGGAGCTCGCCGAGCGCCGCGACCTCGACGTCGTTGCCGATGGCGGCGGGGATGCCGAAGCGACCGGAGAGCACGGCGCCGACGTCGAGATTGACGAGGCCCCGCGCGAGGTTGGGCGCGCCCAGGATGACGCCGCGCGCCCGGTCCACCTGCCCAGCGACACCCACGCCCATGCCGATAGGCGTCACGCCGTCGGGAAGCTTGGCGCTGTCGATGGCGCTGGCGACGACGTCTTGCAGGCGTTGGGTGAAGAAGTCCACGCCGCGTTCCGGGTGAGTACGCTTGCGTGCCGTGCTGACGATCTGGCCTGACGTGAGGTCGATCACACCGGCGAAGATCTTGGTGCCGCCGATGTCCACGCCGACGGCATAGCGAGCTGGCATTATATGGCGTCCTCTCTCGTGTGTTGGGAGGTAGTTGGCGGAAGGTGCGGGATGGTTGTCGGCATGAACGAGGCCACCGCGGCAGAGGGCGGGTCAGGCTTCGACGGTGGTGCTGAGGCTCATGCCCGGCGC
Source organism: uncultured Ktedonobacterales bacterium (assembly GCA_964469715.1). Classification (GTDB taxonomy): domain Bacteria; phylum Chloroflexota; class Ktedonobacteria; order Ktedonobacterales; family JADMIN01; genus CAWAWP01. The sequence goes on along the minus strand of CAYYCB010000272.1, from coordinate 42 downwards.
GTGGCGCGCCTTGACGGGTTGGCCCAGGATGGCCGTGGCGAG
>CAYYCB010000271.1:0-4394 GCA_964469715.1 uncultured Ktedonobacterales bacterium | reverse complement strand
TGGCAGGGGCTGATGCAGCGCGCCATGCTGGCGGACTACTCGTGGGACGCCTCGGCCGAGCAGTACATCGCCCTCTATCGCCGCGCGCAGGAGCTCCAATCGCTCGCGGCGGCCAGGCCAGCCACCGCGTCCGGGGCGTAGCCTCGCATGCCAACAACCCAAGCAGCCGATGCGGTCTAACTCGCGCGGCGCAGATGCAGCGCGCTAAGAGCGGCGCGGCGTGTCGAGCGCGGAGCGTAGCGCAGCCCCGCGCTCGCCGCCAGCCCCACGGCGGCCACTGCCACCGCGACACGCGCCGAGGTGATGCGCCGCTTCCGGCGCGGCACGAGGAGACGCCAATCCGCGAAAGTGTCCTCACTGGTAGGCGGCCAATCGTCGGCCATGAGGAAATCAAGGACGGCTTCGTTGAAACGTTCGGGGTCGTCAACCTGGGGACGGTGTGCGCTGGTGGGCAGGATGAGGAGGTGCCCGCGCTGGAGCAGCTCGACCGCGTGGCGCCCATGCGCGACCGGCAAGACGCCGTCTCGCGCGCCCCACACGACGAGCACGGGCGCCTCAATGGTCGCCAGGTGAGGCAGGGCGGTTAGTCGCTGCCCTTGCAGGTCCGAGACAGCGCGCGCCATGCGAACGAAGGCACGCCGGGCGCGAGGATCGCGCAGGCGGCGAAGCACGGTAGGCATCTCGGCGCCGTAGGCGTCGCGCAGGGCGGCGGCACGCCTACGGCGCTGCGGGGCAAGGTTGACCGACGGTATGCGGGGGGAATCCGTTAGCACGCGCAGGAGGCCCTCGGCCCCCGGCAGTGCATTGATACGCAGGAGCCAATGAAGCTCGCTGCCAAGGCCGCCGCTCGCTACGAGCGCCAGTCGCTCCACACGACCTGGGTAGAGGTTCTGGAACATGAGGGCGACGCCACCGCCGAGCGAATGGCCGATGATATGGGCGCGCTCGATACCCAGGGTATCAAGAAGGTCCGCGAGCGAGCGGGCGAGCGCCTCCACCGTATAGTCCATCACCGGCTTGTCGGAGAGTCCGCAGCCGAGGAGGTCCGGCGCATAGACGGTGAAGTGCGGTACGAGGGCCGGAAGCGTGTGGCGCCAGACGGAGGCGTCCGAGCCGATTCCGTGGATGAGCAGCACCGCCTCGCCGCAGCCACCCGTTACGTAGCTCATGCGGCGCCCAGCGACGGTCACGTAGTGGCGGCTGAGATCACGTTCGAGCGGCCACCAGTGGCGCAGGCCCGGCCGGCGGTTCCGACGGCGTCCCACGCCCGGGCTGCGCCGGGCGTCACTCGATGCTTCGCTCACGCTGGCGCTCTCCCTCCCAAAGGACCGGCGAACGCCCAAACAGCGGGCAGCCGACACGAAAGCAGGATGTCGCCGGATTGCGGGGCTCTCTCTATCCCCAGTGCTGGCGACAGTGACCGAGCAGTGGCACTCGCATTGTAGTCATCTCGTCAATAGGACGCAAGTCGCTGCGCGTGATATTCAGGTACGGTCAGGTGGTGTTTGACCGCGCGAAGGCCCTGCCCATGCCATAGTACGGGTGTTGCAGCGGCTTGCCAATGTGCGCACAGCCCTAGTAGACTGTCGCCTGGATGCGCCGGTGCACGAACTCTTAACCTCGCCTTCACATAGCAGGACTATACTCAGTGTTGACAGAACGCGGCGCGCCGTCGGTGAGCCGTGAACTTCGGATGATTGCGGGCGTGGCGATGGAACGGGACGGCAAAACACCGGTGGTAGGACCCTTCGAGGAGGAGACGGTGCCCCTGCGCCGGGTCACCGTCAGCGCCGACATGCCTCCCAAGATGCCTCCCATGAGGTTTGTCAGAGACTCGATGCCTCCCATAAAGTTTGCCGGCTGGCGCCCGCGACGCACGCTCGCGAGACGAATCTACGTCTACCTCCGCTCACACAACCTCCAGATCGTCTTGACCCTCATAACACTCGCCGTCGCCGTGGGTGCGTCCTGGCTGCTCTTACGAATGGGGCTCGCCGCGCCCATTGCTTCGTCGCTGCGCGCCATGGACCTCGACGAGGAGCGTATCGCTCTGGTGAGCCAGGCAATTGTCACGCTTGGCGGCGCGTTCGTGGCGGCGGCGTTGACGCGAAAGCGCTTGGCGGCGCTGATTGGCGCTTGCATATACGTCTTGTTCTGGTACATCCTCCCGTTCATTGACCATGCCCAACATCCCCCGGTCGGTCCCGGCGGTGTGATGCTCGTACCGAGACCCGGCGCGCTGGAGCAGGTGACGCTCACACTTGTCGCGTTCGGTATTGTGGCCGCTGGGGCAGGCGCCGCGCTCGGTGGAGCGTTCGGCGCGCTCACCACTGCCCCACTCATCACACTCTTCACGTCCCTGTGGCGGCTGGCACGGCATAAGAGGGCCACAGACCGTGCTTCAATCGCGCGTGCGCCGCTCTCTCTGGCGCTGGCGGCGGTTGTCGTGTTCGCGCTGATGGTCATTGGCAGCAACGCGGGCAGCCTGCTCATGTATGGTCTGGCGAGCAACCTCTACCGCCTGAACACTGCCGAGCATCAGGGGAAGGCGCCCCTGCAGGGCAGTGTGAGCTTGATCCACTTCTTCAGCCCCACCCTGGGCGCTGAGCGGAACTTCTTCATCTATTTGCCGCCCAGTTATACCATCGCCACGGCGCAGCGTTACCCGACGCTCTACATCCTGCACGGCTCACCGGGCGGCCCTGGAGACTGGGTACAGGGCGGTAAGGCAGGTGAGATCGAAGATGCGTTGGTGACCGCGGGCAAGATGCGCGAGACAATTCTCGTCACCCCCGACGGCAACGGACCTACGGTGCGCATCTCGGAATGGGCCAACACGTACGATGGTCGCCAACGTATGGAGGACGCCATCGTCTCCGATCTCGTGCAGTATGTGGACTCCCATTACCGCACGTTGGCTAACGCGGCGGACCGAGCGATCTCGGGTAATTCGGAGGGTGGCTACGGCGCGGTCAATCTCGCGCTGCACCACCCGGAGGTTTTCAGCCAGGCGGCGAGCTTCGGCGGCTACTTCGAGGCGCCGACATCTGAGACCGGCGTCTTTGGGAACTCGTCATCGTCCGCTACGACGGCGACCCTCGCCTATAATAGCCCGTCACAGTTCATCTTCACGACCGGCGGAAATCGCGCGGCGCATCGGGTCACCTTCTACGTATGCGTCGGCAAGTCCGACCGCGTCAACCTCTATACCAGCGGCATCAACTTTGCCGCCAAACTGGCTCAGGTCGGGGCAAAATCTCAGCTCATCACCTCGTCGGGAGCCCACTCCTGGTCAGTTTGGATCAGCCAGCTCACGACGACGATGTCCCTGATGGAGCCGCCGGAAACAACCGCATAGCGAACTCATGCGAGAGGCGGCGATTTTACCGGTACACGTAGGGTCAGATGGCGACAAGGGCGGCGAGCGAGGCACAGCGATGAAACCCACACATGCAGGCACGAAACCGCAGCGGCCGGGGCTCTATTCAGGGCTGGTCCGCAGCGCGCTCGCACTGCTGGTCATCTTGATCGTGCTGGCGAACGCGGTGGTCGTGCTGACGCCAAGACCTCTGCAGCAGGCCATCTTCGTCGAGCACTTCGTGGATCTCGATAACTTCGGCTGGGGCCGGCTCGGCACGGTCGTGGTGTGCTTGCTGCTGCTCTTCGTCGCGAACGCGCTCCTACGTGGAAAGCGCCACGCATGGCTCCTCTCGGTCGCATTGCTGGGTTTCTCGTCGGCGAGCGCCATGTTCAGCCGCGGGCACTGGGGCTACACGCCGCTGGCGATCCTCGTGTTGGTTGGGCTCCTGGCGCTGGCGCCGGCCTTCCCCACACGCAGCGACCCGGCCGCGCTACGCCGGGGTTATCTGGCGCTCGGCGTCTGCATCGCCACATACGTGTGCCATGGTTTGCTGCTGGCGCAGGTATACCGCGAGATGGCGCACGGCGGCGTCCATATGATCGGACAGACCCGGATCGTCTTGCTCTATTCATTGCGGCTCATGCTCTTCCTTGCCTTCGGCTATAGCATTGTGGAAATACTGAGGCCGGTGCTGGGCGCGCATCGCCTCTCGACGGAAGAGCGCCAGCGGGCGCGAGCGCTGATCCAGCTCACGGGCCAGCAGACCACGGCCCACTTCGCGCTCCAGCCAGAGATGCGCTACTTCTGGTCGGCGACGGGCTACTCGGTCATCGCCTACCGTCTGGTCGCGGGGACCGCGCTCGTGCTCGGCGACCCGATTGGGCTGGAGGAGGAGATCGCCCCCCTGCTGCTGGCGTTCCTCACCTTCTGCCGGCGCCAGGATTGGACCTGCGCCGTCTATCAGGCCAGCCCGCGCGTGCAGCGAATCTGCCGCGACTGGGGATACCGCGCCTACAAGGTGGGCGAGGAGGGC
>CAYYCB010000270.1:0-4412 GCA_964469715.1 uncultured Ktedonobacterales bacterium | reverse complement strand
CGTCCGCTCGCGCCACGCCCCACGCGGACGACTTGCAGCGGCCCCGGCGAGATGCCAAACGCGCGGTCATATGACTGGACGTCCGATGTGTTGAAGGTGTCGATCTCGGGCAGCGCCACAGTCTGGCCGGCGCCGTCCAACCCCGCGGAGCGCAAGGGGCCGATGTCGTAGGCGCGAGCGAGATCGGTCGGGGTGAGGCCGGAGACGCCACTCACCTGAGGCGACGCGACGCGCTGCGGCCCGAAGAGCGCGCCGCCATGTACCACCGTCCGCGTATCCAGCCCGAGGACTCCGGTGGCAACGCCTGCGAGGGCGGGAGGCAGGACCGGCGGCCGTTCGGGAGCGTAGGAGATGCCGCCGCTGGCCGTGCTGTATTCGTCGAGCGTCGTGGAGAAGAGTGCGTCGAGCTGCGCCACCGTGCCGCGTGCATCGAGCCGCGCCGCGTCGGTCGACTGCGCCACGTCCGTCAGGCCCGCTTTCCGCAGCGCGTCCTCAGCCCTGGCGACGCTGGTGGGGTCTGCCCCAAAGCGCTCGGCGATCTGCTGGGGCGTCAAGTAGTGGTGATAGAGCGGCGAATTGGGGTCATTGACCCCGGCGAGGATGCGCGCGAGCTCGTCGGGCGCGCGCCGCTTGAGCAGCAGCGAGATGGCGAGCGATTGACCAGGCAGGGCGAGGCCAACCTTCTTCGGAGATGTCGCCGGCGCTCGGACGGTACGCGCGGGCGTCGGGGCGTGCGACTGGGTGGGCGCTGCGGACGAGCCGGCGCAGGCGGCCAGCAGCAGGCATGCCGCGCACAGAATAGCGCTCAGGCCCTGCCATGCGCCCTTTCCGGCGCAATCTCGTCTCTGCATGCCATCTCTCCCCGCGTTCTCCCGACGTGAGACCGCCAGATACCGTATGTCACACCGCAGCGAATTGCTCACGGGCTTGCCCAGACAACGCTGTTGGTGATGCGGTCGTATTCCGCGCTCGGCACGCCTGAGGTGGGGTCGGAGCTATTCGGATCTATTGGGCTGACGGTGGTGAAGGTCAGGCCCGTCGTACCGCGCACGCTCGCCATCATCTGGATGAAGACGGGCGTATTCGGCGCGTTTGATGAGGACGTGTATCCCTCGAAGCTGTTGCCCGCACCCGAGATGAAGCCGATCTCGGCCCCACGGATGGGTCCGGCGTCTTGCAGGCCGGAGAACTGGTTGGGGTCGAGCTGATCCCGCGCCGTTCGGGAGAGGAGCTGCTCTGCGGTCGTGCCGGCGGCGACGCGCGAGCCAGCGATCACGATCTCGATGTTGCCAAGCTGGGTGCCGGCGACCAGTGTAGCGCTGTTGGCGTCGGTGTGATCCTCCGACCAGGGATCATAGTACGTCAACGAGAAGTAGCGTGTCTGGACGGTATGAGCGCTCGCCGCGCTGCGCACCGGCGGCGGACAGTTGGCCGGGCAAGGCGTCGGCGTATCAGTGGGGGTGGGCAGCGAGGCGAGGTTGCAGGCGCCAAGCACGACGACCGCCAGCACCAGTGCCGCGAGGCGGGAGGCGAGTGGGGCACGGTTACGCACGCTGCGGCTCCTCTCCCGCAGAGCCGAGGCGCTTGCGCTTTGTGGTGGCATGGAGCGCCAGCCCACAGTAGGGGCAGAAGGCGACGTCGCCGACGCGGTGGCCGCACTGCGGGCAGGTCATGTCGCCTCCGTGGCCGAGCGGCCGCCCCTTCTCGATCAGGCCGACGTGCAACACGCGCCGCAGCAGGAGCAGCGCGGTGACCACCGCCAGCGCGTACCAGATCAGCGCCATGATCAGTCCGCCGACCAACGTGCTGAGCAGGCTCGGCAAGACTTGCAGGAGCAGTGCCGCGACGACGGCGACGCCAAGCGATTCGGGCGCGCCGACCCGCCTGCGCGGCGCGTGTCGATCACGTCGAAGCCAGAGCGCGGCGCAGATCAGCCCTGTCGTCGCGGCATCGAGCACGGGAACGAGCAGCGCGATACGGATGGTGGGCAGCGCCCACGTCACCGCCGGACCATGCTGTTGGAAGCGCCCGATCAGGAGCTGCCATGAGTAGGTGAGGCTCTGCGTCGCGGCGAAGCCGAGGCCCGAAGCGACGCCGAACGCGAGTCCGTCCAGAATCTCATCGAAGCGTGGACGGATACGGTGGAGCAGGAGAGGGCCGGCGAGCATGAGCGCCTGCCCAATGATGGGGAGCGCGACGCCCGCGAGCACGATATATCCCGCGCTCGGCACGCCAGTCAGCGAGTGACGCTGTGCCGCGAGCAGGGGACGGTATGTGACGAGACTGGCGACGACGCCAAGCACCGCCCCGACGAGGAAGGTCGCGGCGAGCACGGTCCAGGGCTCGTCTTCGTATATCTGCGCTTGATAGAAGTAGTAGAGATAGAGCAGGGGCAGCAGCAGGGCCGCGAGCACGATGGAGAGCGGAACGAAACGCCCCAGACCGATGAGGAAGATGACGGCGATCAGCACGGCGAGGAGCCAGCGAGCGCGAAAGGCCCCGTGAGGATCGAGGTGGGGCGAGAGGGTGGAGACGATGCTGAGGTGGTAGACGTGCTCGTTGGGATGCGCCGCGAAGCTTCGCATGCCGCGCGGACGGGCGCTCCGCTGGCCAGCCAACAACTGATGTGCTCCGCAGTGCGGACAGAAGGTCGCGCCCTCGGGTACGTCTTGCCCGCAGTTCCAGCAGCGCATTGTCGAGTCCTTCGCACAGAGGTCTTGGGCGGCCGCAAGCTGCGCGTCTGCACGGGTCATTGCCGCACGCCGGATGCCACGACCGGCGACGCACAGGTAGCGCGGGAGAGAGTGCGATGCCAGAGGAGTAGCAGCGGGAGAAGGAGTCGCGCAACTGCGCTGATGTGCGGGCTAGCCCGCTGGTCACGCGGGAGCAGCGGCCGCCGCCAGCATACGTCTTGTATTGCTGAAGCACTGATCGAGCGCGACAAATACGCGAGAGAGATACCCGCGCGGGCGTGCGGTGGCGCCAGGAGATTCGAGTGATCGTTGTCTATATCCCCGGTGGGTCTGAGGGACGAACCTGGCGGCTCGTCCGGGAAGACTCGACGGCCTGTGGTGTGCGCGGGTGTCGCATGCCCGTGGCGCAAACCTCGTTCGACCTATCCCGCGAAGATGGGGAGGGTTGGGCATTTTCCATGCACGGGAGCGGCTATTGCGGGCGGCACGCCCGGCACGCCATCTACGCCTCGGTGGGGGTTTCGCTCGCGCCACATCAGGCGCGGGAGCTCGGAGCCGCGCTGCCGGCCGCGCTCCGCCGGGTCTGCGGGGATGATGACACGTTGTATGAAGCGGCGTGGCGCACGCTGGCGGGACATGCCAGCGCCGATAATGACGCGGGTGACGGTGAGGCTCAAGCGCTGGCATCGTGAGGCTGGATGCCGCATGCCGCCCTTGCGGGACCGCGGCGAGGATGAGGATTGCCGCTATGAACGCTGTTGACAAGACGACGGCGCTCCGGTATCCTCCCCCTTGCTACTGACATTGACATTCGCTGTCGTGGCCGTAGTCTTGAAGGGAGTCTACATGAACGTCAGGCGCATTATCGGGCGCTTTGCCGCGGCCATCGTCGGCCTCGTGGGCGTCGTCATCGGTCTTATCATCAACGTGTTCTATTCAGGCATTCACGACGCCCTGAAATTGGCTGGCCAGCAGCACGTGGACCAGACGCACGGCTTCATCGGCCTCGCGCTGATGATCATCGGATTCGTCGGCGTGCTCTTCGCGCTCTTCCGGCCGCGCTTCGCGGCGGCGCTCTTCGCGATCGGCGGCCTGGGCTTTATCTATCCCCTAGGCGCCTACGCGGTCCTGCCGACGGTGCTGCTGGTGGTCGCGGCGCTGCTCGCCTTCCTCGACCGCAGCCCGGCGAAGGCCAAAACACCAGCAAATGTCGAGGCGAAGTAGCACACCCCTCTCGAAGAAACCTCTCGGCCGCGGCGGGCATGTGTCCACCGCGGCTCCATCGTATTCAGGCGCCGGAGAGGGAGCTACACACACATGACGAGGTGGATGCGCCACGACTCGGTGATCAGATCCGGTCGCGCGGCGGCATATTCCACGATCACGCGATCGAACAAGCGCAAGAGCGTGACACTCACGAGGCTCTCAACCAGTATGTCGGCACGAGCGCCACGCCTTGCCGCCACATCCGCGTGGTGCGAGGGGCACGAGCACGAGAAGGTGATCTGCCAAGCGCCGCCGAAGACCGGTCGCAAGCGCACCCGCACGGCCTCCACCACAGGGAATAACTCGCGTAAGGAGTGCACCATCGCCTTGCGTACCAGCGACTGCTGCGCGCGGTTTGCGGCTGCCCGAGCTCGGAGCACGATTCCATCCACACCGACACAACCCCAGTCATCCATGGCTCATTCCCTTCCGGTCCAAGGGCGTCAGACAACA
>CAYYCB010000269.1:0-4429 GCA_964469715.1 uncultured Ktedonobacterales bacterium | reverse complement strand
ACGAGCAGGCCCGCCTGCTCACCGAAGAGTTCATCCGCGACCACGCCCACGCCGGAAAGCAGCGCACTGCCCCGGATCGTACCGTGCCAGCCGTCCAAAACCCGTCACCAATACGTGCGGATGCCAACGGCCATTCCAGCGCGGTGGATGCGGTGGCACAGGCCCTGCCGCGTTCGATCGTCAACTAGACACACGCACCCCCCGCTGCACCGCGGGAAGTTGGATGCGGCCCGCCCTTCAGGGGCGGGCCGCATCTGTATGGAGTCGTTAGCTTCGGTCTCAGTGTGGTAAACTCTCCTGGCATTCTCTTTGCTGCCAACGCTGTCGATTCAGTTTGCTTCTTGACGTCCCTCCCATTCGCGACGACCGTGTACAGCATCTCGTAGGGCATGCTCGTAGCGCACTGCCAGAGCCTGAAGCGCCCAATCTGGCGACCCACCGCCCCAGTACACCGCCCGGCAGAATGGCCTCCCATGAGAGGCGCGCCGGCCTTCCATACCCATGCCACGGGAACACATGTCGCGTAGGCTATTACCGCACTGTAGTCGATCTCGCGACCAATCGACACTGCCGGTGATATTGCCACTTATCCATCGAGCCAGGCGAGGAGGAGGCAATGTTGCTGAGGTTCTTGTATCGGAACCTGCGCGGGTATCGCCGGCTCGTGGCCCTTGCTATTTTGGTGACCATTTTGCAAGTAAGCTGCGACATCGGCGCGGCCCTTCCCCTGAAGTTCATTCCTAGCAAAGTCAGCAACCCAGGTTCGGATCCTTCATGTACGTTCCCATTCCTCAATCCCATCCTTGACAAATTCGACACGCCGCTGCTCGATCCCACTCTACAAAATCCTATCAAGAACGGACCTCCTCTTCGGCCGCCTCTCACGCAATGTCCGATCTCGCCGGTGAATGCGGGCGCTGCGGTGGTCACGAGCCATCACAGCGTGAACGGTGTCATCGTCTTTTCGGTGCTGATACTTGTCATCTTTGGCACCATCAGCGCGATTCTCGCGTTTCTCGACCTTTTCCTGGCGACATACATCGCGCAAAATCTCGCCGCAAGACTTCGGAATCAGCTCTTCGATCACCTGCAGCGTTTATCGCTGGATTGGCACGGCAAACAGAAGAAGGGCGATCTGGTTCAGCGGGTGACGGGAAACATCGCGGACATTCAGAAGCTTGTCACCGATGGATTGGTTGACCTACTCGCGGGTGTGCTAACGCTCCTCGGCGTGTTGACTGTCATGTGGCTTATCAGCGGGCCGTATACCCTCATCTCACTCGCCATCGCGCCGGTGCTCTTCATCGCCGTCGTCCTCTACACCAAGAGCATCAAACTGGCGACACGTAAGGCGGCGAAGGCGACTGGGCACGTGGCCGACGTGGCGACGGAGGATATCAACGCGCTCACCGTTATCAAGGTGTTCACCCGCGAGGAGCGAGAATCCTCGCGCTTCGGTGCTTTTGTGGATACCACGAGGCGGGCCGGGCTCCGCGCTGGCAGTTTACAGGCTCAATTCACGCCAATCGTTTCCTTGCTGGTCGTGGTCGGCACCGCAACTATCCTCGGTGTAGGTGGCTACGTCGCTGGAGGAAACACGTTCCATATCGGCATCTTCACGGTCCCCGCGGAAAGCGTGGACATCGGCACACTCGTCCTGTTCCTCACGTTCCTCAAGCTCCTGTATCAGCCGATGCGCGACCTGTCGAAGCTGACAACCCTCACGAGCAGCGCATCTTCTGGCGTCGAGCGCATACAAGAGGTTTTGAGTCAGGACCCTGAAGTGTTGGAGAGTGGCCGGCCGTACTTTGGCCCGATCAAGCTCAACGGAGACATCGCCTTCGAGAACGTGGTCTTCGGATATGTGCCGGATAGCCCCGTCCTGTATGGCATCAATCTTCACATTCCAGCGGGCCGCAAAGTTGCCCTCGTCGGCCTCTCGGGAGGTGGCAAAACCACACTGGTCAAGCTCATCCCGCGCTTCTACGAGATCCAGCAGGGATCCGTGCGTATTGACGGTCTCGACAACCGGCTGTACCCCTTGCGCGTTCTGCGCCAGAACGTGAGCATGGTACTGCAAGAATCGGTGCTTTTCGAGGGCACGGTCCGAGACAACATCGCCGTCGGCAAGCCAGGCGCAACCGATGAGGAGGTCGTCGAGGCGGCGAAGCAGGCGCACATCCATGATGCGATCGTGCAAGACCTCGGTGGATATGATCGGCTCGTCCGTGAGCAAGGCAAGGATTTGTCCGGCGGTCAGCGCCAGAGGATGGCGATCGCGCGTGCCATCTTGCGCGACGCGCCGATTCTGATCCTCGACGAGCCGACGGCCGCGCTGGACGTCGAGGCGGAAGCCGAGGTGATGCGCGCGCTGAACACGCTAATTCAGGGGCGCACCGTCCTTATGATCTCCCATCGGCTCAGCACCCTTGGCGACGTCGAGGAGATCGTTGTCCTGAAGGACGGCCGCATCGTCGAACAGGGCGCCTTCAAAGACCTCAAGCGCAGGGGTGGCGTATTCGCTGCACTCCTGGCCGAGCAGAATCGCTACAACATCGAGAAGATTAACGAGGGAACGATCATCCGCTCCGCCTTCGCACCTATGCCTTCCTGGGAAGCCGCCGGTCTGCGCCAGGCGATTCCGACGCCGGCAGTAATACCTAGAAGACAGCCAGGAGAGGCCGCGCCTGTGCCGTTTGCGGCCGCCGTTGCCGTGGGCCAGCACGACAGATTCCAACCCGCAGAGGCGCCCGACGAGCTCGGCGCCCGCGCTGACCCATTACAGGGCGCACGTGTCACTGTCGAGGTGGAGGGCAAGGTTGTGGCCGAGCGCGGGCTGGATAAGGCCGTCCTCACCGTAGGCCGGCACTCAGGGAGCGACGTGCGCGTGCCCTCGAACTGCGTCTCACGTCTCCATGCCAAGATCGTTCGTGAGGGGAGTGCATGGATAATCGAAGACGCTGACAGCTTGAACGGGCTGATTTACCAGGGCCATCGCGTAGATCGCCTCACGCTCGCCGACGGCGCGGAGGTCTACCTCGGCCCACAGGCCGTCCTGCGCTATGCGACGACGTCTCCGGCCCGCTCCTGACGCCTAGCTGCCGTTGGGATTGTAGCGAACTATGCGCAAGACCGGGCGGCCGCCCACGTCCAGAGCCAGGTAGAGATACTGTGTCTTCTCGTCGAGCGCGATAGTGTGCGTATTCTTGCCCAAATGGTATTCACCCAGCTTGCGGAAGGCTCCCGAACGTTCGTCGAAGAGCGAGATGCCTCCGCGGCACCCGACGAACACCACGTGGTTGGTGTAGTCGATCACGACGATGTCAGGCACCGGTGCGAGCAGTGTGGCCCTGAGGTCCGCCGGAATCACCGTCATTGTCCTCAGATCGACCCGCACCAAATTCGGCGCGCGTCCAGTGGCCGCATCGACGTCAATGCACGCGATGAATGCGACTTCTTGCTGTGTGTCGAGCGCCATGCCGTGTGGAGTGCTGCACGTGGCTGGCAGGACTACCCGCTGGACGACTTTGGCGGCGAGCGGGTCGATAGCCATGAGCTCACCCGTGCCGGGCGGCGGCAGGATGCTTGGATTTGGACTATCGGCGTCCGGCAGGATTTGCGTCGTCACGAAGACGCGATGCCGAGTAGCATCGTATCTGTTGTGCCCCACGTCGTAGCCGAATGCCGGAATATCCGTACCCGTGGCGACAGGGACGTCCTCTGCGGGGAGCTTCGGCAAACCGCCTAAATTGATCTTCGCGACGACCGTGTCCTTGCGCGCATCTATTACGACAACGTTCTGATTCTTCCGGTCAATGCGCGCCGTCTGGTCCGGGTTCGCGGGCACGCCTGGGTCGGAGACAAAGATGCGCTGATCCACCGGATCGTAGGAGATGGCATCCGGACTCTCGTTGTCATCGAATTGGATGGCCGTGTACCGCAACGTATTCTCGTCAATGGCGTCTACGACATTGTCGATGGCATCAGATACATAGACTTTGTGCAGGTCACCCGCGATCGCGATACCTGCGACATGCGGAATGTTGACTCGTCCGATGACCTGCTGTTTCAGGGTGTCGAACACGATGACATGGCCGTCATTGGCGGGGTCGAACGGAATACGCGCCAGCGCCAGCTTGTCAGGGTTCGGTCCCGTATGCGCGACGAATAACTTGTGCGTCTGTGGATCGTAGGCCTGGAAATCGAAGCGGTCGAACGGCACGGTGACGCCAGGAGCCAGGGGATCGCCACCCGGAACGCTCGCCTTCCCCAGGCCACTGGGCAGGGGAATGTCGCGGACAAGGATGAGCCGGAGCGCCGGTGGCGCGGCGACTATCTGGTGAACAACTCCGAACACCACATAAGCCAGCAGGGCAATGCTTAGGATGCCTGCTAGCCACGTCGCCACCGTGGCTAGCCGCGGAAGGCG
>CAYYCB010000268.1:1398-4467 GCA_964469715.1 uncultured Ktedonobacterales bacterium | reverse complement strand
GGTGCGTCCGATTGATATCACCTTGACACGCCGCCCACCTGTCGGACTATTAGTGTCACCGGGCTCCGTGCCGGCAGGCCCCCTCGCGCGGCCTCTTGGCATGGAACATGTCGGCGTGCCGTGTCGAAGGCGTGGCCTGGAGTATGCGGCGCATGCTCCGTTGTCCCTGGCCCGTGGAGGAGGTCTTCGCGGGCTTGTTCAGTGTGCAGCGTGTTTGGAGGATAATCCAATGGCGTTCGAGCTTCCGCCTCTGCCGTATGCGTACAACGCGCTTGAGCCGTACATCGACGAGCAGACGATGCAGCTGCATCACGACAAGCATCACCAGGCTTACGTCACGAATCTCAACAACGCCGTCAACGGCACCGAGTTCGCGAACCAGGCCGTCGAGGATCTGGTGCGCAACATCAACCAGGTTCCCGAGAACATCCGCACCGCCGTGCGCAACAATGCCGGCGGCCACGTCAACCACACGATGTTCTGGGAGATCATGACGCCGGGCGGCAGCAAAGAGCCCACCGGCGCGCTGGCCCAGGCCATCACCTCCACATTCGGCGGTGTCGACCAGCTCAAGGCGCAGGTGAACGACGCCGGCGTCAAGCGCTTCGGCTCCGGCTGGACGTGGCTCGTCCTCGGCAGCGGCGGCCAGCTCCAGGTCATCTCCACCGCGAACCAGGACAGCCCCTTGTCGGACGGCTTGTTCCCGGTGCTGGGCAACGACGTGTGGGAGCACGCCTATTACTTGAAGTATCAGAACCGTCGCCCGGACTATCTCGCCGCGTGGTGGAACGTGGTGAACTGGGACAAGGTCGCCGAGCGCTACCAGCAGGGCGGCGGCCGGTAAGGTTTGCCGCTTCGTTCGCAGCGCCCGCCACGCGTCCGGCGAAATGCCCGAACCGTGGTGGGCGCGCTGTATTGTGATGCCTTACTCGCCCTGGGAGGCCCGACGTGGATTTGCTGCGTACGCCCGACGAGCGCTTTGCCAATCTCCCCGGCTACTCCTTCGCGCCGCACTACGTCGAGGTTGGCGGCGTGCGCATCCACTATGTGGACGAGGGGCCGCGCGACGCCGCGCCCGTCTTGATGCTCCACGGCGAGCCCTCATGGTCGTACCTCTACCGCAAGATGATCCCGATTGTGGTCGCGGCGGGCAGCCGGGTCGTCGCGCCGGATCTCGTGGGCTTCGGCCGGTCGGAGAAGCCGGCACGGCGCGAGGACTACACCTATCAGCGGCACGTCGATTGGATGGCGGGGCTGCTTGATGCGCTCGATCTGCGCGACATCACCCTGGTATGCCAAGATTGGGGCGGGCTGATTGGCCTGCGCCTCGTCGCCGAGCATCCTGACCGCTTCGCCCGCGTGGTCGCCGCTAACACGTTCCTGCCGACGGGCGACCAGGACCCTGGCCGGGCGTTCCGCAGGTGGCAGCGCTTCTCGCAGGAGGCGCCGGTCTTCCATGCCGGAGGGATCGTCAAGGGCGCCTGCGCGACCGAGCTTGCGCCGGAGGTCATCGCGGCCTACGATGCGCCCTTCCCCGACGATTCGTATCTTGCCGGGGCGCGGCAGTTTCCGCTTCTGGTCCCCACAACCCCCGACGACCCGGCCTCGGAGCCGAACCGGCGGGCCTGGGAGATGTTGCGTCAGTGGGAGAAGCCGTTCCTGACGGCTTTCAGCGACGGCGATCCCGTCACCCGTGGCGCCGATAAGGTCCTACAGGCCATGATCCCCGGCGCGCAGGGTCAGCCCCACACGACCATCGTGGGAGCGGGCCACTTCCTCCAAGAGGACAAGGGTGAGGAGTTGGCGGAGGTGGTGACGGACTTCATCAGGAGGACGCGAGGCGCTTAGGCGGGAGAACCGGGCGGCGCATGCAACCCGTCCGCGCGGCCCCACGTAGACGGCTGTGGAGACTCGCTCGGCGCGCTACACATCTGCGAACGGAGGGCCGCCATGATCCTTTCTTACACCGTGCTCGGCGTCAATCTTGATCCGGGAGGCTGTTTCTCGTGGGCCGTGGCCTCGCTCCTCGCGGGGTGGCTCGCGGGCACGCTCGTCCGGGGGCGCGGCTTCGGCTGCCTCGGCGACATCGTGTTGGGCCTGGTCGGCGGGGCCGTGGGTGTGCTCGTCCTCAGCCTCTTGCAGATCAATCTGCCCGGCACGCTGCACTTCTGGGGCACGCTGGGGGTGGCGTTCCTCGGCGCACTGATCCTCGCGCTTATTGGCCGGCTTTTGGGCGGGTCGGGGCGGTCGCGTTCCCAGTATTATCGGGAGTGGCGCCGCTAGCTGGTGGCGCCGAGGGCGCGACAGGCTCCGGGAGCGCGTGCAGGCGGGCGAGGAAGACGCCGACGGCCAGGAGCCAGACGGCCAGGAGCACGAAGCTCCACGGCGAGAGGGCGGTTTCCACCTGGGCGGGGCCGCCGGCAAACTGGACCGCGGTGGCGGTGAGCACGGCCGCAACAAGGAGTCCGCCGAAGCCGAGCCAGTCGGGCAGGACCTTGCTCCGCGCGATGCCGACGCTGGCGAGCAAGATGGAGAGGGCTACCAGCAGCCCGCCCACGATACGCGAGATGATGGTCTGCACGGCGTAGCTGTTGGCGAAAGCCGAGGCGTCACCGGAGGCGGCGGTGGCGTTGCTGGCGAAGATTCCAATGACCAACGCGAGCGCGAAGCAGGCGAAGCCTATCTGTCCAGACCAGGCCATGATTGCGCTGCCGCGCCGTTCCGGCTGTGGCAGGATGCGGCGCAGGGCACGCGGCAGTGGGAACGCAAGCAAGAATGGAACGAGCTGCAGCACGCGAAAGCCGAAGGCCGGGCCGGGGTACGTCGCGGTCCACTGTACGAGGGAGCCGAAGCCGGTTTTAGGCGAGACGGCATGCACGGCGTCGATGTAGCCGAGGGGCGCGAGCACGAAGCTCTCGTATACCGGCAGGCAGAAGATGAGCGCCCCGGCGACGATGGCATACCATCCCCGCAGACGGATGCGTGCAAGCTCCAGATTCATGGGTGGTCTCCTACGGCGAGTCTACCGCAGAGTCTAACATCGGCGGTGGCGGGCGGGCCAGTGTGGAG
>CAYYCB010000268.1:0-1298 GCA_964469715.1 uncultured Ktedonobacterales bacterium | reverse complement strand
GTAGAGGGAGTTGGGATGGCGGGAAGGGCTCTCTTCCTTTCAGGGGCGTCCATCCCATGAGGCGGCGGGGCGGTGGGGCAGGGCCGGGCTGTTTGGTGGGCCGCGTATCCGGTATGCTGTCGAGGGCGAGAGGTGAATGCCTGGGAGCATATCGGTATGGGTGATGCAGAGGCGAGTGGCGTCCGTGGGGGAGCGGGGTCTCTGCGCGAGGTGATGGGGCTGTTCTTGCGGCTGGGCTTCACGGCGTTTGGTGGGCCGGCGGCGCATATCGCCATGATGCGGCGCGAGGTGGTGCAGCGGCGCAAGTGGATGCCGGATGAGCGCTTCGCGGACCTGATCGGCCTGGTCAACCTGATCCCCGGACCGAGCTCGACGGAGCTGGCGATCTATCTCGGCTACCTGCGTGCCGGGTGGGCGGGACTGGTGCTCGGCGGCGTCTGTTTTATCGGGCCGGCGATGCTGATCGTGCTGGCGCTGGCGGCAGTGTACGTCCGTTTTGGGGCGCTGCCGCAGGTGGGGTGGGCGCTCTACGGGATCAAGGCGGTTGTGGTGGCGATCATCGCCGAGGCGCTCATCGGCCTCTCGCGCACCGTCTTGCGCGGTCCCGTTCTGATCGGCGCGGCAGGCGTGGTCTCGGCGCTGTTTCTCGTGGGCGTCAATCCGCTGCCGCTGCTGCTTGGGGTGGCCCTGGCCTTCGCCGTGGCACGCCTCGCGCGGCGCTCGCGCCTGGAGCCACGCGCTGGCGGGGCGGCGCTGCCTCTGGCGTTGGGCCGCCGGACGGGCGCGCTCCTCGGCGGGGCGGCGGGCGCCACCGTGCCGTTTAGCCAGGCGACGCTGTTCCTGACGTTCCTGAAGATTGGCGCCGTGCTCTATGGGAGCGGCTACGTGCTACTGGCCTTTCTGCGGGAGGATTTCGTTCTGCGTCTGGGCTGGCTGACGGACCGGCAACTGCTGGACGCGGTGTCCATCGGGCAGTTCACGCCGGGGCCGGTCTTCACGACGGCGACGTTCATCGGGTATGTGGTGGGTGGGCTGCCGGGGGCGCTGCTGGCGACGCTCGCGATCTTCCTCCCTGGATTCGTCTTTGTTCCGGCCATCCATCGGATTGCCGGGCGCGCTCGCCAATGGCGCTTCACCGCGGGCCTGCTCGATGGGGTGAACGCGGCGGCGCTCGGCCTGATGGCGGCGGTGCTGGCGCAGCTCGGTCGCGCGGCGCTGGTGGATCCGCTGACCTGGATCGTGGCGCTGGTCTCGCTCGCCGTGCTGCTGCGGTTCAAGATCAACTCGGCGTGGCTGAT
>CAYYCB010000267.1:0-4467 GCA_964469715.1 uncultured Ktedonobacterales bacterium | reverse complement strand
GGGGAGAACGCCTCCTCCTGACGATCGACATCAGTAATACCGGGATAAAGCTCGGTCTCTACCCTTTGCGAGGCGACACGCTCCGTGCCCGGTGGCGCATCGCCACGAACCGCGAGAAGACCGCTGACGAGTATGCGATGCAGCTCGCACAGCTCTGCCAGCATGCGGGGCTGCGGCTCGACGCTATCGCGGGCACGATCTTGTCGTGCGTCGTGCCGCCGCTCACACCCGTCTTCCAGGATCTCGCCGTGCGCTATCTGGGGCGCGAGCCGATCATGGTGACGCACCAGACCGATCTCGGCACGCGGCTCCTGGTAGATAACCCGTGGGAAGTCGGCCCAGACCGCATCGTCAGCGCATTCGCGGCGCACCACTTTTACGGTGGTCCGGCAATCGTTATCCAGTTCGGCACGGCCACGAGCTTCGACTGCGTCTCGTCCGAAGGGGACTTCCTTGGCGGAGCCATCGCGCCGGGCATGGGCATCTCGGCGGAAGCCCTGACGCGTGCCGCTTCGCGGCTCTCTACGGTGGAGCTGGCGCCGCCGCCCGCTGCGCTCGGTAAGAATACGGTCAATAGCATGCAGTCGGGCATCGTCTACGGCCACGTCGGGCTGGTCGAGGGGTTGGTGACACGGTTGCGAAATGAGATTCCGGGCGGCGCGCGGGCGAAGGTGATCGCGCACGGCGGCCTGGCGGATGTCATGTCGCGGGCGACCTCATGCATCGATACCGTGGACCCGAACCTGCTGCTCAACGGACTTCGGCTCGCCTACGAGCGTCTGCGCTCCAGCCGGGACGAGTAAGGACCGCGAGCTGTCGCGATTTCGCGCGAGTGATAGGGATGGGATATTGTGACGCAGACGAGCGAGATGTCGCCTGACGCCGAGCGCCATCAGGCGGGCGAGACGCAGCGCCACACCGTGACGTTCGACAATACTCGGGGCATCCGCACACCCAGCGACGCGCAGATCAGCGCGGATGGGAGTCAAATCGCCTTCTCCCTGGCCGAGTGGGTAACCGACCAGCCGCGCGCGCGCGAACGCATCTGGCTCGTCGAGGGGGCGGGAGGCGAGTCGCGCCCGCTGACCTTCGGGCCTAAGGGCGACACTATGCCGCGCTGGTCGCCGGATGGCAGGACGCTCGCCTTTGTCTCCGAGCGGGGCGAAGAGGATAAGGGCCACGCGCAGCTCTACGTTCTATCACCCCAGGAAGGCAAGCCGCGCCGCGTCTGCCTCATGCCCAACGGAGTGGACCAGCCGGTGTGGTCACCGGACGGGAGCCGACTCGCCTTCCTCTCGCGCGAAGGGGCCGAGTGGACGGCCGGGCCGAAAGTGAACGAGGAGCCGCGCCATACACGCCTGTGGACGGTGCGTCCGGAGAGCGACACACCGGAGCCGGTGACGCCGCCCGACATGACAATCTGGCGTTATGCCTGGTCGCCCGACGCCTCCGAGATCGCCGTCTACTATTCTGAGGGGCCAGGCGAGACGGACTGGTATCGCGGTCAGATTGGTCTCGTGCCGGCGGGTGGAGGCGCCATCCGCCGGATGACGGAGCTCAACCGGCAAGCGGAGGCGCCCGCGTGGTCGCGCGACGGCAAGACACTCTACTACATCCTGGGCGAGTGGAGCGACCGCGGTGTCATCGGCGGCGAAGTCTGCGCGCTGGACGTGGCGACCGGCGCCACGCGCAACCTGACGCCGGGCATCGACATCAGCATCAGTTGGGTTCGCGAGCTTTCGGATGGGCGTCTGCTCTACGCCGCCTGGGACGGCCTCTCCAATCAGATAGGCATCCTCGATCCCAAGACGGGTGCGTTGCATGCGCTCACACGCGAGTTCTACCTGGGTGACGGAGCCTGGCCGCGCCTCTCGATTACGTCCGATGGGCGACATCTGGTCGCAACGCATGGCGACGAGACACATCCCGTTGAGGTCTGGCTGGGCGAACTCCAGGGCGATGGAGTTGGCGAGCGCATCGACTGGCGGCGCCTCACGAGGCTCAACCGGCTGAGCGAAGAAACGCTGACCGTCGTTCCGAGCCGGCGCATCGAGTACGAAGGCGCCGACGGCTGGCGCATCCAGGGGCTTTTCACGCTGCCGCTCGAAGAGACGCGTGGCGCGCCCCCGCCGCTGGTGGTCATCGTCCACGGCGGCCCGACCTCGGCCTTCCGCGAAAGTTATATCCAGACCAACGCCGTCCTCGACATTATCGTTCAATTGCTCGCGGCGGCGGGATTCGCGGTGTTGCGGACGAACCCACGCGGAAGCATCGGACGCGGCGCAGCGTTCGCCGATGCCGTTCTAGGCGACCCCGGTGGCAAGGACTTCGAGGACATTCTCCGCGGGGCGGACTACGTGCTCGCGCAGGGGTGGGCGGACGGCGCGCGCCAGGGCATCTTTGGCTGGAGCTACGGTGGCCTCATGACGGCATGGGCGGTGTCACAGACGACACGCTTCAGAGCGGCTGTCATGGGCGCGGGCGTCTCCGACTTCCACAGCTTCCATGCGCAGTCAAATATTCCGGACTGGGACATGCGTGTGCTGGGAGCCGACCCGTTGGAACGCCCCCAAGTCTATCGCGAGCGGTCGGCGATCACATTCGCCGGGCGTATCGAGACGCCGACGCTCATCCTGCATGGCGAGGCCGACGAGAGCGTGCCGGTGAACCAGTCGTACGCCTTCTATCGCGCGTTGCGCGAGCACGGCGTGCCCACGGAGCTGGCGATCTATCCAAGCGAGGGCCACGGCATACGCGACCGTGAACATCTGCGCGATCTCTTTGAGCGTCTGGTGCGCTGGTTCGACACCTATCTACGATAGCTTCTGGGGTGACCCGGCTGACCTTGCACCGCGACTTCACTTTGGACTACCGTGCGAGGCGTGACGGGCTCCGCGGGCGAGTCGTCTTGTCTTGCGGTGAATTGGGGGTGCATACGCGCCTCAGCGGCCAAATGGACAACGGCGTTCCGCTGGCCCACGTTTTGCTGAACCGCGGGCGTTCGGCGGATGGAGCGGCGCCTGGCAATGCTGGGTGCGCGAATAGACTCCAGCGCGTGAGTCCGGCGTAGGATCTGAGCGCTGGGCGCGACAAAGGACGCCGATCACGCCGTGAGAGTAGCGCTACGCAGGGGAGCGACGCCTGAGTGGCCTGGGAGAAGACAAACGTGACACGTAGCGACGAGCAACAAGTGATCCTGCCGGTGGCGAACGGTACACCAGTCACCCCCGCAGGTGAGAACGGCGCGACGCCAAAACGGCGCGCGACACGCCCGCGCAAATCTGACACGGCGGCTGCCACTGCCGCGCCCGCCACCTCGACAACGGCGGCAACCACCGATGCTGCGCACATCGCGCCCGCGCCTCCACGCACCAGATCTCCCCGCGCTCGCGCCGCAACGCCTGCGGCGACAATCGAACGGCCAGCGCCCATGCCGGCAGCCTTGGGAACCGACGAGGCCGCAGTGACGACGAGCGCAACGACACTAGGTGCGCCACCCCGGCGGGGCGTCATCTCGCCGGAGAATACGGTCTTCGTCTCGCTCTGCTTCGAGGGACCGGACGTCTACTCGACGGCGGGCGGCCTGGGCACGCGCGTGACGGAGCTCACCGAATCCCTGGCCGGTCTGGGCTACGAGACGCATCTGATCTTCGTCGGAGACCCCACCAAGCCGGGATATGAAATCCTGCAGAACGGCAAGCTGCACCTCAAGCGTTGGAGTCAGTGGATTAGCCAGTATTACCTCAACGGCGTGTATGACGGTGAGGAACAGAAGCTGGCCGACTACAACGACACCGTGCCCTACCACGTGTACGAGCAGATTGCCGGTCCAGCGATCGCAGCCGGCAAGATGGTGGTCATTATCGGCGAAGACTGGCATACTGCCGAGGCCATCTCGCGCACGTCGGACCTGCTGCACTGGCACGGGCTGCGGCACCGGGCGATCTTGATGTGGAACTGCAACAGCCTGATGTCGCTGCACCGCATCAATTGGGGCCGGCTCAATTTCTCCTCTACCATCACCACCGTCAGCCGTTACATGAAGCACCGGCTCTGGCAGTACAACGTCAACCCCCTCGTCATCCCCAACGGCATCCCCAGCCGCTATCTCGCGCCAGTGGACCACGGCCAGGCTCAGGCGCTGCGCGAGGCGATCCAGCGCGGCGATCCTAACAAGATGTTCCTCTTCAAGATCGGGCGCTTCGATCCCGACAAGCGCTGGCTCATGGCCATCGACGCCGCCGCGCGTCTGAAATATAGCGGCCATCCGATGTCGATGGTGATCCGCGGCGGCCTGGAGCCGCATGGTGGCGAAGTGCTCAATCGCGCCCGCCAACTTGGCCTGCACATCAAGGATATCGAGGCGCGACGCCCGACGGTGGAGGAGTGCCTGCAACTGATGCGCGACGCCGGCGAGGCGGACGTCTATAATCTACGATTCTTTGTGCCGGCGGAGTTTGTGCGCCT
>CAYYCB010000266.1:0-4470 GCA_964469715.1 uncultured Ktedonobacterales bacterium | reverse complement strand
CCGCGACGCCCTGCTTGGAAGGCAGGTACTCTACCAACTGAGCTACTCCCGCGTGGGCAATGCTGTCGCACTGCCGTGTTAAGGATACCACACCCAGCGGCGATGAGAAAGTTTGACGCGGCTTGTGGGCGGGAATGCGCTTTCGACCTACTGCCAGTGTGCTGACTCGTAATCGTATTCCCTAGCCTATGCGGGCCATGAGCCGGCACATGTGCCACCGTGAAGTGGTGTCAGTGGTATCCTGCATCGTGCGATGGCTATCACTGTTTTGTTTGCAGCGTGAGGGCGTGCGCGCGTGTATTTGAAACGGCTAGAGCTTCACGGATTCAAAAGCTTCGCACAGCGCACTGTCCTCGAATTCAGTCCCGGTATCACCGCGATTGTCGGGCCTAACGGCAGCGGCAAATCGAACGTGGCTGATTCTATCCGCTGGGTGCTCGGCGAGCAGAGCATGCGCACGCTCCGCGGAAAGAAGAGCGACGACGTCATTTTTGCTGGCAGCCAGACGCGCGCCTCGATGCAGATGGCTGAGGTCGGCCTCGTTCTCGACAATAGCGCCTCATGGCTGCCAACCGAGTTCACGGAAGTTACCGTCTCGCGTCGTAGCTTTCGATCCGGTGATACCGAGTATATCAACAATGGGCAGCGCGTCCGCCTCAAGGACGTTATCTTATTGCTGGCGCAGGCCCGCATCGGCCACGACTCCTACACAGTTATCGGCCAGGGCATGGTAGACCAGGCGCTGAGCCTGCGCGCGGAGGAGCGGCGCAGCCTCTTCGAGGACGCCGCCGGCATCCGACAATTTCAGACGCAGCGCAACGAGGCCGAGCAGAAACTGACGCTTACTCATAATAATCTCTCTCGTTTGCGCGACATCATCGGGGAAATCGAGCCGCGGCTTGGACCGCTCGCGGAGCAGGCGCGCCGGGCAAACGAGTTTACACACTCGCGTGACGAGTTGATGCGACTGCTCCGTGTCTGGTATCGGCGCCAGTGGCGAGAGCTGCTTGTTGCGCGGGAGCGCGCCGTGGCCGCGGAGGAAGAGTACGCGGCGCGCATCCAGAAGCTGAACGATGCGCTCATCGTCGAGGATGGTCTTGGCGAGGAGCTGCGAACGCGGCGGGAAGCACTCATCTCCGAGATCGCGGTTCTGCGCCGAGATCGCGGCGAAGCCACCAGTCGCTTGCAGACGGCCGAGCGCGAGTTGGCGGTCGCTCGCGAGCGCCTCGCCAGCGTCGAGCGGCAGGCTGAGGATTTGTCCGCGGAGCAAGAGCAGCAGTCTGACGGTATCGCGGCAGGGCAAGCACACGCCGACGCGTTGCAGGCGCAGGTGGATGAGGCGGAGGCGAACGCACGGGAGAGCGAGGACTCGCTGCAGTCCCTGGAGCGTGATCTCCATGCGGCGCGCCAGGCGCAGGAGCGCGAGGAGGCCCGGCTGCGTGCCGCTCAGCGCGACGTCATCCAGGTGCAAGCGCGGTTGGGCGCCCTTCAGACGGAGCTTGGGCGGTTGCAGCGTCAGCTCGGTGAACGCAATCGGGTGCTCGCCACGCGCAGGGAGACACTGGCCCAAGCACAGCACAAATTGGAGACGATGGACGCGCAACTTGGGGAGCGGCGGGAGAAATTCGAGGCCGGGCGCGAGCACGTTGAGGCGCTGGTTGCGACCCGTGACACCCTCGCTCGCGAGCTTGCCGAGGGGCAGTCCACGATAGATGAATTGCATATCAATGCCGCGGATGCCCGGCGCGAGAAGCGTGCGCTAGAGGATCGCCTTTCCTTGCTAGAGGAGTGGCGTCGAAGCATGGAAGGTTTTGGCGAGGGTGTGCGCGCGCTCGTACAGGGAGAAGGCGACGATCGGCCCGTGGTGCTGGGCATTCTCGCGCAGCTTGTGACGGCGAAGGTGGGGCTAGAGCTTGCCATAGAGGTGGCGCTGGGCTCCTTCTTGCAAGCCGTCGCGGTGCCGTCTGAGGAGGAGGCCCTTCGGGCAGCGGCATGGTTGCGTGCTCGTCAAGCTGGAAAGGTGCTCCTCGCATGGCCGCAGAAGATTGCCGCCGGCACGTTCAACGATATGCCGGCGGCCGATAACACGGAGTTGTATGGGTATGCAAGGGATGCGGTGACGCATCGCCCTGAGCTTCTATCGCTCGTACATGCCGTGCTGGGGGACACCTACGTCGTGCGCGACCTGGCGGTTGCTCAGAGTCGATGGCCCGACGGGGTGCCCGTACCCTTGGCGACGCTAGACGGCGAACTGGTCCATCCCCGCGGTTGGTTACGTGGGGGCAAGGTGAAGCCATCGCCGGGCACCTCTCAGGAATCAAGTGTCCTGGCGCGCGAGCGCGATCTGCGGCAGCTTCCCGCCGAGATCGACCGGAAGTCCGAAGTGATCGCTGACATCCAGGCTCGATATGAGCACGCGAAGGTCGTGCAGGCGGAGCGGGCGGCGCGCAACGGTGCCCTGGCACGTGAGTTACGCCAGGCAGAGGGGCAGGCGCAGGACCTCGCGAAGGCCGTGACGGCGCTGCAGCGCGAGCAGGAGCGCGCACAGAGCGAGCTTCAGGTCGGCCAGGCTGTCGTGGATGAGCTCGTGGCAGAAGTAGCCGGGCTAGAGCAAGAAGTTGAGGCGACGGTTTCCCGCGTGGCAGAACAGGAAACGGCCCAGCGTGACGCCGCGGAGCGGGTCGAGGACGTCCAAGCCGAAGTGGACGAGATCCTCGCGGATAGCCGCCGACAGCAAGAGGAGTTCGCCCGCGCCCGGACGGCTGCCGCTGTGCAGCGCCAAGAAGCAAAGGCGCTGGCCCAGCGCGCTGAGCAGGTGCGGTCGCAGATGCGCGAGCTTCAGCTCCAGATTGATCGACGTGCGGACCGCATTCAACTACTTAGTGTGCAGCACCAGCAACTCGAGCAGACCATCTCGGAGTACGAAACTATGCTCGAAGAGGCGCGCACCCGCGGGCGTGAGCTCAGCGAGCGGCTCCGCGAGTTGGATGCGGGACAAGGCGACGTCGAGAGGCGATTGCATGAGCTAGAGCGTGGCCAGAGCAACGAACGTCAGGAGCTTGCGCGCGTTGAAGTTGAGTATCGGCGGTCAACAGTGGACTCGCAGCGCGCTCGTGACGCGGTGGACCTCCTCGCTCAGCAGATTCGTGAGGAGCTAGCCGCGGAGGATGGAGACGATCCCCTGCCTGCCATCATTGGCGAGCAGGATACCGGCGACGAAGTCGGTGAGGAACTTGCAGCGGACGCGTTGAGCGCAGAAGAAGCCGCGAAGATGCGGCGGAGCATCGATCAACTCCGCAACCGCCTAAAGCATCTCGGCGGCTACGATCCTGAGGCGCCACAGGCGTACGCCGAGCTCAAGACGCGCCACGACTTCCTCACCGGCCAGGTGCGTGACATGGAGCAGGCGTCGCTCAATCTGCGTGCGGTGATCGCTGAATTGGACGCTACCATGCGCCGGCAGTTCGAGGAAACCTTTCACGCGGTCAATGAACGCTTCCAGCGCAACTTCGTGACCCTCTTCTCAGGCGGTGCGGCGCGTCTGGAACTGACAGCGCCGCGCCGCGCGCAAGCGGAGGATGACGACGAGAGCGAGGAGACGGAGAACAACGTTCCTCGCCCGAAAGGTTTAGGCGGCATCGAAGTCTTCGTTCAGATTCCTGGGAAGCGAGTGCAAGATCTCTCGCTCCTCTCCGGTGGTGAGCGGGCGATGGTCTCAGCGGCTCTCCTATTTTCGTTGCTCGAAACCAATCCGCCGCCATTCTGCCTGCTTGATGAGGTAGACGCCGCTCTGGACGAAGCGAACGTCGTGCGATTCTGTGAGATTCTCAAGCGCCTCTCCGAACAAACGCAGTTCATCATCATCACCCACAACCGCGTCACGATGACGCACGCGACGGCTATCTATGGCGTGTCGATGGGTGGCGATAGCGTCTCGCGCGTGCTCTCTATGCGTCTGGCTGAGGTCGCTGCCCGCTAACTGGTCAACTTATCGGATGCCGGTGAGGCCATCACGGATGGGTCTGCGAGTAATTGGCGCCTCCCTTCGCTCATTTCGCCAATGTTCAATGCTCCTGAGGCGCGGGGACTTCTTGACTCCGTTTCCACTGGCGGACGCCAGATCCCATAGCCGATCGCCGTCGCTCCGACGTGCTAAAGGATGAGCTTAAGGGCGGTGTTGTCCAGTACAGCTATCAATCGCGTGATAGCAGCGTCGGGTTGACATCCGCTCGGAATCCGCGATACAATGGCCGACGTGGCCGCGCGAGCGGCTGCGGAACGTGCCCGTAGCTCAGTGGATAGAGCGCTGGCCTGCGGAGCCAGAGATCGGAGGTTCGAGTCCTCTCGGGCACGCCCTCGAATGCCCCGTCACGCGACGGGGCGTTTTTGTTTGTCCTGATCTTTTCCCGTGCCGATCTCAGCCTGAGTAACCAGTTTTTCCGGGTCGCGAAACGTGGCACATGCTTTGCT
>CAYYCB010000265.1:0-4483 GCA_964469715.1 uncultured Ktedonobacterales bacterium | reverse complement strand
CCGTGGTCGCACTGGAATCCACGGTGATCGCCCATGGGCTGCCATATCCGGCGAACGTCGAGGTGGCGCGTGCGATGGAGGCGGCAGTCCGCGCGGAGGGGGCAGTGCCCGCCACCGTCGCCGTGTTGGATGGGCATATCGCTATCGGCCTGACCGACGCAGAGATTGAGCGCCTGGGCACAGAACCGGGCGTACTTAAAGCCAGTCGTCGCGACCTCTCCACTGCCCTCGCCCGGGGCGCCACGGCCGCTACGACGGTGGCCGGCACGCTGGCATGCGCGGCACTGACTGGCATTCGCGTCTTCGCGACCGGCGGCATCGGTGGAGTACATCGCGGGGCTGAGCACACGTACGACATCTCGGCCGATCTACCTGAGCTGGCACGCACCCCCATCGTCACCGTCTGCGCCGGCGCAAAGGCCATTCTCGACCTCCCGCTCACACTGGAATATCTTGAGACCCACAGCGTGCCCGTCCTCGGCCTGGGCACGGACGAGCTGCCCGCATTCTACAGCCGCGAAAGCGGCTTGCCCGTTCCGCACCGGGCGGATAGCGCCGACGAAGTGGCCGCTGTGGCACGAGCTCAGTGGGAGAGCGGGCTTGGCGGCGGGGTGCTCGTCACCTGCCCGATCCCCGAAGAGCACGCCATCCCTCCGTCGAAGATCGCGGACGCGATTGGGCATGCCCTGCGCGAGGCGGAGGAGCAGCGCATCCGGGGCCAACGTGTGACGCCCTTCCTCCTGGCGCGCGTGGCCGAGCTTACCGAGGGTGAGAGCATCGCGGCCAACCGCGCGCTGCTGCTAAACAACGCGACGTGGGGCGGACGCATCGCCGTGGCGCTAGCACGCGCGGATAGCGGCAGGGCATAGGACGCAATCGTCTTCGCGACAACCCAAAAAACGCTGGCGCGCGCTCAATACTCAATACTGTGCTGGCATAACATGGCACGAGTGATGCGCCAAGTCCTCACAGAGGGATGGTCGAGCTTCTCCGGATATGCTATCGTGGCGCTGCCGTGCTCCCTCAGGGGATGCCATTGGCACGCCATGGGGCGATGCGTCATGACGCGCGCCGCGCAAGAAGGGGCGGGAGGATGGCGGAGGAGGCTCACCAGAGCGAGGAGAGACCGGGCGACGAGACGCCCATGACACGGGAAGTCTCGGAAGAGAACGTACTCAACGATGAGGACGAGCTCGAAACAACCATGCCCAGGCGAATCGTCCATGTGCCCCCCTCCGACGATTCGACCCGCGCGGCCGATGGCCAGACGGAACATGCGCCCGAAGATGAACCCGACGCTGTAGAGAACGCGCCAGGTGAAGTCACTCGGGTCTACATGGATGAAGGGGAAGATGCGGGCCCTTCATACGGGACGGCGGAGGCTTATTCAGAGGCCGCGCCAGCGACCGAAGGCCACGACGGCCTCGGCGGCGTTGACGACTTGCCCCTAGCCATCCCCACGACGCCTTTCTCCACGTTCGACGGGCACCAGGCGGATGTGGAACTGGATGACGGCCGCGATATAGAAGCGGAGTCGCCAGCCGCCAGCGAATCTCGTGCCTCTGACGAGCCCCTATCTGTGCCACCGGGAGAAATGTCCTTCGACGCCGCGCCTTCACCGACTACCGACCGTGACGAAGAGACCGGGGATGGATTTTCCGATTCGCTGATGTCGGTATCCTTGACGGAAGCCTCGGCCGACTCCGAGCAATTTGATAGCGAACGAGGTGCGGTGGGCGAGGTGGCGAATACCCACATTGCGGCAGATCAAGGAGTCAGGGAGGACGCTGCCTATGAGCCGCCAGTGCCGAGTGTGCCGCCCTGGCGACCGGACGTGCCACAGCAAGGCACGCTGGGCCGGCTTACTAAATCAATGCCGCCAATACCGCTGCGACATGTTGGTGGCGCCGCCGAACACGCGGGGTCACTCGCCGAGGCAATGCAACCGCTGCCTCTCTCGCGGATGCCCTCTGCGCCACCGGCCGTAGCCGAGAGAGAGCCACAACAACCGGAAGAGCCCCCTCCAGCGGCCCCTGGGTCCATCGGCAAACCGGTCACGGCACCTCGCGCGACTGTCTCGCGGGAGCGTGAAGATGTAATCGAAAGGTCAGCGCAGCCGGCAGTCGCGCCAACTGAGGCGCGGCGCCCTGTCGCAGATATTTCGGGGGTCCACGCTCAGGTACCACAAGACTATTGGCTGGATGATGACCCGCTGGAACGCATGCGCCTCAATCTCGGCCTCCGGGGCACGCGCCCCGTCACCTTTGAGGCGGGCCGACCGCTGCCGAAACCCTCTCGCTTCAAGCGCGCCCCGCGCTGGATGAGTATTCTGGTGCTGCTGGTGGTATTGATCGGGATGGCTGCCTGCGTTGCCGGTGCGGTCTCATTCAGTGCCTCTTTCCTCCACCATCCGCCCGTCACCACGCCGGCGCCCAGCGGGACCCTATCGCCCGTGCCGGCATCTCCGACAGCCGCGCCATGACGCTGAATGCTAGCCTAGTCAGGCGTGGCAACCGAACCAGCGGGCGGCCGTGATATACTGCCTCAGCAAGAAGACACGGCAGCGGGGGCGCGCATGACACAGTACATGGGAACGAGCGCAGGCATCGGGAAGATCGTCCGGTCAGAGTCGCACGTCCGCTATACATGCCAGATTTACGCTCCGGGCGAGGTCGCGCGCCCGCCCGAACCAATTGACTACGCCTTCGGCAGCTTCGTGCACATTCCTCTGAGATCCGAGGGCGGGCAGCCGGCAATCACCGAAGTGAGCGGCGCCGTGTGGGAAGGGCTTACCGGTGCCGACGTTGCCGGCCCGCAGGCCGTCGCCACGGTGTCACCACGCGAGACAGTCGCCGCTATCGGGCTGATTTATGACACCATCCTGGTGAATCCGTCCTATGGCACGCTCGGGCCGCGCCTCTCGAACGACACCCAGGTAGAGTTATTCTCGCCGGATTACCTCTCCGAGCGGGCGGTGCTTGTCTCCATTCTGCTGCTGGGGACAATGGCCTCCTCGGGCGGGACGGTTCGTGTGATGCACGGCGTGCCGCCACTCGCGCCCGACCTGGGCGCGGAGGTCTCGGCGCTGCCGGAGGAGGATGTGCGCAGATTCCACTCCTTCGCCGATTTCGGCGTCCCTGGGGGCGCACGTCCCTACCTGCACATGGGCTATCTGCCGCACGCTGTCGCGCAGGACAACGCGCTGCTGCCCATCGCCATGCTGCGCACCATCGAGCGGCTGGAGCAGCTCTTTCCCGAGAATGCGGCACTGCTCTCCATCGTCAAGCGCAACTTCTCCTGGCGACTCAAGGTGCAGACCGCGGGATGACGGCGAGACTTCTCTTACCACGAAGGCGCCGCAACGTCGGGCTAATTTACTGGCATGAGGCGGCAGCGGCACGCGAGCGGACGGCACGGCACGGCGCCCTATTATGAACCTCGTTCCGGCCTCGAAAGGCATATGCGCAAAATGAGCGGCAGACGAGAAGCCAGCAAAGAATACAAAGAGCGCAGGCTCCTTGGCGGCGTCTACACCATAACCAATACCCAGAACGGGAAGTACATCATCGGCCATGCCGCAGACCTGGCAAGCGTGCGGAATCGCTTTCAGTTCTCGGTTGCGACCGGCTCCACGGTGCATCCCAAACTGCGCCAGGATTGGGAAGCGCAGGGGCCTCAAGCATTTACCCTGGCCGTCGTCGAGGAGCTTGAGCAAGGGCCCGACCAGAGTCGTGCCGAATTTCTGGACGACCTGAGTACACTTGAACAGATGTGGCGCACGAACCTCGACGCATCCAAAGAATACTGACAGCATGCGGGCTGTGTGATGCGGCGTTTCCGGTTTCTGGGGGCACGGGCATGAGCGAGCAGGCGAGGCGGCCGGTCGGCATTACCAAGGGGCCGGGCGAGACGATCCACGAGTACACCTTCATCTCGCGCGATGAGCAGCGCCTGCTGAAGAACGGCGAGTACGTCTACTACGAGCTAGAGGGCGGCACGGGTGAATCGCGCAAAGTGCTCGGCCGCATCCTGCAGCGGGTGCCGGTCCAGCTTTATCCTGATACGTTCCTCTCGGAACCGGAGGTGCCGCCGAGCCAGGTAGCGGCACTCGTGGGATTTGACGACCGCGCGAGCGACCTCTTCGAGCTGCATGTCGCCATCATGGGCTACTACGACGGCCGCCTAGGCTCCTTCGCCAATCCCTGGATTCCACCCAGTTCCGGCACACCTATTTACCTCGCCGACGATGCGCTCCTTTCCACCGTGCTCTCGCGCAAGCATGCCGGAGCGGCCGGAAGCGCCACCATCGGCTCGCTACTGACGCGGCCCGAGGGTGCTGTGCCGGTGGTGCTGGACGTCAAGGAGCTCGTGAGCACGCACCTCGCAATCATCGCCAGCACAGGCGCTGGCAAGAGCTATCTTGCCAGTGTGGTCATCGAGGAGCTGATGCGGCCCTACAACGGCGCGGCGGTACTCATCGTGG
>CAYYCB010000264.1:0-4488 GCA_964469715.1 uncultured Ktedonobacterales bacterium | reverse complement strand
GTGCCGCGACCGTGCCGCGACCGCGAATGACACCATCCCACCCGAAATCAGTGTGATACCTAGTCGCGACATGCAATGGCCGAGGCACGAGCCGGCATGCCAGACAGACGCGGGAAGCTCGCGTTGGAGCGCGCCGCGGAATCCGGCCCCTCACATGCCGGAGCTATTGAGCGGAAGCGGTAGAAGTGAAGTGCGGCAGCGCTCTGGCGGCGAGCGCCACAACAGCCTCGCGCGTATCCGTCCCGGCGAAGAAGAACGTGCCACCACCCGGCAGATGTGCATAGACCGTGACCATCCCAGCATGCTCGCCGGCGGCCCCAGTCACTCCCTCCGTCGCGTTTAACTCGTTCCCCCATCCCGTTATGTCCCCTAAATGAACCGGAAATGCGCCGGGAGCCTGCTGGAGAGGAACACTTATGCGCCCAGCGACAAAGTCGCGCGTTGCCGACATCCACCACTGGAGGTAATCTCCCTGCTGATCCAGCGTCCGGGGAGCCGCCGCGCCAGAATAGCGACCTGGAGGTAGAACGAGCCAGGAGGGCGGCGACACGACAGGCGAGGAATTGGCTGTAGCGTCCGGTCGGGCCGCGACAAATGCGCTGCTTTTCACTACCCAGCGGCGCTCGTGCGCTGGGTCGGTCCCGAGCACGACGAGTTGGACGAGGGAAGGCGGCCGCGGGTAGTCCAAGTCGGCCCAGATAACGCCGAGGGTGGAGGTAGAAACCAGTGAGACGATGCGATCCTCCGTAGGCGTGGCGGCACAGGGGTCGAGGTCGCCTCCCGCAACGAAGGCGTGCAACCCATCAACCATCTTGTCTGTCGTCGCCGTTGGCTGCCAGAGGAAGCCGCTATGCGCAACCATCGGGAAGGCGCAGTAATCGCCGGCCGCCACCGGGGACCGTGCCGCTATGACCTTCTCGGCCGTCCGCATGCTCGGCCCGCGAGTCGCCCTCCCCTCTATCGCCCATCGCGGAAGGAGTGAGCCGAGGAGAGCCATACTGGTGACAACGGCGATGAGCGCGGCGAAGTAGTATCTGGCTGGCCGCGACATCCACGCTGCTCCTTTCGCTACGCTGCACATTGCCATGGCAGGCGCGTTGGCTCAATCACCTCGACGTCGTTCCCTCTTCCGCCAGCTCCAGCCGTCGGATAGTCTCCTCCAGCCAGGCCGCGTCGGCGCGCAGGAGGGCGAGCTGGCGAGCGAAGGCGAGGTCCACCCCCAGGCCGTTCTTGTGCTGTGGCATCGCAGTGTAGACGACGATCTGCTCGCGCAGCGCCGCTTGACGACGCAGCAGCAGCGCTAGAGCTTCCGCACGCGGCAGCGCATCAACGAACATCAAGCCAAGGTCGCCCGCCGTCGCGTGGCGATCCGGCTCGGCCAGAGTACGCCGCAGCAAATCCTCAAAGGCACGCTCGCCAGCGGACGTGATGGTGTAGACCTTGCGCGGCGGGCGGTTGCGCTCCTGCTCCGTCCGCACCGAGACATATCCCGCCTGGCAGAGCCGGTCGAGGATGGCGTAGGCCGTGGGCTTCTTCATGTCCGTCATGCGGGCCAGGTTGCGCTCGATGAACTCGTTGATCTGATACGTGTGCTGGCTCTGAGAGCGCAATATGCCCAGCAGCAGCAGCGCGCGCTCATCCATCGGCGTCCCCTCCCCCCGCGGCAATCGCCGCGCCCTCAGTATAGTCACGCTTGACTATCCCACACAAGCTCCCCTAGAATCTGACGGTCATACTGCATCCGCTTCGACGGTTGTAGAGCGCGATCTCGGAGTTGAAAGCCAGGGCAAGGTCGATGGGGACCAAACGCGGCTCGCGCCACCGAAAGGCTAGCCAGATCTCGCGTCACGCGCCTGGGATGGGCACGCCGGGCAGCCGGCGGACGCGCCGGAAGGATACTCGCCGCATGCCGAGGCTCTTGCGCTCGCCGCTCTTCTTGATGGCGCTGACAGTCTTCATCGACATCACCGGCTTCGGCCTGATCCTTCCATTGCTGCCCTTCTTCGCCGGACGCCTCGGCGCAAGCCCAGCGGGCGTGGGCATGGTGCTGACGATCTACGCGCTGGCGCAGTTCCTCTTCACACCGCTAGTCGGCGCGCTCTCTGATCGCTATGGCAGGCGGCCGATCATCCTGGCATCGCTGCTGATCGAGGCGTTCGGCTTCGCGCTCACGGCGCTCGCCGGCTCCTTCGGCGCGCTGCTGCTGGCACGCTTCGTCGGCGGACTCGGCGCATCGAACCTCGGCTCGGCGCAGGCCGTCGTAAGCGACGTGACGACACCTGAGCGCCGTGCCCGCGGGATGGGAGTCATCGGCGCGGCCATCGGCCTCGGCTTCGTCGTCGGCCCCGCGCTCGGCGGACTCCTCGCCGCAACTGGCGCGCAGACGCCTTTCTGGGCGGCGATGGGCGTGGCGCTAGCGAACGCGCTGCTGGCGCTGCTCTTTTTGCCAGAGACGCGCAAGCTTCAGGCGTCCCGGACCGACGTGCTCCCTCATCGCGGCCTCCTCGCGCTCCTCGGCGGGTGGCGGCTCGCCGCCAGCCATCCGGTGGCGCTGCGGCTCGTTGCCATCAACCTGCTCTTTACAGTCGCCTTCGCGGCGATGGAGGCGATGTTCCCGCTGCTCGCGCACCACACCTTCGGCTGGGGCGCGACGCAGACCGGCTACATCTTCACCTACGTCGGCGTGCTCGTCGTCGTGATGCAGGGTGGCCTGGTCGGGCGGCTGGTAATCCGCTTCGGCGAGCGCCGGTTGCTGCTCGCTGGCCTCGTCCTACTCGCCGCCGGACTCTTGCTCCTTCCTCTCAGCACGAATCTGGCGCTGCTGCTCGTCTCGACGGGGCTACTGAGCATCGGCGACGGCGCGGTGACGCCGGTCAGCTCGACCCTGCTCTCCTTCGCCAGCCCGCCGGGCGCGCAGGGCGAGATGCTGGGGCTGGCGCAAGGTGTCGGTGGATTGGGACGCGTGCTGGGGCCGCTCGGCGCCGGCTGGCTCTTCAGCCTCGGGCGGGGCGCACCCTTCGTCGCGGGCGCGCTGCTCGCGCTTGTGGCAGCCGGAATCGGACTCCTCGGCCTCCCAGCGGGCCCCCATACGCGCCGACATATCCCGCGCTCGACCGCAGAGGGCACGTCATTGCCGCCAGCGCCTCGACAGCTAGCGCGCCGATGAGGCGGGACTGGCTGCATGCCCACGCTGCCTCAACTGGCTCTGGGTCAGCGTGCCGAAGAGCGTGCCACTGAACGGCTGAGAGGACCCCGCACTGTTGGCTCTGCTGGAGGCGCCCGACCGGCCACCGCTCGCGCTCGATTGGGAGGGCAAGGCGGTGGGCGTGACGCGCTCGCCATTGCCGTTGCCGTTGTTGGCGACGGCGTTCCAGCCGGGGCGCATCGGTCCCGCGAACATGAAGATCGCCAGGCCGACGGCCACGGCAACGGCCAGCCAGGCCAGCACGGGATAGCTGCGCCCGCGCGGCGTGGCAGGCGTGACCAGCCGCATCCACAACAGAATGACAACCAGTGCGACGCTGCCGAAATAGATGAACGCGCCCCAGCTCGTGGTCGTGTCGCTGCCGGTCGCGACACCATGCACCGTCGCCAGCACGTAGCTGAGTAGTGTGAAGACGTGCAGCCGCCGCCACCATGCATAGCCGATCCTCGGGCGCAGCCATGTGCTAAGGCCAATGGCGAGACCGAGATAGAGCGCCACGATGCCAACGGCCATCCACAGAGGCCGATAGTGGCTGGCGAACGGGATGAGCACCTCGCTCAGGCCAAATTTAGTGAAGGGGTCCAGCAGCACGGCGAGCACATGGACGCCGATGAAGATGAGCGAGAGCAGCGAGAGGAAGTTGTGCAGCTCTGCGTTGATGATGCGCGGCCAGCGCGACGACTGCCAGTGCATCGTCAGTGCGAGACCCACGGCGACCGAGAGCGTGAGCAGGACGTAGGCCGTGAAGCCGCCCGCACGCGCCACATCCCAGGTAACGGCCTGCCACGTCGTCATACCACTGACTCCATCTCAAGCGCGGGCCACGTCCCTTCGGCGGTCCAGAACCCCTCCGCACCCACCAGCAGCCCTGCCAGCCCCAGGCGCCGCAGGAACGCGCCGCCCTCGCGCCGCCCGAGGAGAAACGCGACCTTCGCCGCCACCTCCGCCTGCGCGCAGCTCCCCGCCGCCACCGTCGCGGACCAGAGGCCAGAGCGCGACGGCAAGCCCGTGCGCGGATCGAGCAGGTGATGGCGCGGCACGCCATCCTGCAGCCAGTGGCGGCGCGCGACACCCGAGGTTGCCAGCGCGCCGCGCACCAGCGGAATGCTCCACCACTCGTCGCGCCCCGGCACGGCGAGCGACCACTGCCGCGCACCCGGCGGCACGCCAATCACAGCCAGATCGCCTCCCGCGTTCACGAGCCCCGCCGCGAATCCGCGCTCGGCGAGCGCCGCGACCGCCGCATCCACCGCCATGCCCTTCGCGATGCCGCCGAAGTCCAA
>CAYYCB010000263.1:0-4491 GCA_964469715.1 uncultured Ktedonobacterales bacterium | reverse complement strand
CTCCTCCAGATCAACGCCGCGCTGCACTCTCTCGGCGCGAGCATGCCAGTGCTGCATCCGGTCGAACTGGTGGACGCCTCTATCCGCGGCGTCGTGCCCGCGGCGCTACGGAAGACGCCGTCGCGCGTCCCATCGTGACGCGCGGCCAACCTTCACCGCAACGGGCCATCCACAAGGGTCACATGGTCCCGTTAGAGGGCGTCTCCTAACGTGCAGAGTAGGGTAGCTGACATCGGTCGAGGATGGCCGGGCTGCGGCTGGTGGTGCACGAACATCAGGCACTGCACCTGCGCTGTCCGTCCTGCCAGGCGGTGAGCGTCGGCACCTTCCCAGTGAAGGCGCCCAGTCGGGCGCAGTACGGGCCGCGGCTGCGGGCGCTGGCGGTCTATCTGGTGGAGGCGCAGCTCGTGCCCTTTGGACGCGCGCAGCAACTGCTGGCCGACCCGCTGGGAGTGCCTTTCGTTCGGTTTCTCACGTGCTCTAGCGGCCGCGCAGTGCACGGATCGCCTTGGCGTAGTCGCCACGCGGCACCATGGCGGTGACGACAGTGGAGACGGCGTTGAAGCCGATCATGACCACGAAGAGGGCAAACCCGCCAGGAATGCCACTCTGCCATGCGTACCAGCCCGCGAGGATCGAGCAGACGGCAGTGGAGGACTCGCCCGCGGCGAACATCAGCGCCTTCGCCGCCGGACGCGCCTGCTGCCTGCTCACCTTCTCCGTCATGGCGGTGAAGGTCGGTAGCGCCTGCATGAGCTGGCGCACGAGCGGCGGGTAGTTCTCGGGGTGGTCGGTGCCGCGCACCCCATAGCCCCGGAAGCGAATGCCGACAATGCGCCCCACGGCGTAGTGAGCCAGCGCGTGGCAGCAGCAGTAGATAGCGAGCCAGCCAACGAGCATGATCGCGATGCGCACGCCCGCAGTGATGCTCAGCCGGGCATCTATGCCGAGCAGGGCGGCGCCGAGCAGGAGGCCCGCGATCTGGACCGCATTGCCGGCGGGGATGGAGAGGCGCAGCCAGAATGGCGGGCGTGCCAGCGCCTGAGATCGAGATGGCGCAGTGCTTGTCGCTGACTCCGTAGTTGCGGTGCTCCGCGGATCGTTCGTCACGTTCTGTTCTCTTCGAGGTGTCGTGTCGCAACCTATCGACTAGGCAATCACTTGTCTAGTCGACCAGTATATGGCAAAGGCATTGAGGAGCGCTACATATCGGCAGTCGGCGGGTGAAGGTCCCTACCTGCGAGTATATGTACATGAATTCGCATGACGTAGATCGTCTACGTCATGCGCACCTATCACTGGCACATCACACGCGCAGAGACGATCGAGATCATCCGCTCCCCTACGCGCAGGCTCTCCCACAGCTGGGAGAGCCTGTTATCATGCACATCGCCGCGCTTACTAAAATACCAGAGGATCGGTTCGGACCCCATATACTGGAGCGGCGCGGTCTTCTAGTGGAACTGCTCCTCCTCGGTGGAGCCGGTGAGCGCCGTCGTGGAGGACTCGCCCCCCGCGATCACCTGTGACACCTCGTCGAAGTAGCCGGTGCCGACCTCGCGCTGGTGCTTCGTCGCCGTATAGCCAAACTCCTCGGCGGCGAACTCGCGCTGCTGTAGCTCGGAATATGCGCCCATACCGCGCTCGCGGTAGCCGCTGGCGAGGTCAAACATGGCGAAGTTGAGCGCGTGGAAGCCGGCCAGCGTGACGAACTGGAACTTGTAGCCCATGTCGCCGAGCTGCCGCTGGAAGGTCTCGATGGTGTCGGCGTCGAGCTTCTTGCGCCAGTTGAAGGAGGGTGAGCAGTTGTAGGCCAGCAGCTTGCCGGGGAACTGCTCATGGATGGCCTCAGCGAAGCGGCGCGCCTCTTCGATGTTCGGCTCGGAGGTCTCGCACCAGATGAGGTCCGCATAGGGCGCGTAGGCCAGGCCGCGAGCGATGGCCGTCTCGATGCCGGGGCGGATGTGGAAGAAGCCCTCAGTGGTGCGCTCGCCGGTGATGAACGCGTGGTCGCGCGGGTCCACATCGCTCGTGATGAGCTTGGCGCCGTTGGCGTCCGTGCGGGCGACGAGGAGCGTGGGGACGCCCATGACGTCGGCGGCGAGGCGCGCGGCGACGAGGTTGCGAATGGCGGCCTGTGTGGGGATCAGCACCTTGCCGCCCATGTGGCCGCACTTCTTCTCCGAGGCAAGCTGATCCTCAAAGTGGACGCCGGCAGCGCCCGCCTCGATCATCGCCTTCATCAGCTCGAAACAGTTGAGCGGGCCGCCGAAGCCCGCTTCGGCGTCGGCCACGATGGGCGCGAACCAGTAGGTGTCGTCGTCACCCTCAGAGTGGTCGATCTGGTCGGCGCGTTGCAACGCCTGATTGATGCGCTTGACGACGGCAGGAACACTGTTGGCGGGGTAAAGGCTCTGATCAGGATACATCTGGCCGGCGAGATTGGCGTCCGCCGCAACCTGCCAGCCGCTGAGATAGATGGCCTCCAGCCCAGCCTTCACCATCTGGACGGCCTGGTTGCCCGTCAGCGCGCCGAGCGCGGGCACGAAGTCGCGCGTATGGAGAAGATCCCAGAGACGCTGGGCTCCCAGGCGGGCAAGGGTGTGCTCGATCTGCACACTGCCGCGCAGCCGCTCGACATCAGCCGCCGAGTAGGGCCGCGTGATCCCTTCCCATCGTGGGTCGTCGTTCCAGCTTCGCTCTAGGGCCTCCACCGCGGGAGACTTCTGCTCATTACTTACCTGATCACTTACCAGCGTGGTCATGCAAGCTTCTCCTTCGGCCCCGCTCCCTCCCCACCGCCTACGCCCCGTTGCGCGCGGCGAGATACAAGAATTCGCGGGGTTTCCGCTTGCAGCATAACCTGCTTCTGGTATAATTTGCCATATGCGTTTGTCATGCGAAGTATAAGGGCGGCTTATGGATATCAACCTTCACCAGCTGCACATCTTCCGCTCCGTGGCCGAGCATGGCTCGTATTCACGCGCCGCCACAGCGCTCTACCTGAGCCAGCCGGGCGTCTCGCTACAGGTCAAGGCGCTGGAGAAAAGCATCGGGCTGCCGCTCTTCGAGAAGGTGGGCCGCACGCTGCATCTGACGGAGGCTGGGCGCGAGCTACTGAGCTATAGTGAGCGTATCTTCGGGCTGCTGGAGGAGACGCGCCTCGTGATGGAGGAGTTGGGTGGCGGCCGCCGCGGCACCGTGAAGGTGGCGGCCAGCACGACCGCCGGCATCTACATCGTGCCACCGGCGCTCGGAGCCTTCCACCGCATCTATCCCGACGTCAAGCTCACGCTGGACGTGCTCAATCGCTTCACCGTACAGAAGCGCCTGCTCGACAACGAGGTGGATCTGGCAGTGATGGGCCTGATTGAGGACGCGCATGACCTGGAGGTGGCTGAGTTCGTCCCAAACGAGCTGGTGGTGATCGGCTCGCCGCGCCACCGTCTGGCCACCGCGAAGGATATCACGATCAAAGACCTCGCCAAAGAGACGTTCCTGGTGCGCGAAGCTGGCTCTGGGACGCGTATTGACTCGACGCGACTCTTCGAGGGGCGCGATATCAGCATGCATGTGGGGATGGAGCTGCGCTCTAGCGGCGCCGTCAAGCAGGGCGTCGCGGCGGACCTCGGCATCGCGGTCATCCCGCTCGCGGCCATCGAGCTTGAGCTGATGGCGAACCGCCTCATCGTGCTGGACGTCGAGGGCTTCCCAGTTCACCGCCACTGGTATGTCGCCCGCCGCGCGGGGAGCCATCCGTCCGCCGCAGCCGCGGCGCTGTGGAACTTCCTGCTGACCTATCGCAACAACATCGTCAAGAACCTCAGCGGAATGCGAATCGGCGCGGGCATGCGCGAAACCGCCACCGCCATCAAGGGCGGCCAGGCGTAGCCGTCCACCGGGCCAGCATCCGGCTCACCGCCCATGCGGTGACGAGGGATGGCTCGCCGTCCCAGCCGAGCGCACCGGCGAACTGAATGCCTTCATACGCCGTCTTGACGGGTGCGAGGCGCATCGCCAGCTCGAAGGCGCGCGCCCGCTCGTCGCGTGTGCCCCACGGTAGTGCGTCGAGGTACGCGTCGCGGAGGGCGGCCTCGGTCGGCGTGTAGAGAGGACCGCCGAGCATGCCCGCCCATGCGGCGGCCTCACCGAGGTCGAGCTCGCGAGCGTCGTTGAGCAGCCGGTCGAGCGAAAAGAGCGGGCAGCTCAGCACCGCCTCCTCCCAATCGAAGATGAGCACCGAGCCGTCCGGCCGGAGCACCGCGTTGCTCCAGTGGAGGTCTACGTGGTCGAGCGAGACGGGGATGGGCGCCGCCAACAGCTCGCGCGTCCACTCTGCGAGTGCCGGCTGGAACGCCTCCAGCCGCTCCACGGCGTCGGGCGGGATGGCGAACTGCTCGGCCAGGTCCTCTGCGCTCCCGCGCCATAGGGGGCGCTGGCGCTCGCGCACGTTCCGCAGCACGGCCTCGAACATGACCGGCAGATTGCCCA
>CAYYCB010000262.1:0-4507 GCA_964469715.1 uncultured Ktedonobacterales bacterium | reverse complement strand
CTTTTGACGCCCTCCTGCGCCCATGCTATCGTCGCACACGACGTTCGGCCCCTTGTCGGGTCCCCCGAGTCGAAGTGCGCCAGGAGGCAGCATGGCCGCGATCTGCATCGCGAACAACAAGGGCGGGGTGGGCAAGACCACCACCACCGTCAACCTCGCCGCGGGATTGGCGCGGCTCAACCAGCGGGTCCTCATCGTGGACGTGGACGGCCAGGCCAACGCGACCTACGCGCTCACGGGCCGTGTCCATCCTGTCCCTTCCCTCTACGACGTGCTCTGCGGCGACCGCAAGCTTGAATCCGTCATCTGGAAGACCAACGAGGAGAACGTCTGGATCGTGCCCGGTGACGGACGGCTTCAGAATGCGGACGTCGAGCTGGCATCGCGGCCCGGTCGCGAATGGCGGTTGGCGAAGGCCTTGCAGGGGCAGGAGTATGACTACATCCTCCTCGACACTCCGCCCTCCCTCGGCGTCCTGACGCAGAATGCTCTGGCGGCGGCGAACAAGGTGATTGTGCCCATTGCGCTCACCGAGTTCAGCCTCATCGGCATCGACAAGCTGGAGCAGACTATCGAAGAGCTTCGCGATCAGCTTGACCTTGCCGACCTTGAGATTGCCGCCGTGGTCGCCACCTTCTACGAGCACAACACCGCCGCGAACGAGACGCTAGGCATCCTCGAAAAGAAGTACGAAGGCCGTCTGCTCGAAACCCACATCCCCAAGAACCTCGACCTGGAGAAGGCGCATCGCGAGAACGAGAGCATCCTCAGCTTCGCGCCGAATAGCAGCGGCGGCCAGGCCTACGCGCAGCTCGCCAAGGAGGTCAAGCGCCTTGTCCCAGCGCACTCCCGCCCCTACGATCGCCGCCGCCATGCCTACGCCTAAGCCGGCGGCCGCTGCCGCGAGCACGGGCACGAGCAAGGCCGTGAAAGCGGATAAGGCCGAGAAAACGGCAAAAACGGCAAAGCAGACGAAAGGGGGGGCGTCTCAGGGCGGCTCGGAGGGATCAGTGCTCGCGCCCGAGACCTTGGCGCGCACGCTGCGCGCCGTGGCCGACGAGTTGGAGCGCGACCCCGCGCTGGCCCGGCGCGTCGCCGCCGCCATCCGCGAATCCCTCACGGCGGGCGACGGTCCTCTGAACGCTGTCGCGGAGGAGTACGCGGCCCCAAGCGCGGCAGCCAAGACAGGCAAAGGCGCGAAGCCGGCCCGCACCTTCAAGCCAACGCTCGTAACCGGGGCCAGCCCTGAGCTCGGCACCGGTGTGATCGACCCCTTTGCGCTGCGTCAGCGTCTCGGCGTGGATGGCCTGCGTCGTGCCCTGGGTGAGCTCCGCCTGGGATCGCTGCGCGCCATCATTCGCGAGCACCGTCTCGACCCATCGGGCAAGCTCGCCGGCGTGAACGACGCCGAACGGTTGCGAAGCGCCATACTAGACGCTGTGGGCTCCTAGCCTCGATCCAGTCCGCGCCGAGATTAGGCCAGGTGGGAGGGGCTACGACAGCATCTCGAACGTGATGTCCTGCGCGCCCTCCCACAGCACTTTGCGGCCCATCTCGCGAAGCTGCTCGCGCCCCTCGACCACCGTGAGGAAATGGTTGCCCGCCAGTCCGCCGAGCTTGCTGCCGAAGGCACAGGAACCGTACGGGAATAAAATCTCCGTCTCGCTGTAGCCCCCCGGATAAAACAAGATCTCACCCGGCGCGGGATAACGCGTGGCGTTCTCGAACCCGACGTCCAACTTGAACTCGCCGAGCGGGATCCAGCAAGCCTCGCCGCTCCACCGCGCATGAATGATCTTCTGCCTGTAGGGCAACAGCTTACTGAATTCGGCGCACGTTTTGGGCGCGTCGGCCTCCTCCACGCGCGCGGTGTAGGTGAACGACCCGACGGTGATGCGAAGTTGCTGCATGCGAATCCGCCCTTTCATGCGACGCGTGACCTTCCGCCACGCACTCGGCGTCTCATCATATTCCAGCACTGCCAGCCTACTTGCGCGGTATGATGACCAGATAGGTCAACCATCCGCCCAAATAGGAGAGCATCGATGATCTTGTTCGTGAATGCGACTGCAAACCCGGCATTCCAATACTGGACTGACTTCCATACAAACGGATACCTCATTGCATGCGACCGGTGGCCAACTGAGGCTTCCGAAATGAAACTTCACCGCGTGAGCTGCCCTGACAGGCCAAGAATGCTCGTAGGCGCTTACAGCAAGGCGTGCTCGGAAGATCGCCAGGAGCTGGTGGACTGGGCGAAACGCACTGTCAATGGAGATTTCAGTATCTGTCTGCACTGCAATCCGTGAGTGCTGTCTCAATCTTCATGCAATGCTCGATTTGAAAGTCCCGCCAGCACACGTTCAGGTGTCATCGGCTGCTGCGAGAGCCACGCGCCGGTAGCGTCGTGGATCGCGGCGGCGACGGCAGGCGCGAACGGCACCAGGGCCATCTCGGCAACACCCCGCGCGCCATATGGACCCTCTGGATCGGCCAGCTCAAGAATGACAGGCACGATCTCGGTGGGCATGTCGAGCACGGTGGGTAGGAGGTAGGTGCTGAGGTAGGGCGTAAGGATACGTCCCTCGCGCACCTGGAGGTTTTCGAGCAACGCGTAGCCGACTGCCTGCGCCAGACAGCCTTCGATCTGTCCCTCCACCTGCTGGCGATTGATCGCCCGCCCCACGTCGTGAACGCTGATGATCGTGAGCACGCGCACCTGCCCGGTCAGGATGTTGACCTCGACTTCGACCGCTTGCGCCGCGTAGCCATAGCAGTAGTTGGGGCGGCCGGCGCCTGTCTCGGGATCGAGCGCCGTCGTCGGCGAAGGGTGAAACTGGTACGTGCCGACACCGTGATACTCCTCGCTGGCGCTCCAGTTGTCGCGCGCCGTAAGGCACGCCTGACGCACGGCCTGGCCGCCCATCAGCGTCATGCGCGAGGCGGAGGCGCTGCCGGCGTTCGGCGCTTCGGCGCTGTCGTCCGTCACCATCGTCACGCGCTCAAGCGGAAGCCCTAACGTCTCGGCGGCAATCTGGCGCAGCGCGAGGTGCGTCCCCTGGCCAACTTCGGCCGCGCCAATACGCACCACCGCACGCTCCAACTCCGCTGTGCCGAAGAGCTCGACGGTGGCAGTGGACTGCTCAGGATAACCGAACGAATAGCCGACATTCTTGATGCCGCAGGCAATGCCAATGCCCCGCCGCAGGTGCGGCGCAGTGGGCTGATGGCGCTCCCCGCCGTATCCCAGTCGCGCTC
Organism: uncultured Ktedonobacterales bacterium; assembly: GCA_964469715.1. GTDB lineage: Bacteria > Chloroflexota > Ktedonobacteria > Ktedonobacterales > JADMIN01 > CAWAWP01. Next base: position 1,249 of record CAYYCB010000262.1, on the reverse strand, counting down.
GCGCCTCCTCGGCGCAGCGCTCCAATACAGGCAGCGCGCTCACACCGAGAGGCAGCGGGTTCTGGGTCGGCTCTAAACTCCCCTCGCGATAGATGTTGCGGCGGCGCAGCTCGACGGGGTCCAGGCCAAGGGCGTGCGCCAGGCGCGTCACCATGCTCTCGGCGGCGAACTGGGCCTGTGGCGCACCGAATCCACGGAACGCTCCACAGGGAACGTTGTTGGTATAGACGGCGTAGCCATCCACGGCGATATTGGGAATCTCATAGCAGCCGCTGGCGAAGAGCGTCGCGACCTTCGTCACCTCGACGCTCGTAGAGGCGTAGGCGCCGCCATCGGCGATGACCTCGGCCTCGACGGCGGTGATCGTGCCGTCCTTGCTCGCGCCCCAGCGGCAGCGCACGCCGATGGGATGGCGCTTATGGTGGCCGACAATGGACTCCTCGCGGCCCCAGACCAGCGCGACCGGGCGGCGCAGTTTCCAGGCGGCAAGCGCAAGCAAGTGCTGAATCGAGAGGTCCTCGCGCCCGCCGAACGCCCCACCGATGGTGGCGTAGCGCACGACCACCTGCTCCTCCGGCAATCGCAGCATCGCGGCGATTTGCCGGCGATCCTCGTGGAGCCACTGGCCCGCCGTCTCGACCACCACACGCCCCAACTCGTCCACATAGGCGACGCCTGCCTCAGGCTGGAGGAAGGCATGTTCCTGCCAGGATGTGCTGAACTCGCCCTCGAGCACGACGTCCGCCTCCGCGAAGGCGCGCGAGACGTCACCCTTGCGGATCGGGACGTGGAGCAGCAGGTTGGTGCCCAACTCTTCGTGAACCAGCGGACTCTCTGGGGCCAGCGCGGCGCGTGGATCGGTGACGGCAGGCAGATCCACATACTCGACGCGCACCAGCTTCGCGCCCGCGACCGCCGCCTCCTTCGTCTCGGCGGCGACCAGGGCGACCTTATCCCCCTCGAAGCGCACGACGTCGCCACAGAGCGCCGGCTGGTCCGCGTCGATCAGACCGTAGGCGTTGTAGGGCACGTCGGCGGCGGTGAGCACGGCCACGACTCCGGGATGCGCCAGCGCGGCGCTCGTGTCGAGCGCGCGGATGCGCGCGTGCGGTCGGTGCGCGAAGACGACGTGCAGGTGCAGCATGCCGGCTCGAACGAGATCGGCGGGATACTTGGCGGCGCCAGTCACTTTGTCCAGCGCATCCGGGCGCGGAAGCGAGGCGCCGATGAGGGTGTCGGTGGGATTCAT
>CAYYCB010000261.1:0-4512 GCA_964469715.1 uncultured Ktedonobacterales bacterium | reverse complement strand
TCCATCAGGGCGGCGGTGAGGAAGGCGCCAAGGCCCATGAAGGAGACCTGACAGAGCGAGATCTGGCCGACATAGCCGGCGAGCACGACCAGCGAGGCGAGCACGACGACGTAGACCAGCACTTGCGTCAGGGGGGTGAGCAGGTAGCCAAGGCCGAGGTTGGGCGCCACGGCGGCGAGCAGGAACACCCCGAGGGCCAGGCCGGAGTCGAGGACGCCGCGCGTGAGGCGGGCGGCGGCCAGCCCACGCGAGTGAGCCGGAGGCGGCGCGGCTGGGGCGCGGGTCGAGGGAGTGGCGGGTGATGCGCTCGTCACAGTCCTTCACCTCCAACGGCGGAGATCGCCAGCGTGCGCACCTGCCGGCGCAGCAGCAGCACGGCGAGGATCACGGCGAAGGTCAGCGCGTACTTGAGGCCCTCGCCAATGGACGGCGGGATGCGCAGAAGGTCGCCGGCGAGCAGCGGGAGCAGCGATTGGCCAACACCGATGGCCAGGCCGCCGATGAAGGTCAGCGGCAGGCTGTCGAGTCCGCCGATCAGCGCGGCGCCGAGGGCCTGGATGACGATGATGGTGAGGCTGGTGGTGTTGAGTGTGGTGAGCGGCGCGAGGAGCAGCCCGGCGATGGCCGCGAGCAGCGAGCCGAGAATCCACGAGGCGGCGGCGACACGATCCACTCGGATGCCGAGGAGGCGCGCGGCCTGAGGATTGTCGGAGGTGGCGCGCATGGCGACGCCGAGCGGCGAGGCCTTGAGGAAGACGCCCAGCGCCACGGCGAGCACGCCGGCCACTACGACATTGGCGATCTGGTTGTAGCCGAGGGTGAGCTGGCCGATGCGGACGCCGTTCTGCGGGAAGATCTGCAGCGGGATATGGTAGGAGGTGTCCTTGAAGATCAGGCCGGCGAGAGATTGGAGGATGAGGAGCCAGCCGAGGGTGACGATGACGCGTGTGAGGACCGGACGCTCGCGCAGCGGGCGCAAAGTGAAGCGCTCCATGAACCAGCCGAACGCGGCGGCGAAGGCAAGCGCGAGGACGACGGCGAGCAGAGCGGGCAGCGCCATGACCACACCGACCTGATAGGCGATGAAAGCGCTGAACATGCCGATGGCGCCGTGGGCGAAATTGAGCACGCCAGTGGTCTTGTAGATGAGGACGATGCCGAGCGCGGCGAGGGAATAGAGCGCGCCCGAGGCGATGCCGACCAGCGCGACCTCGAAGAGTAGTCCTGGGCTGACCACGGCCTCTCCTTTCCAGCATTGGTGTGCGAAGCCGGGAGATCTCGCGGGGACGTTCCCGCCTGCATGTCGCGGCGCGATGCGGTGCGCGGTGGGGCCAAACCCAGCAATTAGAGTGCCAATCCGCCTGCGTTGTGAACACAACATTGAGCGGGCTGCGTGTGTCTCTTGCGGGCGCAATCCTGACTCTGAGCAGCCAGGGCGCGATGGCCAGGCATGAATGCCGTGACGCGTGGCGAGCGAGTAGCCCTTTACGCTAGCAGGCAGGTCGCCAGCGCGCATATGCCAGGCGGCATATTTTACGACCAAGCGCTGGAGAGGTGGGGCCGGAACTGGATGATTCCCGGCCCCGAGAACCTATCCGGAACGCATATTTGGTGGGATCAGGAGGACGAGGAAGACGAGCGGAGGATACGGTCAAGCTGCTGATCTTCGAAGGAGGTGGGATCTTCTTGTGGCTCAAGATGGGTGAAGACGGTGGTTTCTGGCAGGACGGCCGCGAGGTGGCGCTCGATCTCCTCCACGAGGTCGTGTCCGCGCTTGACGCTCCACGAGCCAGGGACGAGCACGTGCATGGAGACGAAGCGGCGTGTGCCGGCCCGCCGCGTGCGAATAGCGTGGAAGTCGATGCCGGCGGCGCGATGTGACGTGAGGATCTGCTGGATGGTGGCGAGGTCCTCCGGCGGAAGGGCGGTGTCGAGCAGGCCGAGGCCACTCTCGCGCAGCAGTTCGAGGCCGATGCGGATGATGTTGGCCGCGACGAGGAGGGCGACGATGGAATCGAGTGGCGCCCAGTGAGTGAGGCCGACGAGACTGACGCCCGCAAGCACACCGACGGTGGTCCATACGTCGGTCATCAGGTGGCGCGCGTCGGCCTGAAGCGAGACGGAGCGCAGGCGGCGGCCGGCGCGCATGAGGACATAGGCAACCGCGCCGTTGATTGCGGTGGCGGCGACGGCGACGACGAGACCAAGACCAAGCTGTTCGACGGGCTGCGGGTGGAGCAGACGCATGACCGCGGCGTAGGCGATGCTGGCAGCAGCGACGAGAATGAGGGCACCCTCGAAGGCGCTGGAGAAGTATTCTGCCTTCGTGTGACCGTAGGTGTGGACCTCATCCGCGGGCCGGGCGGCGAGCGTGAGCGCCCAGAGCGCACCAGCGGCCGCGACCAGATTCACGACGGACTCGGCGGCGTCAGAGAAGAGGCCGACGGAGCCGGTGATGGCGAAGGCGGTGAATTTGAGGGCGATGGTGAGGACCGCAGCGGCGATAGAGAGCCACATGTAGGTCCGCGCCGATTGCCAGTTTGGTCGCATAGTGCAGCCTTGCAAGGGTGGAGAAGGCGAATGAGACGAGACGGCGCGCCTGCCTCTGAGGGGCAGGCGCGCTATCGATAGAGACAGCATCGCATATTCGCATCGCACAGTCCACCACTGTCGCAGGTTGCCGGAGGGGCTGTAGGGCTAGCCTGAGCGGTTATCCTCGACGCGACGGGGAAGGCTGCCAGCGCAAGCGCAGCTAGGTTAGCCAGGTTGGCGCTGAGAGGTCTCGTCATCCATCGCGCCCATGCCCGAGGGGCCGGCGAGGCCGGACGTGTCCGCAGGGGTGGCGCCAATCACCCCGTCACGATCAGAATGGCCCGCGTCGGAGACGCCGATGTCAGTGCGCGAGCCGGAGCCGATGCCGCTCTGCGTATCGACGGACACGGCGGCCTCTCCCGACGAGGTTCCGATTTGAGCGCCGCTTGGCTGTGCCGGTGAGGCGCCGATGCGGATTTGTTTCGGGCCGGCCTGGGCGGAGCGGGGCAGCTTCAGGCGGAGGACGCCATGCTCGAAGCTCGCCGTTGTGTGATCCGCATCCACGGCGGCCGGGAGCGTGACGCTACGATAGAACGACCCGGAGCGGCGCTCGCGTGTGATCCAGTTCTGGCCTGAGCGTTCCTCCTGGCCCTTGACCTCGCCGCGAATGGTGAGGGTGTCGTCTTGCACGGTGACTTGGACATCTTCGGGTCGCACACCGGGCAGCGCGGCCTCCACCTCGTAGCCGTTGTCGGTCTCTTGGATGTCGAGCGGGATCGAGCCACGGCCCAGAAAGCCACTGCCCGCTCGAACAAGGGTGTCCTGGAACATGCGATCCATGACATCGCGCATGTTCATCATCTCGCGCCAGGGATTCCACGGTTCCATCGCCATCGTCGCCGACCTCCTCGCTACGCTGCCAGAGACGCATGCAGTCGGAGCGTGGCAAGCCTACCTCAAGAAAGAAAGGGTCGCGCTCCCCTGGGCAGTCGCGGCATTCGGCGTGCCACGTCGGGGTGCGGCACCACGCGAAAGAGCGCATCCAAGGTGGGGCGAGTGACGGCAGCCGGGCGGCAGATATCCAGTTGTTATGGCTGATTGCCCGCCGGCAACGAGTCTGTTATAGTTGAGCCGCCGACCGTTGCCGCTCTTGCGGAGGCCGCCGCGCCATAGCCATTGCGGAACGCCGCTGCGCGCCTCGTTTCGCGCCTCAGGAAAGGCATGCCGACTGATGGACCGGCTACGACCCACGCGGATCTTCTCGCGGTGGACGAATCCGCGCCTCGCTCCGCAGGGCTCTCTCGCAAGCCTCGATGCGGGCCTGCCGCTGCCCGTCACGCCCGGCGCGACACCCGCGATTCCGGTGTTGCTTGTGGGCCGAGACGATGAGCTGCGTGTGGGCCTGGGCGGACTGCTTGAGGAAGATCTCTTCCATCTCGACGAGGCCGCCGATGGTCCGGGAGCGCTCGCCACGTTGCGCGCCACCAGGCAGCCGATGGTCGTCGTGCTGAACTGCCGGCCGCCGCGTGTGCAAGGATGGCAGGTGCTCAGCGAGGTCTACCCGGATAGTCGACGGGCCGACCGCGCGCTCACGCGCCATACCTACCTTGCAATCATCAACTCAAGCATGCCGCTCTCGGAGGCGATGCTGGGACTCCTTCGCCAGCCACGGCTGCGCGTGGTGGAGTGGCCGCTCGATGCCGAGCTGCTGGTGGGCGCGGTGACACTGGCCGCGCTCGACCTCGTGTTGCACTGAGAACCAGATCGAGGCCAGTTGCCGTCATTGGCGGCACTCCACGATCTGAAGCGCCGCAGGTGATCTGACGCGCGACCCGCCGCGGCACCGTGATGGGCTCGAACACCACGCTCCCACGGATTGTGCACGCCCTCCGCCGGCCGGCCGCCAACCGCGACGGTTCCGTCATTCGCCGAAAATGTGCCATTCGGTTCCACAGTGGCGAGAGGCCTGCCATAAGGACC
>CAYYCB010000260.1:0-4534 GCA_964469715.1 uncultured Ktedonobacterales bacterium | reverse complement strand
CCGATGAAGGCGGTGATGAACGAGCCGATCAGGCCGACGTCCGCGTTTACAAACAGGCCCAGGATCAGCCCGCCGATGAGGCCGCCGATGCAGCCCACGATGATGTCGCCCAGTATGCCGAAGCCGCGCCCACTCATGACACGCCCGGCCAGCAGCCCAGCAAGGCCGCCGATGATAAGCCAACCGATGAAGCCAACCGACGAATTAATCGCTGCGAGTACCATCTTTCCACTTCCTCCCTGTTAGGGCGGCCACTCCGTGGCCGCCCGGACAACAGCCTCCTCATAGGGAATCAGGGTAGCTATGGGCATACGCCGGCATGCGACCCACCTGTCCCGCGCGCCGGCCCAGCTGGAATCCGGCGCGTCATGCGCCACGGCATACAGGCGATCCTGACCATGTGCCGCTGGCATCGCCCATCAGGACCGCTATTGGTCCTTCTTGTGATGCGCTTCCTTGTGGTGCTTCATCACCGTGCGCGCTGCGACTTCCTCGGCGCGGTCCCCGTAGCGCCCTGACTTCTCCGAGGATTCCTTGATGTCCTCATACATCCGCTGCTCTTTAGGCCCGACGCCGTTGAGGTGATGGGTCGGCTTTTTCTTCGTCGCCATGACATATCTCCTCGTATGGCTCATTTGGCGATTCATCATATCCATCGCCATCTCGCCGCGCTTCAATAGCACGGCACACCTGCGAGGAGGGGGCAGGAACCGTACCAGCGTTTGCGACCCATACCTAAATATCGAGGCTACACGCTCTCGCCGGCCCCTACGGGAATAGGCACAGCCAAGCCTTCCCGCGCCGCGACATAGGCCGTCACGGCGAGCAGATCCTCCTGGCGGAAGGGCTTAGGGATCATTTGGATGCGCAGACGCCGCAGCAGCTCGTTGAATTCTGCCGGGAATGCCCCTTGCATGCCTGAGATGCAGATATAGCCGAGCCGTGGCGGCGCCAATCCTTCGTCGAGGGCGAGTTTCAGCACCTCAAATCCTGTTAGCCCCGGCATCTCATAGTCAAGCAGCACCAGCAGCGGCTCCGTCGCGGCCCGGATCATCTCGATGGCCCTAGCGCCATCGGCCACCTCCTCCACGACATATCCGGCCGGCTCCAGCCACGAGCGCAGTGTCGTGCGAACTGAGGCGCTATCGTCGGCGATGAGGACACGAGTCATAGAGCCAGGCCACCCTTTCTACCGCCAGCGCGGGTTCCTACCCTGCGCCTCGCCATGATAGCAGACCGCCGCAATCCTCATGCACTCAGTCCGGTTGCGGGTATCGCGTTATGGCGCGTTTTGTCCCCAGCCGACGCCCTGCGCTACGAGTGACCGGTGCGACCGGCGCGACCCGCCCAGCCCGGATCATGCGGTTGGCACGCCGTTGTTCGGCCCGTTAAGCTCTTCGACCTCGTGGGTGAAGTGGTAGCGATAGGTCTCGGTCGCGCGGTCGCCTTGCTGTAACGCCGAAAGGCCGAAGATGAGCGCCCCGGTGAGCATGAGTCCGGCGTGGAAGGCGTTGGCGAGGATGTACGGGATGTCGGCGGCGTGGATTGCCGGTGAGTTTGCCATGTTGCCGTAGAGGATGTTGCCCACCGTGAAGGTAGCTAGGTAGATGGCGGCGAGCAAGATCGCGTAGGACCTGGCGAGGTGGTGTTGTGGCAAGGCGAAGACTGCCAGCCCCGCAATGCCGGTAAGCAGGTGGATGATGTTGAATGCTGCCGAGACGCGGAAGAAGCCAAAGAGCACATTGCCATGAGTGAACGGCGGGATGAAGCCAAGGATGCCGAGAGTGACGAGCGCACCGCCGACCAACAGCGCATAATAGTGTGCGACGGGCACCTTAACGAGATAGCGCTCGTCAAATTGCGCGTACGGGAATTGCTCGCGTGTGCCTGGGGTGGAGTCCATGGCGCCTTGTCCTTCTAGGCTTTCAGCAGAGGTGCCTCCACGTCTGTTGACTACGCCTTCCGACGCACAAGGCGGACCACAACACGTCCCGGCGATGCCACCACTCCCCAAAGCCTGGTCAGCGCCCTGAACAACGCCTGAACAGGACCGTCCCCTGGCGCTAATCTTGCGGCACCGCCGGTCTTTGCATGAGCAGATCGCAGGATCGGGAAAGGGTACCTCGATGATTGGGAGCATCGCGACGCGCGGCCGGCGCCTGAGCCGATCCTGGTTGGAGAATCCCATCGCCCAGTGGATGACCACGACTGACCACAAGAAGATCGGCATCCTCTACATCTACACGTCGTTCATCTTCTTCCTCCTCGGCGGTATCGAGGCTACCATCATCCGCACGCAGCTCGCGGTGCCCAACAACAAATTGGTGTCGCCGAGCCTCTATAACGAGGTCTTCACGATGCACGCGACGATTATGATCTTCGCGTTCCTGATGCCGATATGGACGGGCTTTGGCAACTATGTCGTGCCGTTGATGATCGGCGCGCGTGACATGGCCTTCCCCCGGCTCAACGCCCTGGGCCTCTGGCTCTACATATTTGCCGGTCTACTCCTTGCCACCAGCCTGCTGATCGGCCTCGCGCCCGACACCGGCTGGTTCGCCTACGCGCCGCTCACCGAGGCGCACCCCGGCTGCGTGACGTCCGCCGGCGGCTTCACGCTGCAACAGGCCACGCTCACAGCCGCCCGCGCGGCGGCGCTTCGGCAGCAGGGCTGCTTCTCCATCGGCCTGAACATGGACTTCTGGATCGCCATCGTCAACCTGCTTGGGATCTCCTCGATTGTGAGCGGCATCAACTTCATCGTCACGATCCTGCGCCTGCGTGCGCCCGGCATGAGCATCAATCGCATGCCGCTCTTCTCATGGATGATGCTCATCACCTCCTTCCTGCTCATCTTCGCGCTGCCCAGCCTGACGGTCGCCAGCATCCAGCTTTTCCTCGACCGCCACCTCGGCACCCACTTCTACCAGCAGAATGCAGGCGGCGACCCGCTGCTCTGGCAGCACCTGTTCTGGTCTTTCGGCCACCCCGAGGTATACATCCTCATCCTGCCTGCCTTCGGCATGATCTCGGAGATTCTGCCGGTCTTTTCAGGCAAGCCGATCTTCGGCTACACTTTTGTGGCCTGGTCGGGCGTCGCCATTGGCTTCCTCAGCTTCACTGTCTGGGCCCACCACATGTTTGCCGTCGGCCTGCCACTGCCCGCGCAGGCGTTCTTCGCCGCCTCGACCACGCTCATTGCCATCCCCACCGCGGTCAAGATCTTCAACTGGGTCGCCACCACCTGGCATGGACGGCTGAGACTCACGACGCCGATGCTGTTCTGTATCGGGTTCATCGTGCAGTTCGTCTGCGGTGGCCTGAGCGGCGCGGCCATCGCGATAGTGCCCTTCGACTATCAGGTGACCGACACCTATTTCATCGTGGCGCATATCCACTATGTATTGCCTGCTGGCTCTGTAACCGCGCTCTTTGCTGGCATTTACTACTGGTTCCCGAAGATGAGCGGGCGCATGCTGAACGACACGCTCGGCAAGGTCCACTTCTGGCTCTGGCTCATCGGAACCAACCTGACCTTCTTCCCCATGCACATCCTCGGCCTGCTGGGCATGCCGCGGCGGCAGTACACCTATCCACCGAATCTCGGCTGGGATCAGCTCAACTTGTTGGAGAGTATCGGCACCTACATCATCTTCGTGAGCGTCGTAGTCTTCCTGGTCAATTGGTTCCTGACGGTGCGCAAGCCCGCGACGGCAACCGCCGACCCGTGGGACGCCTTCACGCTGGAATGGGCCACCAGCTCCCCTCCTCCGCCGGAGAACTTCGTTACCATCCCCGTGGTCCGCAGCCGCCGGCCCCTCTGGGACATCAAGCATCCTGACCGCGCCGACTGGCGCTCCGAGGGCCACTGACGGTACGGACCATCCTGTTCACGACGGCGGCAGGGTATGCCAACCATGCCAAGGCGCGGTCCCCAGATCAGAAGGGGACCGCGTAGCGCGAGCGGGGACGGACAAGCGCCGTGGTCAGGGGCGCTCATCACGGCGTCATGCCGAGCGCTGCCCGAACGAGTGCGCTCACAACTCCTGTTGATGGGCGACGACACGAGCCTCGACGCGTCCCGTCCAGACTGCGATCAAGCACCCACATCCCTCACAGAATACAGTGGTCGCGTAGGCATCGCCCTGGCGCGATTTAGTCATCCACTCGGCCTTGCTCGTGAGGCCGCAGTCGGGACAGGTGACGCCCGCAGCCAGTGTAATCCTCGGTCGCGTCATTACGCTATCGGTTGCCCTTTCGGTCGTGGCGCCACTTGCCCTTCTGCTCGCGCTCTCGGCGCGCAGATCGGCGTTGAAGTCGGCATTGGCACGCTCTCCGGTCGCGATCTCGCCGATCGGCTCCTCGGATTTGGACATGACTCGTTCGACCTTTCTGTGGTGGTGATTGCCAGAGGTCGCCCATTTGAGTGTGTCGCGGTCCGCCCGGCTCCGAGTCGCCGCCACATTGTTTTCGGCGCCGCGACAAGGCCACATACCGCAGTGGGCGTGCCACTCCGTCCGGCTGATGAATGCGG
>CAYYCB010000259.1:0-4562 GCA_964469715.1 uncultured Ktedonobacterales bacterium | reverse complement strand
GGTCACGCGGGAGCGGAGGCCTCCTGGGACTGGACCGGGGCCTGGGCGGGAGATTCCGCGGGCGTGTCGAAGACGCCCTCGGCGGTTTCGGCGATGAGCTGATCTACAACGGCTTTGAGATCGCCGGTGCGGCGGTAGGTGGCGAGCTGGCGGTCGGCGCTTGTGCCTTCTTCCAGTATCTTGAACGCGTACTCGACCTCTTTGCGGCTGCCAAGGTCGTCCACCACGTCGTCTATGAACCAGGAGATAAGCTCGCGGATCAGGTTGCGCGCCGGCAGCTCCTCCTGTTTGCCGAAGTCGATCAGGTTGCCGTCCAGCCCGTCGCGCACGGCCCGCCACTTGTTCTCCTCGATGAGATCGGCGGGGTAGACGCGGAAGGTGTAGTTGTCGCGGCGCAGCTTCCAGACTTTGGCGACGACGGCCTGAAGAATGGCGGCGATGCAGACCGCCTCGTCCACACGCGTGCAGACGTCGCAGATGCGCGCCTCGATGGTGGGATAGCTGTGATTGAAGCGGAGATCCCACCAAATCTTGGAGCCGTCGGGGATGGATTGCGTGCGGACGAGGGTGTCGAGTAGATAGGTGAAGTCGGCCCAGGAGGAGAAGACGCGCGGGATGCCGGTGCGCGGGAAGTTGCGGAAGATGACGCTGCGGTAGGACTTGAGGCCGGTGTCACGCCCCATCCAGAACGGCGAGCTGGTGGAGAGAGCGAGCAGATGCGGGAGCATGTAGCGGGCAACGTTCATCGCCTCGACCATGAACTCGCGGTCTTCGATGCCGATGTGGACGTGGGTGCCGAAGATGAGAAGCTGCTGGGCCAGGTCGCGCATGTCTTTGCGCACGCCGAGGTAGCGCTCCAGGGGCGTGATCTCCTGGGCCATCCAGCTTGAGAAGGGGTGCGTGCCAGCGGCGGCGATCTTCATGCCCTTCCTGCCGGCAAGCTCAATGATCGCGCCGCGCAAGCGGCAGAGCTCGGCGCGCACTTCGGCGGGGGTATGGCAAACCTCCGTCCCGATCTCGACGATGGATTGATGCAGCTCCGGCTTCATCTGCTCGTGGAGGATGAGCTTTCCCTCTTCGAGGATCTCGGTGATAAAGGACTTGAGCTCGCGTGTCTCGGGGTCGATGATCTGGTACTCCTCCTCGACGCCGAGCGTGAGCGATGGAGCCTGCATGGTCGGCCTCCTCGGGCTGGATGTTGTCGCGCTATACGATAGTGGGATCCTCTTGGCGTATGGACGCCGCCGTGGCGGGGCGTATCGCGATACCCCCTACGCATGGTTGGCGGGGCGGGAGGCAAATTGCCGTCCGTACGGATGGCGCTAGCGATCTTCGACGATGAAGGTCGGGACGGAGGAGCCGCCGCCCGCGGTGACGTTGACGAGTGATTGGGTGGAGAGGCGGCTAAGGCAGCCATCCACGTAGTCGCCGTAGAAGATGAATGGCGCTGTATCCAGAATGCGGTCGGAGATCGAGAGCGTGCCGTCATTGTAGGCGGGGTACGGCTCCTCGGGGATGGCGACACGCTCCTGCACCACGAACGGCTCGCGCAGGGCCGTCTGCACCGCCTGCTCCCAGTCGTGTGGGCTCGTCTCCCACCCAAGCACGATACCTTTGCCGCCGTACTCGTCGTTGGCTTTGAGCACCATCCGCTCACGCCGCTCGTGAATGAAGGGCACGAGGTCCACTGGCCGGCCGTCGTATTCGGTACGGCGCTCCTCGACACGGCGGGTCCAGGGGATGTGGGCGGCGACGGCCTCGCGCTCGGCGGACGAGAAGATGGCGGCGTTGCGCTCGTCGCTGAGGACGGCGAGGCTCGCCTTTTTGTGGAGGAGCTTGCAGCGCCAGGGATTGACCATGCAGACCGCGTGGTCGCGAACGGCACGGACGACGGGCGAATCCATCCCGGCGCGCTCGATCAGCTCGGAGATGAGCACGCGCTTGTAGATCAGCGTGACGTGGAAGTCGCCGGCCATGAGACGCCCGTCGCGATACTCCATATGCCGAGGGTCACAGGTGACCGTGGGGACCCCCTGGGCGTTGAAGTAGTCCGCGAAGAGCAGGTGCTCGCTGTAGGTGGGCACCTCGCGCCAGTCGAGGATGCCAATGCGCGGCTGCTCGCGTCCACCGGACCACTGGGCAAACGCGTCGAGCAGGACGTGGAGCACGCTATGGCGCGCAGGCAGCGGGCGGACGCCATAGCGCCGCAAGAAGGCGCCCATCACCGGCAGGCCGAAGAAGACATCGGTGAGCGCGTCGTTGTAGGCGGGGGCAGCGGGCGTCTCGGCGTTGTATTCGACCATTTTGAGGTCGCCGGTATCGGTCATGAAGAAGGTGTCTATCCGGCCCGTGGGGCTTGGATCGCGATAGCCGGGATCGTCTCGCAGCAGCGCCTCCTCCCAGTCGAACAGGCCGAACTGGGTGCGGATGACGGGATCGGCGAGCGCGGCGTCGTAGGCCTTGCGGAAAGCTCCGAGGAGGAGCGCGCCTCGCGTTTGGAGGGTTCGATACTGGTCGGGCGTGAGGAAGCGCGGGCGCAGCACGGAGCAGAGCGGCCGGTCCCCGAAGAAGAGACCGCGACTGCGGAGCTGGCCTTCGAGCTGAGCGGCGGAGTCGGCGGCAACCGTCTCGGTGAGCAGGTCGTGGTAGGCGAAGATGGCGTCCCGGAGCTGCATTGATGCCTCCTGGGGAGGTGACTAACCGCAGAGAACGCAGAGATGAATCGCGCGGAGGCTTGTAGGGCCGAACGAACCGTATTGGCTTCCGCCTGAGCGGGCTCCCAGGCCGTCCTCTAGATCGTGCTCGGCGTCTCCCGCGACATATCGGTCAGCAGATCCCCGCCATTCGCGCCGGGGCCTCGGTCGCTCTGCAAGAAGCTGTTCCACCGCAGATCAGCTAGCTGTGGCCGCGGGTTTTTGGCGAGGCGGATGGCGAGGTCGGCCATGTGCTTGACGACCCAATCGAAGTAGTGGGGAGTGAGCGAATAGACGTCCATATCGGGGGCGGGGTTCATGTAATCGATCACGTAGGGCACGCCGCCCCGGATGGCCCACTCCATCGAGTTCATGTCGTAGCCGAGCGCGCGGCAGAGCGCACGCGCGCCCTCTACGATGGTCCGGCCCAACTCTGGTGTGAGGTGTTGGTGCTCGACGTAATACTTGCGCTCACCGGGATTGTATTTGATGGGAAGGATCTCGTCCTGGCCGAGGCAGATGCAGCGGACGAACTGGTCCCACTCGATGAACTCCTGCACGATCATGGTAAGCAGGCCGGAATGGTCGTAGTGATGGATCAGCTCCTCCAGCGAGTGGCAGATGTAGACCTCTTTCCACCCGCCGCCGTGCGCGTCTTTGAGGACGCAGGGCAGACCGATGTAATCCACCAGGGCCTGCCAGTCGACAAGCTTGAGGTTGCGCAGGCTCTCCTGTGGGACGATGCCGGGGACGTAGTCTTTGTTGGGGAGGGCAACGGTCTTGGGGCTGGCGACGCCGAGCTTGGTGGCGAGCGAGGCCTCAAAGAACTTGTCGTCGGCGGTCCACATGAAGGGATTGTTGATGACCTGGACGCCTTGCAGGACGGCGTGCTTGAGGTAGCTGCGGTAGTAGGGCACCTCATGGGAGATGCGGTCGATGATGACGGCATACGGCACCGGGTCCGTCATGCTGGCGGCGCCGATCTGGACGTATTCGGCCTCGACGCCCTCATTGCGGCGCGCAACCTCTTCGATGAAGGCGGGCGGGAATGACCACTCGCGTCCGACGAACAGTCCTACTTTGAGCGTCACGACGTTCCTCCCATCGTTGCCGGCGCAGCCGCCGCAGGCGCGTAGAGCTGCGCGTTAGTCGTGGCCATGGATGTATAGGCGGATCATCTGGCGCCACCAGGGCCAGTCGTGGGCCCAGCCGTCCCAGATCCGCAGGGCATTGCCGATGCCTTTGCTCCAAAGCTGGCCGGAAAGATACTCGTTATTGTCATAAAATCGGTCGGTGCGACCGGTGGCGAGGATGATGTCGATGTGGCGGAGTAGACTGAGCCGCGTCGGGTCGTGCTCGCCGGAGATAAAGGCGCTGGGATTGTTGAAGTAGACGTCTTCGTTGGTGAAGCCGTCGGCGAACCTGCTGATGTCGTAGAGTCCGCTCAAGCCGATGGTGCGATCTACGACGTCAGGATGGTGGAAGGCGAAGTTGGCGGCGTGGTACGCGCCGAAGCTGGCGCCCGCGGTGATGAGGAACGGATGAGGGTTGCGCGACTTGGTGAGCGGGAGCAGCTCGTAGTAGAGGTAGGCGTCGTAGTCGTTCTGGCGTCGGGCGCGGTCGGCAGGATGTTTCCACCTGGCGTACCAGCTCTCGGCGTCCACGCTATCCACACAGAAGACCTGGAAGTGGCCGGCCTCGATGTGGTCGGCAAGGGCGCCGACCATGCCGCGATCTTCCCATTCGTAGAAGCGGCCCTGTGAGGTGGGGAACGTGACGACGCGAGCCCCGGCGTGGCCGAAGACAAGCAGTTCCATGTCGCGGCCGAGGGATGGGCTGTACCAGCGGTGGTATTCGCGATTCATGAGG
>CAYYCB010000258.1:0-4571 GCA_964469715.1 uncultured Ktedonobacterales bacterium | reverse complement strand
CGCGCCATCGCCTGCAAGAGCCGGGCGCTCACGTCGCAGTCATGCAGCGCCCGATGCCCCCGCTCGTAGACGATATCCATCTGACCACAGGCGTCTTCCAGCCGGTGGACCCGTACGCGTCCGGCGTGGCTGTGGCCGGCGGGATAGCGCTCGCCACGATAGTTGGCGTAAGCGCGCATGAGACAAGCCTTTTCCACCGGCTCCCACTCGCGGCCAATGTGGCGTAGGATGTTTCGCCGCAGCATTGGTACGTCGAACCCGATGTTGTAGGCCAGCACACCGCGCGCCCGTAGATGTGGTAGCAGCGTGTCGTGGAAGATCTCCGCGAACGCAGGCGCACCGTCTACCATTGCGTCGGTGATGCCTGTGAGCTGCGTGATGAAGGGCGGGATGCTCCCACGCGGCCGGATAAGCTGGTCAACGAGTGGGCGCCCCGAGGGCGTGACCGCGGCGAACTCGATGATCTCCGCGTCGCCGCTGCCGGTCGTCTCCAGGTCGAGGATCATCCACTCGTCCTCGGCGGCCAGGATCTCTTGTGCCCATGCACGCCAGCGCGGTCGCTCGTCTCCATGACGCCCATTCATCGGCACAGGAGACATGGCTGTGCCAGGTCGAGTAGTATATCGGTATGACCCCTGGCCCATTGTGTGTCTCTCTGCCATCCATGAAGTCCGCGGCGAATGTCTCCGCGCTCCTTCTACCTACGCACTCGTCGCCGAAAGCTCGGCCTCGGTCACCGGCGCGCCACGCCCCAGCTTCGCCAGCGCCAGGTCAAAGAACTTGCGAGCGCCTGTGCGCAGTAGGCCAGGATTACGCCGGAGGACGCCGAGGAACAGCCCGACACTGTAGTCACCGCGCAGCAGTTCCGCAGCTTGGGCCGGAGAGAGCCGTCGCAGCAGCTCGATGCCCTCGTCCCATCGCTGGTCGCTCCATGCGGCGATCCGCTGGTTGATAACGTAGGAGAGGTCCATCTCGCGCCCGAAACGAGCGCGCCACTGTCGCTCATATCGTTCCAGAAACGCCGCCGACGTGTCGTTCGCACGTACCGCTTCGGCTGCAACGACGCCTGCCATCTGGCCACTGTAGATGGCGAAGCGAATGCCCTCACCCACTAGCGTCGAACCTTGCCCCGCCGCATCGCCCGTCGCCAACAGACCATCGCTGACGAAGCGCTCCACCACGCCCACCGACGGGAACAGGCCGGTATGGTACTCCAGCGGGCTCGCTCCGTGGAAGACCGGCGCCAGCGATGGGATGCGGTCGGCGAACGCATCGAGATAAGCGCGGGCATCCTCGTCCACATCTGGCCGGATGACCCCCACACCCAGGCGCACACGTCCCTTGCCGCGCGGGAATGCCCAGGCATAGCCCGACGGCGCGACATGACTGCCCATCAGTAGATACAGGCTGTCCTGGTCGTAGTTGGGTGCGTAGAGGTCATACTCCGCGCCGTATCCGTAGCGCGCATATCCACCATGTAGGCCGGCGCGTGTGCTCAGCGTGCTCGAAAATCCGCTGGCGTCGATCACGACTGGGGCGCGCCACTCGCCTGTGCGATTGCGGTGATCCTTGGCGACGACACCCACCACGCGGCCGTCCTCGACGATGGGGCGCTCTACTGGTGAACTTGGGTGCAGCTCGACGCCCGCGGCCACCGCGCGCCCCGCCAGGTGTTGGTACACACCCCGTACGTCGAGCACACAGCAGACGGGATCATCGTAGTCGAAGCGCGCCTCGCGATGTGGCGAGAGGAAGGTCACACTGTGGATGGGATGGAAGAGCTCGGCGGGAATGCCCAGCGCACGCATATCGGCGATCCAGCTCCCTCCGCTCGTGTGGACGGGATAACCGATCTCTTTCTGGCGCTCTAAGACGGCCACGCGCGCTCCACCTTTGGCCGCCGCCTCGGCTGCACTCAATCCCGCAGGTCCGCCGCCCACCACCAGCACATCGTATTGCCGCGTCTCCACACGCTCGCCCGTGTCCGCCGCCGTCATGATTTTTCTCGCCTCGCTCGCCGGCCTCTGGCGACCGGGCGCTGTTGAGTTGCTTTTGACTAGCTTGACCTATGCCACATCCTATGAAGTCCCGGCCAGTGTATCACACCCATCGCAGCGTTCCAGTGTGATGGTCCAGTCCCTCTATTTGACCGCGCAGCTGGACGTCGCGGCGGCAGGCGTCCATCAGAGATTGTCAACTATTCACGCCCTGCGCGCCTGCTGCCAATCCTCCTCGTCGGCCGCTGTGCCGCAAAGCGGCTCACCTTGCTCGCACGGGTCGCTTGGGGTAGACTACCGAAGTATCATTTACGTATTCGTCAATGTTCGACGAGCACTTTCACATCATGTATCTTGCGCGTCACTGTTTGGCGCGAGGAGCCGCAATGAGCACGAGCAAGGTCGTCAACGCTGGGAACTTCGCGCCGGCCGCCACAGGTGCGGGGGTCGGTGAATCCTATAAGTGGTGGGCGCTTTCCTGCACGAGCCTCGGTACACTGCTTGCCACGCTCAACAGCGGCACCCTTGTCATCGCACTGCCTGTGCTGCTGCGGGAGCTCCACACGGACCTCGTCACCCTCGTCTGGGTGATGCTGGCCTACATGCTCGCCCAGACGGTGCTCGTGCTTACCGCCGGGCGCATGGCGGACATGTTCGGCCGCAAGAACCTCTTCGTGGTCGGGTCCGCGGTCTTTGGGATCGCCTCACTCGTGGCCGGCTTCGCGCAGTCTGGTCAGCAGCTCGTCGCTATCCGCGTCATGCAGGGCGCCGCAGGCGCCTTCATGATGGCAAATAGCTCTGCCATCGTTACCGACGCCTTTCCGCGCCGCCAGCTCGGCCTCGCCCTCGGCACAAATATGATCGTCGCGGCCGTCGGCACCATCCTCGGCACCATCCTCGGCGGGTGGCTGACGACTTTCGGCTGGCAATGGGTCTTCTGGTTCAACGTGCCCCTCTCGCTCGTAGGCACCATCTGGGCATACCTCGTCCTGCGCGAACAGGCCGTGCTCGATCGCAATCCGCGCTTCGACGTCCCCGGCACGCTTACCTACCTCATCGGCATCACCGGCCTGCTCATCGCGCTCACCATCGGTGGCATCCAAGGCTGGGGCGAGCCTCAGGTCATTGGCGGTTTCGTCGCCGCGGCCATTTTCCTGCCGCTCTTCCTCGTCGCCGAGCTGCGCGTGCGTCAGCCCCTGCTCGATCTCAAGCTCTTCCGCGACCGCCTCTTCGCGATGGGCAATTTGAGCGCATTCCTCAACTCGTTGGCTCGCATGGCCGTGACGTTCCTCTTCGTCTTCTACTTCCAAGGCCCCGAGCAAAAGGACGCTCTCACCGCCGGCATCTTGCTCACGCCGCTGGCCGTCGGCATGCTCATCCTCTCGCCGATCTCCGGCTACCTCTCAGATCGCTACGGCTCGCGAATGCTCGCTTCGCTCGGCCTCGTGGTGAGCGCTATCGGCCTCGCTGGCATGGCCTTCATCCAGATTGAGACGCCCTATTGGTTCATCGCCACAATGATGCTACTCGTCGGCGGTGGCTCCGGCCTCTTCAATTCGCCCAATACCAGCGCCATCATGGCGAGCGTACGGCCGGGGCAGCGAGGTGTCGCGGCTGGGACACGCACCATGCTGATGAACACAGGCGGCATCTTTAGCATCGCCTTCGCCCTTGCCATCGTCGCCAGCACGATTCCCTCGAAGGTGATGTTTCAGATCTTTGCCGGCGTAACGGCCGGCGTGCCGGCTAGCGCGTTGCAGCCCTTCATCAATGGCTTGCATATCTCGTTCGCGCTCATGGCCGTAATCTCGCTGCTTGGCGCGCTCGCCTCAGCCCTTCGGGGCGCACACCGCCCTGCCGCGGACTCCGAAGCCGTCGCCTGAGCACTAGAATCTCTTTAATCTCTTTCGCCCTCGTGACGCTTCTTGTCGCGCCCAGTCGCGGCATGGCCGATGCGCAGACCTATCGTCACGAGGGTGATGCGAGGACTATTCCCGCGCAGTGCGTGCTTCCCATTCGCCCGTGTGTCTTCTTTGAATATGATGGTGCCGTGAGCCACTCAAACTTGTCTAGCGCAGGGTGAAGGGGGCTATCGCCCATGATCCACCTCACACTCTGGGACTGGCTTGTACGCCTTGGCACGGCGATGGTGTTGGGCACGCTCGTTGGCATGGAGCGCGAGCGTGGCACCGTCGGCGAGCATGCCGCCGGTATGCGTACCCTGGCGCTCGTCGCCCTCGGCTCGGCCCTTTTCATGCTCGTCTCTGCCTACGGCTTCACCGCCTTCACCAGCGCCGCTTATGCCAAGGTGGACCCCTCGCGGATCGCCGCGCAGGTTGTCAGCGGCATCGGTTTCCTTGGCGCCGGTGCCATCATCCTACGCCGCAACGTCGTTCGCGGCCTCACCACCGCGGCCGCCGTCTGGGTGGTGGCTGCCATCGGCCTTGCCTGCGGCGTTGGGCTAATCGCTGAAGCCGCCGTCGCCACCGCCCTCGGCCTGTTCGTCCTCGAAGTGTTGCGGCCCATCGAGCGGCGACTCTTTCCCCGCAAGCGCCCCCAGCGCGTCCACCTGCG
>CAYYCB010000257.1:0-4593 GCA_964469715.1 uncultured Ktedonobacterales bacterium | reverse complement strand
CCCGTCCTGCTGGACGCCAAGCGCGGCGACATCGGCAGCACGAGCCAGGCCTACGCCCGCGCCGCGTTCGACGTCGTCGGCGCCGATGCCGTCACCCTGCACCCGTACCTCGGCCAGGAGGCCATCGCCCCCTTCCTCGAACGGCGGGAGCGCGGAGCGTTCATCCTCTGCCGCACCTCCAATCCAGGCTCCGGCGAGTTCCAGACGCTCACGGTTCACGACGGCATCCAGGGCGACGAGCCTCTCTACCTGGCACTGGCGCGCCGCGTGGCGCAGGCATGGAACGGGCACGGCAACTGCGGGCTGGTGGTCGGCGCGACCTATCCCGATGAGCTTAGCCGCGTGCGGAGCGTCGTGGGCGACCTGCCGATCCTGGTGCCCGGCATCGGCGCACAGGGCGGCGACCTGGAGGCAACCTTGCGTGTTGGCCTCGATTCCCAGCGCGCGGGCCTGCTCATCAGCGCCTCCCGCAGCATCCTCTACGCCTCATCACGGCAAGACTTCGCGGAGGCCGCGCGGGCCGAGGCGCAGCGTCTGCATGACGCCATCGAGCGCGCAAGGACGGAGGCGCATTGACATCGGAGGGCGGAAGCGGGCACAGCGAAATGCCGAGTTGGCGTATTGAATCCTTGGCGAGCGAGACGAGAGGGGACGGCAGGTGAGCGAGACAGCAGCCACAGGGCCTATGACCGAGAAACAGCGGGCCTTCGCGGACGCGCTGCTGACCTGCGGCGCGGTGAAATTCGGCGCGTTCCGGCTGAAGCTGCATGAGACACAGCCCGACGCGCCGCTCTCGCCGCTGTATGTGGATCTGCGCATGCTCCAGTCGTACCCCGATGCGCTGGATGCCGCGGTGGCCGCACTGCGGGAGATGATCGAGACGCGCGGCATGCACTTCACCCGCTACGCCGGCATCCCAATGGCCGCGACGCCGCTCGTCGCCGTGCTCTCACACATCACACGTGTTCCCATGATCACGCCGCGCGAGCAGAAGACGCACGGCGCTGGCGGCTCGATCAACGGAACCTTTACGCCCGGCGAAGTGGTTCTGGTCATCGACGACGTCGTGAGCCGCGCCGACAGCAAGATCGAAGCGATCCGCGTGCTGGAGGGAAACGGGCTGGTGGTGCGCGACGTGGCCGTCTTGATTGACCGCGAGCAGGGCGGTCCGCGGCAGCTCGCCGCGGCAGGGTACACCCTGCACGCCGCTGTGCGCATCAGTCAACTTCTGGACCACTGGCGTGCCTCTGGCGGAATTGATGAGGCGATGTACGTCAGGGCGGTGGAGTATCTGCGGGGATAGGCGCCGGATGAGGGCGCGGGTTGACGGGGTCCGCGAAGGCGGAGATCCCAAGTGGAATCATCATGAGGCCGGAGGGCGATGATCTATCGGCAGGTACTTAGGCCGGCGCTCTTTCGGCTCGGTGGCGGGGATGCCGAGGCGATCCACGAGCGGACGCTCGGCGGGCTGGCGCGAGTCTCGCATTCTCCGGCCCTGACGCGCGGACTGGCCGCGGCGATGGAGATCTTCGGCTCGGCGCGCGAGGCGGAGCGCGAGGTTTTCGGCATCCGCTTCCACAATCCGGTTGGGCTGGCGGCGGGCTTCGACAAGAACGCGGTTGCCACCCCCGCGCTGGCGGCGCTGGGCTTCGGGTTCGTGGAGATCGGCACGGTGACGCACCTCCCGCAGCCGGGCAATCCGCGGCCTCGGCTCTTCCGCATCCCGTCAGAGGGCGCGCTGATCAATCGGATGGGATTCAACAATGAGGGCGCCGAGGCGGTGGCGGCGCGGCTGGCGCGACAGGGGCGTCTGGGAGTGCCGGTCGGGATCAGCCTGGGGAAGTCGAAGGTGACGCCGCTAGAAGCAGCGGTCGCGGATTACCTGGCCTCGCTCGATCTGCTCTATCCGTATGGAGACTACTTCGCCGTGAACGTGAGCTCGCCCAACACCCCGGGGTTGCGAGCGCTACAAGAGCGGGACCGGTTGGACGCCCTGCTGGCCGCATTGACGCAGCGGTTGCGTGAGCGGGCGGCAGCCGATGGCCAGTCTGCGCCGAAGCCCTTGCTGGTGAAGGTGGCGCCAGACCTGGACGAGCGCGGGCTGGATGAAGCGGTGGAGGTCTGCCTCAATCGGGGCGCGCAAGGGCTGATCGCCGTCAACACGACGGTCGGTCGCGAGGCGTTGGGATCACATGTGCCGGCAGCGCTACGCGAGGAGGCCGGCGGCCTGAGTGGACGTCCGCTGCGGGCACGGGCGCTGGAGGTGGTCCGTTATCTGCACCGCCAGACCGGAGGCCGGCTGCCCATCATCGGCTGCGGCGGCATCTTCACCGCCGATGACGCCCGGCGCATGCTCGACGCGGGCGCAGATCTCGTGCAGATCTACACGGGGTTCATCTACGAAGGCCCGACGGTCGCGCGGCGGATAGTCCACGGGCTGCGCGACGGATAGGGTCGAGTGTGCCGTGGCGCCTCCGCTAATGTGGAAGCAGGGGTATCCAGGAGCCATTGCCTGTGGCATAGAGGGCGCCGAGCATCCCGGCGAGCAGCACGAGCACCAGCGCTATGATGAACGGCATCCCGCCCGATCCGCTGCGTGCCCCTCCTCGCAATCCACCCAATCCGAGCAGTCCACTCTCACGCGGCGCATCCGCAGCGCTGTGCTGAGAAGGCTCGACACCCCAAAGGTAGGGGTGGAGATCCTGGTCGTTGGCTCGCTCTTTCAGCAGGTCGCCCGAGACGTACTGGCTCCGCCCGGCGACAGGTTCCGCGACTGGCAGGAGCTGACCGCACTGAGGGCAGGTGCGAAGCCCATCGTCGAGGATGTTGCTGCCGCAGTGGAGGCACACCTTCATATCATTTCCTTGCCCGCGTGCCCTTGGGTTCGGGGCCGCCGTGTTTGCGCGGGTGCAGCCTAAATATGACACGGTACCAGGGCGCATCCCGACATCAGCTAGTATAACAGGGATCACACACGTTGGATTGGCTAGTATAGGCCATTTGGCACGGAAATCCGGCACGGCGTCAACGGCTGCCCTCTCGCCACGGTGATACATGAGCGAGCCGGCATATCCAATTGACAGGCCACGGCCAGGCTGGGTATAATCGTCGGGTACGTCGCCGAAAAAGAGGTTGTTGCAGTACCATGAAGCGAACTTGGCAGCCGAAGCGCATTCCTCGGAAGCGTGAGCACGGCTTTATGAAGCGGATGTCGACGCGCAACGGGCGCAAAGTGCTCAAGGCGCGTCGCCTCAAGGGCCGCTGGCGTCTGACCGTCGTCTAGGGACTCTCAGCGGGTCGCGCCCGCGCTGGCTCTACTCATGCAGAGTGCGTCTCGTGCCGGCCTCGGTCTGGGAGTGCTCCAGACTGCCCGCGGGGCGCACTTTGCGCGTGCCCGCACGGTCGGTCGCTGGGGTGACGACGTCTCACAAGCGTCGCGCAAATGGGACGCTCGCCATCGGCGGGCGCCCCATTTGGCGTATGTGACGTTGCCGTTCCCGGCGGCGCACCTGCCGCCAGATAAGCGGGGCGCGGGTCTCCGCGGTGTAGTATGCAGTAGATCGGGAGCGCATGCGGGCGTGGCCGTGGACCCTGCCGGCGGAGACCGGGATCCGACTTCGGTCCTGAAACAGGACATCCACGCCGAACGTATTCCCGGTCGGGAGAGGTTCGGCAAGGCGCGGCGTGTGCGCTCGGGGCGCGATTTCCAGCGCGTGCGGCGGCGCGGACGCCATGTCTCCGGGCAGTATCTCTCGCTAGGCTACGCTCGCCGTCCGGCTGCGGAGAGTAACGCTCCCCTGCGGGCCGGCTTCACCGTCGGCAAGCGGGTCGGAGGGGCGGTGGTACGCAATCAGGTCAAGCGGCGACTGCGCGAGATCGTGCGCCGCTCACAGGCCGTGCTCGCGCCTGGGTGGGACGTCATCCTGAACGCGCGGCCCACCGCCGCGGGCGCGACCTACGCCGACCTGGAGGCCGAAACGCACACCCTATTCCGCCGCGCGGGACTTTGGGTTGATCCACAGGCGGGCATGCCCAGTGCGGCCGAAACTGGCCCATCGAATGCGGAGACGATCCGAGGCGAACTATGAGATACCTGGGCATGGCGCTCATCCGCCTCTACCAGAAGACCTTTTCGGTGATTCTTCCTTCGAGCTGCCGGTTCACGCCGTCCTGCTCGCAGTACGGGTACGAGGCTATTGAGAAATATGGTCTGTGGAGGGGCGGCATTATGGCCGCGAAGCGCATCGGGCGCTGCCATCCGTTTTACAATGGGAATCTGTATGACCCCGTCCCGTGACGAGACCATCCCGGCAACACGTGAGGATATCGTGACCGCACTCATACCGCGCGCCTCTCAGCGTGCGACAACATCATACCTGGCGTGCCTGGGCGCGACCGCCCGGCCGTCTCGTAGCCGCCGCGCAGGAGGGCACCCTCAGTGAGTTTCCTACAGCCGTTGGGCGATCTCTTCAACCTGCTTTTCAAGCAGCCGGTCTATAACGTCCTCATCCTGCTCTACCACGTCAGCGGCAATTTCGCGCTCTCGATCGTCCTGCTGACGGTCCTGATCCGCGCCTGCCTCATCCCGCTCAC
>CAYYCB010000256.1:0-4656 GCA_964469715.1 uncultured Ktedonobacterales bacterium | reverse complement strand
GCAATGCCGGGCAGGTGCTCACGCGCACGCAGATCACCGACCACGTCTGGCGCTACGACATGGACGCCCTCTCGAACGTGGTAGATATCTACATCCACTATCTGCGCGACAAGATCGACCGCGGCGCCTCGAAGGCGCTGATCAAGACGGTCCGCGGCGTCGGCTATAAGATCGAGGCCTAGCGTGAGCGGCAGGACCGAATTACACCTCGCGCGACGCCGTTCTCCACACGCGCGCATGTCGCTTCGCGAGCGGCTGTGGATGCTGAGAGAGCGCCTCAGCTCCCGCTCCGAGGGCGCATCTTCGTCGCTCTTCACGGGCATCCGCCGCCGGCTGACGCTGCAATACCTCGGCGTGCTCGCGGCGCTGCTGCTCATTGGCGGGTCGCTGCTCTACTTCGGCGTGCGCCATGCGCTGCTGGATCCGGTTGAGGGCGACCTTCGGGCCAACGCCCAACACGTCACGTTTGAGATGCACGAGCATCCTGATGTCCCATGCCCAACATTTGCAAGCTCCGACGTGCCGTCGGTCCCCTACGCCGTCTGCTATTACTTCCAAACGGCACCAGCAGACAGCACGCAACAAATCGTCGTGGTGTTCGGGAGCGGCCAGCAGCCACCTCCCGCCGCCTTCGCGAGCAGCACGGTAGCGAGCAGCTCCCTGGCAAGCGCGGCGCTCGCTAGCTCATCGGGCTTCGCCAGCGACATCGTCTTCGACACGAACGGGCTGGGCGCCATCCAGCGTTATGCGCTTGTCGTGCACGATCCCTCATATTCCGGTCCCGTGCGCCGCGTCATCCAGGTGGGCATACCCATCCAGGGTTCGCTGGATGCGCTCAATACGCTGGCAATTTCGTTGCTCCTGGTTGGCCTGCTGACGCTTGGCGGGGCCGCGGGCGCGAGCATCTGGCTTTCGGGCCGCGCGATGGCACCGGCTCATATCGCCTTCGAGCGCCAGCAATCCTTCATCGCGGACGCCGCGCACGAGCTGCGCACGCCCCTCACGCTGATGCGCGCCGACGCCGAGGTGATGTTGCGCGGGCGCGAGCGGCTGGCGCCTGACGACGCCGAGCTGCTGGAAGACATCGTCGCCGAGACGGCCCACATGAGTGCGCTCGCCACCAATCTGCTCACGCTGGCGCGCCTCGACGCCGGCGCGCTGCACATCGAGCGCGATGTGATCGATCTCGGAGAGGTCGCGGCCAACGTCGTGCGCCGAGTGCATGCGCTCGCGGATGAGAAGGGCGCCACCCTCAACGCCGTCGCACAGGATAAGGTGACAGTCGTGGGCGACCGTGCGCTGCTGGAACAGGCGGCGCTCATCCTTGTGGACAACGCGGTGAAATACAATCGGCCCGAGGGGACGGTGACGGTGAGCGTCTCGGGGAGTGGCGACATGGCGCGACTGGAGGTGCGCGACACGGGCATCGGCATCCCGGCGGAGTCGCTGCCGCGCCTGGGCGAACGCTTCTACCGTGTGGATAAGGCACGGTCGCGCGAGCAGGGCGGCGCCGGGCTGGGCCTCTCCATCGCCCGTGGGATAGCGGCTGCCCACAACGGCTCGCTCACCCTCGCCAGCGCTCCGGGCGTGGGCACGACGGCGACCCTCAATTTGCCCGTGGCGGGATAACCGCGCATGTGTCGAAGGTTGGCGCAGAGGGGCGTGGCGGTCGCGGCAGTGAAACTGCCGGCGCAGAAGGGGGCTGTCGCGGCAGTGAAACTGCCGGCGCAGGGATGGTGGGTGGTCAGTCGCGGCACTCAAAGTGCCGGCGCAGAGGGAGGGGTGGTCAGTCGCGGCACTCAAAGTGCCGGCGCAGGGATGATGCTGGGTCGCGGCCCTAAAGGGGCCGGCGCAGGGCGCGGCGGGTTGAAGCCTTTACGATTCATCAGCAACCGAGACGACAGCGGTATCAGAGGGTTGCGAGCCTCGGGCGGTTTGCCGGTGGGAGCAGAGGACCAACAGGCTACCACGCTTCGGGAGCCTGTTATACTAGGTCGGACATCTGGGAAGCGGCTATTCCCGCGCGGTAACGTGCCGTTCCGTCGGGGAGGAAGCGCGGTGAGGAAGACGTCCAGGCTGTCGCCTCCGCCGCCCACTCCGCAAGGATTCGTCCGTGGGGCATGGGCGCTGACCACAGAGAAGGACGCGGAGACCCGCCTCACATTGCGCCTCATCCTCACAGGTATGGCAAGCACGGACCATTCTCCAATCGAAGCGCGCGGCGGCGCAGTCGCCCAGATGTGCGCCACTCGCGTTGGCCCGCGCCCGGACGTCGTGCCGGTCGTCTCGGCCTCATTGCTCGCTCGGGTGGGCAGACGGCACTCCTCCATACCGAAGCTTAACCTTCGCATGCGATGATTCGGTGGGTATGCGAAGCAGGAGAGGAAGCGACGATGGTGGTCGGAGGCGGGCTGATAGGCCTGCGCCTGGGCGACTACGAGCTGCGCCAATTGTTGGGCATTGGCGGGATGGCCGAGGTGTATCGCGGCTATGACGTGGTGCTGCAGCGCGAGGTTGCCGTCAAGGTGCTGGCGGGCTCGCTTGCGAACGATCGCGGCTACGTGGAGCGATTCCGCACCGAGGCACGCCGGGTCGCCGCACTCAACCATCCCAACATCGTGCCCGTCTACGCGGCCGGCGAGGAACACGGCTCGCTCTACCTCGTCATGCCTATCCTCAACGACTCGCTGCGCGACCTGCTCGACCGCGAGCGCCGTGTCCCCTTCGCCGAGGCCGCCGCGCTGACGGCGCAGATCGCCTCCGGGCTGGAGGCCGCCCACGCCCTTGGGCTGATCCATCGCGACGTCAAGCCTGAGAACATCCTCGTGGATGCCGACGGCAAGGCGCTGCTTACGGACTTTGGCATCGCACGCGAGATGGCCCGGCGCGAGTCTGGGGACGCGGCGACGCTCTCCGCGACGGGCCTGCCTGTCGGCACGCCGGAGTATATGGCGCCTGAGCAGCTACGCGGCCTGCCGCTCGACGCGCGCACCGACGTGTACGCCCTCGGAATGGTGCTCTACGAGCTGCTCTCCGGCGTGTTGCCCTTTGCCGGCGGCACACCGTACGACATTGCGGTGAACGTCATCACGGCGCCGCTGCCGCCGGCTTCGACTCATAATCCCTCCATACCGCCCGCACTCGACCGCGTCGTGCTCCGCGCGCTCGCCCGCGACCCCGCGGATCGCTATCCGTCCGCGGCGGCGTTCGCGACGGCGCTGCGCCGCGCGGTAAGCGCCCATGGGACGCTGGCGACCGCGGGGTTCGCCAGGTCGCCGGTTCAGAGTACGTTATTTCAGCCGGCTGAAGAGCCTGGCTCGGGAGCGACCACGGCGGGGGCAGCGGAGCTTGGCGCGCGCCCGTTTGGGTTGTCATGGCGCTCCCGACCTGTGATTGCCGGTGCGCTCGCGCTGGTGTTGCTGGGTGGAACCCTGGGCGGCATCCTGTTCGCGCAGCGACTCGGCCCGTCTGGCAAGACGACCGCCCACACCGGCCATGTCTTGCCGGCGGCAACGAGCACGGCCACGGCCACGCCGACGGCCACGCCTACCGCTACGGCCCAGGCTCCGCTCACGCCGCTGACGATCTCACCGACGCCGCTTCTGCTCACGCCCGAAGCTACGGACCCCAAGATCTGCACGGCCACACAGACGATCAAGAACGAGACCTCGCAGGAGGTTGGGTGGTCCTGGCAGAAGCCGAGCGTCAGCGGCTTCCACTTCCAGATTGACGGGGCATCGTCGGTTGGTTGGCCGGCAAACACCACCTATGCCTCGGCTGGAGGCCAGAATAGGCTGGTGGTCAGCGCCGAATGTAAGATGATGCCCGCCTACTATGTGACGGTGGTTGATACGTTGGGGACGCATTACAACTTCGTGCTCTCGGTATCGGCGGCCACGGCCACACCCACTCCTCCGTCGGACTAGCAGGCGCCGCCACCCTCACCTCCGCTATGTGGCATGCTTCCTGCCCTTGTGTTGCGCAGGCCCGACACAGCGATTTTATGCGGGCTGAAGGAGCATTCGGCCGTCATCACGCGAGACGGCGTGGTGGTGGGTCGTCTCGTTCGCGACGGAGGTTGGATTATCATGGCGGAAACATTGCTTATCTGGATTGTCGTAGGCGGCATCGCCGGCTGGCTAGCAAGCCTCGTCGTCGAGGGTACCGGCCTTGGCATCATCGGCGACGTGCTCGTCGGCGTGGTTGGCGCCATCCTGGGCGGGGTCATCCTCTCGGCGCTACTGCCGGGGCAGGTCGGCTTTACCGGCTTCAATCTGACCAGTTTCCTGGTCGCGTTCCTTGGCGCCGTCGTGCTGCTGCTCGTCGTGCGCGCGGTCAGTGGGGGACGCCGCTTTGGCCGGCGCCGCGCCCGCATCTAGCGCCCGCGGGACGAGCGCAACGGCGCCTCTCGCAGATCGAGGGAGGGCCGCCGCCATCTGGCGGCGGCCCTCTTTTTGTAGTTTTCATCGGGCGGGAGTCGTCGCGGCAGTGAAACTGCCGGCGCAGGGCGCGAGGGCGCGGCAGTGAAGGGTCCGGCCCCAGGGTACGGAATCGCGGCAGTGAAACTGCCGGCGAAGGATGCGTGAGGGGCTGAAGCACGTGGGTTCTCCCGACGCAGCGGCCTTGCCGAGTGAGAACAGCCGAAGCGAAGTCGGT
>CAYYCB010000255.1:0-4674 GCA_964469715.1 uncultured Ktedonobacterales bacterium | reverse complement strand
TGCCTCACCCGCACATTGCTCGATCTCCAGCCCGATATCGCCGTCAGCACGCATTCGTCGCTTCACCTGGCGACGCTGGCCGCGGGTCGTGTGGCGGCGGCGCCGGTGCAGTGGCATGCGCGCGACCTTGCGCCGGAACGGCTGCAGCGCAGGTTGGACACCTTCGCCTCATGGACCGCGGGTGTGCTCGCGCCCACCCAGGCGATTGCCCGTACCTACGGCCCGCGCCAGATCGGAACGCTCGTGCGCGTGCTGCGTCCAAGCATCCCAACGCCCTCAGGCTCGCATCTATCGAACCGGGCTGCGGTGCGCCGCGCACTGGGAGTGGCGGAGGACGCGACCCTGGTGGCAGTGGTCGGCCCGGTGACGGCGGAGAGCGGGCACGAGACGGCGCTCGACGCGGCGCTGCTGCTGCTCGGGCGCTGGCCGCGGCTGCGTGTCGTGATGGTAGATGAGGCTTTGGTGGGCGCCGGGACGGCGCGCGAAACTTCGACGCGCGAGCACCGGCTGGGCGCGTCCATCCGCATGCATGGGTTGGAGGGCGTGGCGACACTGCTTGGGGCACGACCCAATAGCGCTGAGATCATCGGCGCCTGCGACGTCGCGGCCTTCCCGCAGTGGAGCGCCCCGGTGAGCCGCGGGTTGTTGCAGGCGATGGGCCAGGGGGTTCCGATTGTGGCGACCAGAGTGGACGCCCATCAGGAGCAGCTCGCCGAGGCCTGGGGATTCGAGCTGGCCGATCCGCGCGACGAGGAGTCCCTCGCCACCGCGCTCGAAAAGGTGCTCTCATCCCTACCGCTCTACCAGGCGAACGCACGACGCAATCCCGGCCTCGTGCGCGACTGGTTCGCCACCGCCATCGAGACGGCACGCCTCCACGCACTCTACACAGCGCTCTGCCTGCCGGCGGATATTGCCCCAGCCACGCTCGCGAGCGCGCCCGCGAATAGCGTCCGGCGATGGGTGGCCGCGCTCTGGGAACCACAACCCGCCGAGTAATCGACGGTATTCGGCGCGGCGCCGGGGCCGATCACAGATGTGCGACGGCGTCGTGAGATAGCTCAGGAGAGGGCTGGGGGGACGGCTCCGATGGTTGCGCCGCGAAACTGTAGCCCACGCCGGGAATCGTGAGGATGTAGCGCGGCGCACCCGGCTCGCGCTCCAGCTTCTGGCGCAGGTGATGAATGTGCGTCTTGACCAGACCATTATCGGCGCAGTCGGAGTACCCCCAGACGCGCTCGACGATGAGGTCGGTCGGCAGCACCTGGCCGCTATTGGCCATCAGGAGATAGAGCAACCGGCTCTCGATAGGGGTAAGGCGCGTCGTGACGCCGTTCTGCGTGACCTCGTGGCGCATCGGATCGAGCCTGATGGAGCCATTCGTCGCGGGTGAGGTGCCGACGGACTGGGGGAGGTTGGTCGCACGGCGCGCCAACGCCCGGATGCGCGCCAGAAGTTGGCGGGGGCTGAAGGGCTTGCGCAGGTAGTCGTCCGCACCGAGATCGAGCGCGCGCACCTCGTCGGCTTCGCGGTCGTGGCCCGTCAATATGAGCACGAGCGCGTTGGACTCGCCCGACATCCGGCGGCAAATCTCGAATCCATTAGGACCTGGCATCTCGATATCCAGGATGACCAACCCCGGATCCGTCTCGCGCCACCTGGCGATCGCCTGGTCACCATCATAGGCCCGGACGACCTCGTAGCCCTGGCCCTTGAGCCAGTACGTGAGCAGATCGACCAGGTCGCGGTCGTCGTCGGCGATCAGTATCCTCATCTCTCGGCCTCCCTGAGCGGATCCCCCTGCGCACATGTGTCGGGTAGCTCCCGTCCGTGGCGGCGAGGCATACGCAGGGCGCATTCCGGCAATGGGGCAAATCGGGCGTTTTGTAGATTCCGCTGGGAAGCCGGCCTGCCGGGTACGCTTCTTGCGCGCCTCCAGAGGTCGCAATATGCAGCGCCACGTCAAACGGTGTGACAAGCAGCACGTGGCCTACGAGACGAGACGAGACGAGACGAGGTGCGACATGCAGGATGTTCCCGGCGGCATGGCCGATCAGGAGAATGACATCCCCCAGCCGGAGACGCTCTCCGACCTCTCGCAGCGACAGGACCTGGAGCGGCCCGCCCGTCGCTGGACCTTCGCCTCTCCCGCGCCGGTCTTCGATGTGGACGGCCAGCAAGTGGGGACGTTGAGCCTGGCAAGTCCCGAAGATTATCTCGTGGTGCAGCGGCCGGGCGCGCCGGATCTCAACATCCCGCTCGGCGCGGTCAACCGCAGCGACGCGAGCGGCATCTACCTCTCGCTCTCGCGGTCGGATCTGGCGGATAAGCGCTGGCTGACGCCACCCACGCCTTACGACGAATCCTCAACCGGCTGATCACCCACCTTCCTTCGACCAGCCTGAGACGTCAGCGCTCCTCTATATATTGGAGCAGCTCACTGAAAGCCTCGGCGTGGTCGCGCTCGAAGGTCGTCCGGCTGATGCCGTTGAGGTAGTCGCAGACCCGCTGGCGCGGCCAGCGCTCCTCATTGGCCAGGCGCATGATCTGGCGCATGCGCGGACGTAGGCCGTCGATGACACGCGTGAACTCGGCGCGCGTGAAGAGTTGGGGCGTGCCGTCGGGCCGCAACAGGGCGAGCGTAGCATTCGGCTCGGCACGCGGGACCGAGCCCAGGAACTCGCGCAGAAGGGCGCGATTGTGCTCACGCAGCCGCGCGCCCGTCATGACGTCTGACTGAGCGCCGGGGAAGCTCATCTCTGGCACGTCCGCATCGAGATCGAGATCATCCCCAGGCACGCGATCAAGCGCATCGCTCGGCTCGCGCCGCCGCAGAACCTCTATCCATTCTTCTTCGCGCGTATCGCCCCCCGATGGCGACGCGGCGCGTTTCCTCTGACCCGACGCAACATGTTGCGTCGCATCGCCCCTGTCGCTGCCCCACATCGCGCGTCTCCCTCCTGTGCGTCCCGCATGCGCCCACCAGGCCCCATGCCAGCGAACGGGAACGCCTCAGAGCCATTGGCGCGCGCAGGAACGCGCATCGCCCCCCGCTCCTGAGAATAGAACATATTTTCTAATCTGTCAACCGCACGCATGCTGCGCAAGACACGGACCATGCCCGAGCGCACGCGTCGCCCCTGTTCGCCTTAGGGGATCGGGTAGGGAGTGGCGCCGACCCTATCGCTGGATGGGCGAGATAGGTGCGGACTGGGGGAGATGGAAGCGCCGGCCGGCCGTACGAATCTCGCCGGCGAGACGATCAGTAGCCCAGGAGGCGCGCGAGCACGGCGGCGCCGGGGTCCAGCAGAAGCGCCGTGGCGACGGCGATGAGCAGGGCCACTGCCGCGCTGGCGAGCCGGAAGGGTCCGAACCGCGTCTTTGCCGCCTCGGCCATCTTGTCCCGATAGAACTGCAAGAGCACGAGATCGTACTGCATCGCCCGCAGATTCTCCTCACTGGTGTCTTGCGCGCCGCTGCGCGGGTCGGCGGCCGAGAGCCGCCGCACATGGGACTCCACCTCCGCCCGACGACTCGCGAGATCGGAGAGCCACGCGCGTCGCCACCGGCGCATCCCCAGCCGGAACGGCAGCGCGACGAGGAGCGCGTATGGCAGCGCGAGCGCGGCCAGCAGGACGATTGCGCGCAGTGTTAGCGCGAGGGGCAGGTCACCCACTCGAATCTCAAATAGCGTCACGCGCTGGGGATCCCCAGGGCTGGCGAGCCAGAGAGCAATCGCCAGCGCGCCGGTGACGGGGGCGACGAGCGCGAGGGTGGGCGCGAGGGCATAGCGGCGCGCGTCGGGCACCCACGACGGGGTGCCGGCGAGCTCGGCGGCGTCACGAGCGAGCGCCACCAGCACCGCGGGCAGCCCCAGAAGAATTATCAGGGCCAGGCTCACCGCCGCTCCCGGACCAGCGGCACGCGTCAGCGCATCCGCGACGAAAGAGAGCATCGACCCGGCGTCGCTCGTCGCAACAGGCGGCATCTCGACCGCGGCGACGAGCAGCCCACTCCCGATGAGCGCGACGAGCAGCACCGGCACAGCCAGCAGCCCGACGAGCAGCCACCAGACACGCAGCGCGAGAGCGACCGCGGCGGAGCCGGGGCGTCCATTACGCGTCGTGCGAGCGGGAGACCAGACGCTCGCGCCCAACAGCAATCCTAGTGAAGCGTTACCTCTAGCGCCGAGGCGGCGCACCACCGCCCATACGCCCCCCGCGGCAAGCGTCGCGACGGCCCATCCCACGACGGCGGGCACGGCCATACCGGTCATGATGGCGGCGGCGAACCGCAGAGCGAAGGCAACGGTCGTGAGCGCGACGAGGGCCAACGTCGAGCCAAGGAGCAGGTCCAACAGCAGCAGCCAGATCCCACCCGCCGCGGCGAGGCCCAGCGAGCCCCGCAGAAAGAAGAGTCCGCGCCCCATCGCGAGCGGATCAGGGGTTGGGGCGAGGCGGTCCTGCCAGGCACGCAGCCCCGCGTTCACCAGGCCGACACGCCGGCGCCAGAGGAACGGCGCCCGGCGCGGAAGCTGGAACTCGTCGTTGCGTCCAGCGGCGCGGCACTCCTGCTGAAGCTGGGTGATGCGCCGAGCGATGACGATAGCTCGCTGACGATACTCCGCGTCGGCGCCGCTCTGCTCCAGCCGCTCCTCGGCGACGGCCTCCCAGG
>CAYYCB010000254.1:0-4704 GCA_964469715.1 uncultured Ktedonobacterales bacterium | reverse complement strand
CCGCTGGCTCCGATGCGGCGCTTGGTAATGGCGAGCGCCTCACGCCGGAAGGCATTGTGGTGCGCCCGCTGCGCCGCGAGCGCTGGGGCAATCAGGATGGTCGCGAGGGCTTCGGCCGCGAGCGGATGCCCCACATCCCCGGTGGGGAGCCGTATCGCGGCGGTCAGGCGCAGGATCAGCGCCAGCCGAACCAGCGCGATCAACGCCCAGGCCAGCGCCAGCCGGGCCAACAGGGCCAGCCGAACCAGCGCGGCGGCGCGCCGTATAGCCCTGGCGCGGGCAGGCCGATGCCTGACCAGCCGAACCCGCCGATGGGTCAGCGCGGCGGCAATTTTGGCAATCCTCAGCGGTCCGACATGCCGCAGTATGCCCCGTACGGCGGATCCTACGACCAGTACGCCGGCGGCTATCCGGGTGCACCACAAGACCGGCAGCAGGGCGGTGATCGTGGCGGCCGCAATCGCGGCGGCTTTCCCCAGCAGCCGGGTTATCCCGATCAGCGCGGCCAGCGTGGCGGCTTCGGACCCGGCCAGCGCGACGGGCGTAATCTCCATGGTGGCCGAGGGATGAATGACCGCCGTATGGGTGGTCGCATGAACCGGCGCGACCGCGACTACGGCACCGGGGGCGCTGCTGGCGCCGGCGCTGGTTACGCCACCACCGCGTACCCGCCGCTTGAAGGGCGCTATGGCCCGACCGGCGGCACGGGGGTGCGCGCGCCCGCGACGCCCGCCCGCACGGTGGACGTCTCCGGCGTGCTCTGGCTGGGTGGCGGCCAGGGGATGAGCCCGGCCGAAATCCTTGACAGCCGGACCCTCCAGCCCGTCGCCCGGATGAATCCTGAGGACGTGCGGCGTATGGGCCTGCGCTCGGGCGACCGTGTGGCAGGCAGGGCCGAGGAGCGTGGCGCCCGCCGTCTGCTCGTCGCGCTCGATACCGTCAACGATCAGCGCCCGGAGGAACTGCGTGAGCGCCCGGTCTTCGAGCAGCTCACCGCCGCGTTCCCCGACCGGCGCATCCGCCTCGAACAGGGGCCGCAGCCCGTCTCCTCGCGCATCATCGACTTGTTCGCGCCTTTGGGCTTCGGATCCCGCGCCCTCATCGTCGCGCCGCCCAAGACCGGCAAGACGACCCTCATCCGCGAGGCTGCCGAGAGCGTGCTCGCCGGCTACCCGGATGCCGTCGTCATGGCCGTGCTCGTCGGCGAGCGCCCCGAGGAGGTGACGGACCTGCGTGCCCGTCTTGAGCCGCGCGGGGGCATCGTCTATGCCGCCAGCTTCGACGAGGATACTCAGCGCCATGCCTGGCTCGTCCAGGTGGCTGTGGAGAGCGCCAAACGCGTCGCCGAGTCCGGCAAAGACGCGTTCATGGTGCTCGACTCACTCACCCGCCTGGCCCGTGCCGAGAATCTCGCCACTCGCGGCCAGGGCCGCACGCTTTCGGGCGGCATCGACGCCCAGGCGCTCGACACCGGCCGCCGGGCTTTCGGCGCGGCGCGCCACCTCGAAGAGGGCGGCAGCCTCACCATCCTCGCCACCTGTCTCGTGGATACGGGCAGCCGGCAGGACGACGTGGTCTATGAGGAGTTCAAGGGCACCGGCAACATGGAGCTGCACCTCTCGCGCGAGCTGGCGCAGCGCCGCCTCTTCCCCGCGGTGGACGCCATCAAGTCCGGCACGCGCCGCGAGGAGATGCTGCTGACGCCTGAGGAATTGCGCGCCGCGACGGCCCTGCGCCGCCGACTGGCCGATCTGCCGACCGCCGCGGCCACCGACCAGCTTCTGACCGTGATGGAGCGCACGCAATCCAACACGGCCTTGATTCAGGCTATCGAGAAGTCCAACTGGATGGCGAGCACGCGCTAACCATCCAGTGTTTGTAAGCGGGCCGGGGCACGATACGTCGCCCCGGCCCGCTTGCGTCTATCACACCCGGCGCGAACCCTCGCGTGCTCGCTCGGCCCACCACCCCAGCTCGCCGCGATAGTGCGCCCGCAGCTCGTCGTCCGCGGACTCGCCGGCGAAGGCCGCCAGCAGCCAGCCGAAGCGCAGCAGTCCACCCAGCAGGCCCAGCGCCACCGTTGCCTCCCATTCCCCGTCGTCATGTGGCCGGCCCAGGCGCCGCTCAAACGCACGGCGGTAGGTCGCCAGCGTCTCCTCCTTGGACTGCGGGAGGAATCGTGCGTCGGCGAGATACCAGGCGAGATCGGTGGCGGGTGGGCCGGTCGTGACGAGCTGCCAGTCGAGCAGGACGAGCGCCGGGGACCCCGTGCGCGCATCCCGCTCCAGCGCTAGATTCGCCCGTCGCAGATCGCCGTGCAAGAGCGTCGCGCTGTGGGAGGCCATCGCCCGGCAGAGCGGCGTGGGGTCGTCGTGGAGCGCCCGCACCGCCTCCGCCACGTCTGGCGCAACCAGCCCGTCGAAGAGTTCCCACCCGCGTGCGATGCGGGCGGCAACGGGCGTCGTTCCCATTTCGCGGCGCCCGGTCCGCGGCGCGAGCGCGGTGAAGTAGCGGTTCGGGGCGCAGAGGCACGGTAGCGCCAGCGTCTTGGCATCCTCGAAATAAGTTGCGTGCAGCGCCGCGATACCCTCCAGCGCCAGGGCGTGCGCCTCCGGCCCTATCGGCTCGAAACGCGGCGGTAACAGCCCCGGTGAGACGTCCCGCAGCAGCAGCGCCCACCCGGCTGCCTGGGGAAGATCTGGCGTATCGTGCGCCACGGCCACGATGCTGTGGCGCGCGCCTTCGCCTAGCCGGTCCAGCGCGCCGCTCAGAAAGAGCAGCGCCTCGCGGCCGGGGTCCTCCGTCGCCCGCATCAGCCAGTCGCGCGCCGCCGAGACCCGCTTCACCAGATAGCGCCCAGGCGGCCTTCCCGCCTCACCCTCCGCCTCCACCGCAAGGAACATGCTGCCCGAGGCTGAGTCCGCCGTCACGAATGGCCGCGTGCGCACCTCCCGCACCGCTCGCCCCTCGATTGCGCTGAGACTCTCGGGTGTCAAAAGTGTCTCTACGTCCGAGTAGGCGGTGTGCGCCATTGGCTTGCATCCTCCACATTGATTCTGGCGACTCTGGCGACCGTTGCGCCCATCCTCGCACAACACTGCCCACGCGCGCCGGCTTTGCGCCGATGTTGTAGACTGCGCCTGCACGCGACGGACGGATGGATGCTAGCGCGGGAGGTCAACGCAGACGCTATGGCGAATGAGTTTCGCGCCCTCGTGGTCGAGGAGCAGGACGGCAAGGTCTCTTCCCAGGTTAAGACGGTCGCGCCCGATGCCCTCCCGCCGGATGACGTGCTGATCGCCGTCGAATACTCCGACCTGAACTATAAAGACGGCCTCGCGCTCACCGGCCGCAACAAGGTGGTGCGCAGCTATCCCATGGTTCCAGGCATCGACCTCGTTGGCCGCGTCGAGCAATCCGACTCGCCCGATTGGAAGCCCGGCGACCGTGTCGTCTCGACGGGGTGGGGCGTTGGCGAGTCACACTGGGGAGGATACGCGGAGCGGGCGCGGCTCAAGAGCGAGTGGCTGGTGCGCGTGCCCGACGCACTCTCCTCTCAGCACGCAATGACCATCGGCACGGCGGGCTTCACCGCCATGCTCTGCATCATGGCCCTCGAAGAGCATGGCCTCGCGCCCGACAAAGGGGACGTCGTGGTGACGGGCGCCACCGGCGGTGTCGGCGGCATGGCCGTCGCCCTTCTTGACCGCCTCGGGTATCGTGTCGTTGCCGCCACCGGCAAGGCCGACGCGGCCGACTATCTGCGTACCCTCGGCGCGAGCGACGTCCTCGACCGCGCCGAGCTGGCGGCGCCCGGCGGGCCGATGGGATCCGCGCGTTGGGCCGGCGCGGTGGATACCGTCGGCGGCCAGGTGCTTGCCGGCGTCATCCGCACGCTCAAGTCCGACGCGAGCGTCGCGGCCTGTGGCAACGCGGGCGGTTTCGACCTGCCCACCAGCGTCCTGCCCTTCATCCTGCGCGGCGTCAACCTGCTCGGCATCAACTCGCTGCCGACGCCGATTGAGCGCCGTCGCGTCGCCTGGGCGCGGCTCGCCAAGCTTCTGCCCGCGGAGAGC
Organism: uncultured Ktedonobacterales bacterium; assembly: GCA_964469715.1. Taxonomy (GTDB): domain Bacteria; phylum Chloroflexota; class Ktedonobacteria; order Ktedonobacterales; family JADMIN01; genus CAWAWP01. The sequence goes on along the minus strand of CAYYCB010000254.1, from coordinate 628 downwards.
CTGGACCGCATGACGGCCCGCGTTGCCCCACTGGCCGATCTGCCCACCCTCGCCGATGAGATCCTGCAGGGGCGCGTCCGTGGCCGCGTCGTCGTGGACGTGAACGCATAACCGGCGCGTCCGCCGCAGACGCGGTGGCGCAGGATGTTCGCTGGAATGCCTCGGAACGCGCCTCAATTAGGGCGCGTTCCGGCCGTTTTCCGATCTACACTGCCCGCAGGCGCCTCGGATGGGAGGCGAGAGTCGGGTAGATGTGATACCGATTCCGGGTTGGAAGGTGTGGTGTGCGGTCGCGGCCCTGAAGGGGCCGGCGCACGGTGCGATGCGGGCTGAAGCCCTCACGATGCGCCAACACCCCAGACGACATCGGTATGAACAGGAAAGCGAGTCATCCTATGACGGATCGGGCAAGCGTGGCGTCCTGGCTGGCGGCGTATAGCCATGCGTGGCAGACATACGACCCGGCGGCGATTGGCGCCCTCTTCGCGGAGAACGCCACCTATGCGACCGGTCCCTACGACGAGCCAATCCGTGGGCGTGAGGCCATCGTCGCCTCGTGGCTTGAGAACCGCGATGCGCCCGGCACCTACGCCGGAGCCTACGAGCCGCTTGTCGTCGAGGGCGACCG
>CAYYCB010000253.1:0-4737 GCA_964469715.1 uncultured Ktedonobacterales bacterium | reverse complement strand
TAGACTGAAGACCAGGCACACCGCGCGCGAGGCGCTGCCCCAACTTCGCGCGACATTCCTAATCGCGAGAGGGGTGACCTGCCGGTCCTAGCCGGAAATCGGCAGCTCACCGGGGCTGGCGTTATTTACTACTACTCCGGCTTCATCGCGCCCTTCTTGGGCCGCGCGACAGGAGCCGGCGCCGGCTCGACGGGCAGGGTCTCCACGTAAGCCTCCAGCGCGGCGCGATCCTCTGGGTCGAGCGACACCTCAAATTCGCGCTCAAGCACCCCTTTGCGCAGCGCCAGGTCCCAGCAGGAGCGTTTGGCGCAGAGATAGGCCCCCCGGCCAGACTTCTTGCCCGTGGGGTCAAGCTCCACACGGCCCTGTGGCGTCCGAACGATGCGCAGCAGCTCGCGCTTGGGCCGTTGTTGCCTACACGCCACACAGGTCCGCTCCGGCACATGCCGCAGCTTCTGCGGCTGCTTCGCCTTCTTCTGCGGCTGTCCCTGCGGCGTACTCACTGTCTTCATATACGCCTCTCACGTACCGTTCACATTTGGCCGGAAGCGCAGAGGGACCCTGCGAGAGACCCCTACCGCCCTTCCATACTGCTTGCCGCGCCGGCCTCGGCGTGGGCTTCCGCATGCGTCTCGGCCGCCTGCTCGCCCTGTCGCAACACGTCCACACGCCACCCCGTCAGACGGGCAGCCAGGCGCGCGTTTTGCCCTTCTTTGCCGATGGCAAGCGACAGCGACTTCTCCGGCACTGTCACCAGCGCCTTATGGTCGCTCTCACGCAGCTCAACGTGCAGCGGCTTGACCGGACTGAGCGCGTTCGCCACGAACTTCGCCGGGTCGGGATCCCACTGAATGATGTCGATCTTCTCGCCGCCGAGCTCGTCCACGATCTTGTTGATGCGCGTCCCGCGCACGCCGACGCACGCGCCGATTGGATCGATCCCCTCCTGGCGCGCCCAGACGGCGACCTTCGACCGGCTGCCCGGCTCGCGGGCGATGGCCTTGATTTCGACCTGGCCGTTGAAGATCTCCGGCACCTCAAGCTCGAAGAGTCGCTTGATGATGTTGCGGTGCGTCCGCGAGACCACTGCCTGCACGCCACGGGGGCCGCCCCGGCGCAGCTCCACCACATACACGCGCAGCTTCTGCTGTGGACGATAGCGCTCCGAAGGCACTTGCTCCTTCGGCTCAAGCACCCCCTCGATGATGCGGGTGCCGGTGCCCGTCGTGCTCAACTCCAGCACCCATGCACCCTGGACACGCTCGTCGCGCCGCACCACGTTGCCCACGACCATATCGTCTACCTGGTCTTTGTACGACTCGAAGAGATACTCCTGCTCCGCCTCGCGGATGCGCTGCAGGATGATCTGCTTGGCCGTCTGTGCCGGGATACGGTCGAAGATCTGCGGCGAATCGACCTCCATGTACTGGCCGAGCGCGGCGTGTGGATCGATCTGCTGCGCCTCTCCTAGCGAGATCTCTTCACCGGCGTTCTTCACCTGCGCCACGACACGCTTCGTCGCCCAGACGTGGACGTCGCCGCTGCGCTCGACCTCGATGCGCACGTTCTCGCCGCCGCCTGTGCTCTTGCGATAGGCCGCCAGCAGCGCGTTCGCCACCGCTTCCGTGACGACATTCTGGGGCAGCCCCTTCTCGTGGGTAAGCTGAGCGATTGCCGTCTGGTACTCACTCCGCATAATGACTCCCCCTTCTCCATCGGGCATCCGTGCGGGCCGCAGTGAGCGGCCCCAATTTTGAGAAACCACCTCGCGCATACATGAGCAAAGGCGTGAGCAGGACCCACGCCTTATCGAAAACATATGGCTTTGGCGCCTGCGCCGCGCCATTCCGTGGCGCGACCGGCTGACGAACTGGAAATACGCGGCATGTAAAAAACAGTGGGAAGAATCCCCACTGCTGCGCGCTGCGTACCTCGGTTCGTGGGCTTCAGTATATCACCGGGGAGATTGTGTAGCAAAGGGGCCGCGAGGCTCTGCGCCCCGACACCTCTTGTGTTTGACCCACCGCCCGCCGCGCCCCTATAATGACAGGCGGCGCCCGGCATTTCGCCTCCCGACGCGCCCCGTCCGCAGTCGCAGTGCAAACGCAAAGGAGCGTGCGCCATGGCCGTCGAATTAGCCGAAGAGCAGATGTTGTTGGAGATGGTCCGCGATCTTGCCCGCGAGAAGGTCGCCCCACGCGCCGCCGCGATTGACGAGGCCGGCGAGTTCCCGTGGGATATGAAGGACTTGCTTGCTAAGCAGGACATCCTCGCCATGCCCTTCCCTGAGGAGTTCGGCGGGCTCGGCTCCAGCGAGCTGACCATCCTCAAGACCATCGAAGAGCTGGCCAAGGCCGATGCCACCACCGCCCTCATCCTCTGCGTGCAGCAGCTTGGGGCGCTGCCCATCCTCCTCGCGGGCACCGACGAGCAGAAGCGCAAGTGGATCCCCAAGCTCGCCACCGGCGAGTGGCTCGCGGCATACGGCCTCACCGAGCCAGGCTCTGGCTCAGATGCGGGGGCCATGCGCACACGAGCCGAGAAACGCGGCGACACCTACGTCCTCAACGGTCTGAAACACTTCATCACCAACGCCGGCATCGCTCAGGTCAACACGATTTTCGCCGTCACCGACCCTGGGAAGGGGACGAAGGGCACGAGCTGCTTCGTCGTCGAAGAGGGCACGCCCGGCTTCCATCTTGGCAAGGTTGAGAACAAGATGGGCATCCGAGGCTCACAGACCGGCGAGCTTGTCTTCGAGGACTGCGTCATCCCCGCGGAGAACCTGCTAGGCAAGGAAGGCGACGGCTTCAAGATCGGCTTGATGACGCTCGACCGCACCCGTCCCGGTATTGCCGCCCAGGCCCTCGGCATCGCCCAGGGTGCGCTCGACTTCGCCGTGAAGTACGCCAAGGAGCGCATCCAGTTTGGCAAGCCCATCATCGAGAACCAGGGTATCCAGTTCATGCTCGCCGATATGGACATCAAGGTTGAGGCCGCGCGCCGGCTTATCTATTCCGTGGGTGAGCTGATGGACGCCGGTACGTCGCGCTTCAGTCGGGAGTCCGCCATCGCCAAGACCTACGCCTCCGACATCGCCATGGAGGTCACCAACGACGCCATACAGGTGCTTGGCGGCTATGGGTACATGAAGGAATTCCCGGTCGAGCGAATGCTGCGCGACGCCAAAATCACCCAGATATACGAGGGCACCAACCAGATACAGCGCCTCGTCATCGCCCGCGCCCTCATGCAGGGGTAAGACGTCTGGGAGCCTCGATCCATTCACCATTGCAGGGCCGGCGAGACGCCGACCTTGCAATGCGGCGTCGGTTCACGTGCCGCCAGCGGATAGCATCCAGGCACCGCAGAATGGGGCGGATGGCTCTATGGAGCGGTACGAAGCGAATCGAGCGTTAAAACCCGCATCGCTGGGAAAGAGGACAACTTGACGTCGTTCGTGAGGAAGACGCTCGCTCCAGAGCGTACGGCGGTGGCCAATTGAATCGCATCCGCCGTATGAACATTGTACTGAGCACGCAGACGAGCGGCCTCCTCCGCGATTTCCTGCGTCAGCGTCACCGATCTTAGACCTGCCACATTCACGAGGACATCGCGAAACCGATCCGCTAGCCCAGAATCCCCGCGGCGTATTGGCTGGACCAACACTTCCAGGAGTGTAATAAAGGACGTCACCACCGTCAATTCACCCGCATCCAGCGCATCGAAGAATGGGTCCACCAGGTCGATGTACGCGGGGTGAGCCTCAACATAATAGATCAGCGGTGCTGTATCTAAACCCACCACCGCCCCTCGTATCGCGTCTACCCACGCCAAGCATCACGCTCCTCGTTTACATAATCCTGAGCATCACGGCCTTCCCAGACTCCTTGGCCGAGTCCACGTAGCTCCCGTATGCTTCTGGGGCGTGAGGTCGCAAGTTGCTGGCGCGCACTCGCCATTAACTTCTCTGCCAGACGGAGCTGATCGACAGGATCGAGGCGCTGAGCCGCACTCAGCGCCTCGTCGTAGGGTGACATCACCATCGAAGGCCTCCCGCACGATTGCCGGTCAGGATACTCTCACGGGCACACAGCAACGATGTGCAGTTCGAGTATCGCATGTCACCTCAGGCACAACAAGAGGGCGCTCTAGGCTTATGCCACCGGCTAAGCGCCTACGCCTTGTTCGCCAGCATGCGTTCGAGGGCGATCTTGGCCCATCGCGCGGTCTCGGCATCTACGCTCACCTGGTTGAGGACGCGCCCCTCCACGAGAGCTTCGAGCACCCAGGCGAGGTAGGCCGGATGGATGCGATACATCGTGGAGCAGGGGCAGACGACCGGGTCCAGGCAGAAGATCGTCTTGTCAGGGTGCTCGGTGGCAAGGCGCTTGACGAGGTTGACCTCGGTGCCGACCGCCCAGACCGTCCCGGCGGGCGATTCCTCGATCACTTTGACGATGTACTCGGTCGAGCCGTTGAGATCGGCGGCATCCACTACCTCACGGCGACACTCAGGATGCACCACCACGCGCACGCCGGGGAAGTCGCGCCGCGCCTGGGCAATCTGCTCCACCGAGAAGCGCTGGTGCGTCGAGCACCAGCCTTTCCAGAGGATGACCTTGGCGTTCACGAGCGTCGCGTCGTCTTCAATGCCGCCGAAGTCCTCGCGCTGGTTCCAAACGACGATCTGCTCGTCGGGGATTCCGAGCTTGACAGCAGTGTTGCGGCCCAGGT
>CAYYCB010000252.1:0-4756 GCA_964469715.1 uncultured Ktedonobacterales bacterium | reverse complement strand
CCCTTTCCTCCGCCGCTTCGATGCCGTGCGCCGTCTACCTGCCCCATGAGCGACCCCAGCACCGCTACCAGATGGCCGAGAGCCGGGCGCTTGCCGAGCGCCAGTGATCGGAGATGTGCTCTTCGCTCACTTTTCAGCCATTCCATGGTGGCAAATAGCGCGCGATGAGCTGCTGCTCGACCGTCCGCCGAAGCGGTGTAGGATGGAAGTACAAGTCAACTCGACCACGCGCTTTCGCCGCGTCGAGGATCCGACGGTTGATCTTGCAGTTGGTCGCCTGACCGCCTTGATAGCAGTTCTTCGGAGAGATGTTGCCGTAGCCCGTGTTGAACCGCTTGCCTAGATTCTTACACTCGCCGAAGTAGCGCACAGTTCCGTCCAGGACCAGGGCGTAGACTCCAGATAGTCCCTTCGGCAAGGCGAGGCGGAATCTGCAGAACGTGCCGAGGCCGTATTTGTGCAGCGGCACGGCGCCGGCCTTGGCGTACCTGCCCTGCGGGCTGTACTCCCGAACGACTCCTGCCAAATCGCGCTCGGGAGCCAACAACGCCACGAATGTGAAGTCGTGTCCCGCGAAGTTGACTGCCGGCGGGCCGGCTGGTCTTCCCCAATCAGGCAACATGCGCGACTCCTTACTATGGGCTCTTGCCTGGCTCCAACGAAGATGTCCAGATCAGCTACTCTCCGATCGTGCATGGGGTAGCATACTCTGTAATCCAGGACTCCCGCACGTTTCGACTAGGACAAGTTGGCGGGCGACGATACAGTCGTGTTATAGGCGTTCTTGGGGCTGGTAGGAATGCCACCTGCCAGCTGGCAGTGGTCGCTCGCAAGGCATAATGGCAGGCTTCCAATGGCACGCCATATGCGCCAAGGACTTCGCTCGGCCGAATTGGTTTGCTCCTGATCGCTTGAACGTGAAAGAATGTTGCCGGACGCGACAATTGACAACCTAGGCGGCTCCTCGCGGCCGACGAGTGCGTATCAGGAGGGAGGGCGCTTTTGGCCACGTCAATGACGGCTCGGTGTGTCTCCGGTCAGCAGGCCTCCACGCCTGGCCTCCTATGCCAGAAATTCCCCGCGTCTGGTTCCCTCGCCGACAATCTAAATCTCGACCGCAACGACCTCATCGCCAGGATCGGCGGCCAGCGGGGGACCGTCTATTGCTACGTCCTGACGACCGTGAAGGACGCAGGCGGCAAATTCGCACAGGCCGGGACAGCCCCGAATTTCCAAGGTGGACTTGTCACGCTGTGCACCTGCAAGGGGCAGATGCGCTCGGGCCGTGAGGTGGACGCTTGGCGGGACATCTGGATTGCCGGCATCACGGGTGCCGAGGCCGGCCTGCTGGGTCAGGGCTATCTGTTCTACCTGATGCGCGTGGAGCACGCCTTTGCATCGCACGGCGACCTCTGGGCGTGGTTGTCGGCACACGTACCTAATGCGGCGAGGGCCAAGGCGGCTGACAAGCACCCACTCGGCGACGTTTACCGTCCACGCGACCTCGGTGTAAATCCCTACGCCCCGGCCGCGTATATCCCGCCTCGTCCCGACCATCCGCACAGCACCGACGGGGTGTGGCGCGCGGACGTGAACTACCGCAGCCGCTACGGCCGCCGGCCGGCCCTGCTGGTAGGGGACCCACACAACAGCTTCCTCTGGACTGCGCCGCACGTGCGGCTGTCTTTCCGTGTCGGTAGGGGGTGCAAGATCGTCGATCTCGAAGCGCTGCTTGCCTGAGTCGAGGGAGGGGAGTAGCGATGCACATCATCCTCAGCCGGAAAGGGTTCGACTCGGGGGTCGGCGGCGTCCCCAGCCCGATTTTCCCGTCGGGAGCCCTGTGCTCGCTGCCGATCCCAGAACGCTCGCCCGCCCCCCTCAAGCGCTATGGCGAGATTTGGCACGGCGAGCACACGCTTGGCCCCGTGGTGCGCGACCTGACCCGCGGCCGGCTCGGTCCCGACGACAAAGCGCACCTCGACCCCGACCTGGACGCCGCCGCCGTCCGCCCGCGGCCCGCCGGCTGGTGCTCGCTCTTCGGCCAGGCGGGGGCCGCGGAGGCCCATCTGCAGAACCAAGGGGTCGCTCCGGGCGACGTGTTCCTGTTCTTCGGCTGGTTCCGACGGGTTGAGCGGAACCCCGCCACCGGCGCCTACCGCTACGTCCAGGGCGCACCCGACATACACTGCCTCTTCGGCTGGCTGCAAGTTATGGGGCGCATCCCGATCCAAAGCGGCGCGGTCCCACCGTGGGCGCACGACCACCCGCACTGGCTGAATCACCAAGCCACGCCAAGCTTCGGCGTCAATTCGCTCTACCTCGCCACAGACTGTCTCCACCTCCCCGACAGGGCGCTCGACCTGCCGGGGGCCGGCCTCTTCCGCCACTACGCGCCACACTTGCGCCTCACCGCGCCCGACACCTCTCGCAGCGTTTGGCACCTACCGGCGTGGTTCCACCCGCAGGGCCGCGCCTCGGCACTCAGCTACCATGCGAGTCCGGCGCGCTGGCAAGCGAACGGGCAGTTGGTGCAGTTGCGCACCGTCGGACGGGGGCAGGAGTTCGTCTTGGACTGCGACCAGTATCCCGAAGCCCTTGACTGGATTGCAAGACTGTTCGACACCGTGTAGAAGTCTGGGCAAGTGCTCGAACTATTAGCCTCACGGAGGTACACGTCGTGCGCTATCTCCGCCAGCGCCTCGCGCCCAAACAAATCGGGCGGGCTGGACCCTCACGATCCAACCCGCCTGTCGTCTGGCGTCCGCGCTCTACAACGCCGCGCCCGTCCTCTGGCCGCCGAAGCGTCCAAAGAGATACAGGATCACGGCGCTGAAGGCCAATCCCGCCGCGCCCGCCACGCCAAGCCACATTGACGTGAACGACCAATGGACCGTGTGCGAGCCGATGAATAGCACCAGGACGAACATCGCCGCGAAGGCCACGACCGTGATTCCCAGCGAGCCGATGCGCCCACCAGGCGCCGCCCCCAGGATCGTACCCTGCGACTGCCGCACCGCCCCAAACGCGAAGAGGCCGATCAGCCCTAACACCAGCACCGTCACGATCCACGGCCCCGCCACCGGAATCAGCGACAGCCCCAGGAGGATCAGCACCGCCAGCACCGTCACCAGCGCGATGATGAAGAACTGCGCGTTCTGCCCGAACTGGCCTACCGCGACCATGCTCACCGCCGCCAACACCGGCGCCAGGAAGCGCAGCCGCGAATTCGCCGCCTGCAACGTGCGGAACTCGCGGTACGATTGCCCGAACTTCCGCTGCTTATAGTGGATGCGTGCCCGCAGCGCCCGCGTATTGCTCGCCCCCAACGTCGTATTCGTCCGCTCCACCGTATCGAGCGCCGTCAGCGCGTCGTCATAGCGCTTCAGGTCGATCAGCGCATTCGCGCGGATGAACTCCGCCTGCGTCAGGGTTCGATCGCTGCGTAGCGCCGACTGCGCAGCGTCGAGCGCGCCCTCAGGATCCTTATCGGTATACAGCACCACCGCGCGCACCAGATGCCCTGCCGCCTGGCGCGGCTCCAGCTTCACCGCCGTATCGGCCTCCGCGCGGGCGCCCACCATGTCTCGGTTCGCCGCCAGCACCTCGGCAAGCTGCACATGCGTCTTCGCCGCTCGCGGCTGCAGCTCCACCGCCCGCCGTGCCGCCTGAATCGCCTCGTCGGGCACCTTGCGGAACTGCCCCATCGGTCCCTGCGTCTGCAAGAGCGCCGACGCCAGCACGAGATGCGCGTCCACATTGGTGCTTTGCCCGCGAACCGCGCGCCGCGCCTCATCGGCGGCCTCGCGCGACCGTCCCTGCTGCAAGAGCGCCTGCGCCAGCACGACGCGCGTGTTGACGTCGCCGCCTTCCTTCTCAAGCCGCTTGCGCGCGAGTCGCTCGGCCTCATCCGGACGCCCCAGCGAGAGGGCGTACCGTGCCTTGCCGAGCGGCCCGCCTGGGATCACCTGCTGCATGCCGCCCTGGCCGCCGCGATAATTCATCGTGAACTGTCCTTCCTGCCCGTCGCGGCGCTGGCGACCTCCTGGCGAATGCTCCGAGGCGCGTGCGAGGCGTGGATGAAATGGGAATGGGGCTCGTTGGCGAACGGTCAGTGCGTGACCACCAGCGAAAAATCCCCAATGAGTGCGAGTTTATGATAGCACGCACCGGCCCCTCTGAACAGACGCCATCCCCCGCCGGATGGTCACACCCGGTGCACACGGCGACCAGCCTTCGTGTATACTTGTACACTGTTGGGGAGCGGGCGGGTGTGCCCGCGGGAGATACATGCCAGCAAGCGAGAGACCTATGTCATCGCCATCCCGTATGCCTGCGCAGGATGCCCTGCCGAGGCGCTACGCGGCGGCGTTTGATGCCGAAGAAGATGAGCAATTCACCACGCCCCACTCGGCCATCTCGAAGCGACGTCGCTGGGGCGGCGCCAGCCTGCGCCTCGCGCTCGCCGCGCTCGCGATTGACGCTGTCGCGCTTGTCGGCGTGCTCGTCGAGCTTCTCCCCTCGCCGCCGCTGGAGGGCGTCATCTCCCCGCTTATCCGCCTGGCTGCCCTCCTTGCCTTCGTCCTCGCCGTCCGCAGCATCCTCTTCGGCCATCGTGCCCGCGCCCGCGCCCGGCGTTTTCCCTATGGTGGCCCAGCCAGCGGTGCGCGCCCCGGCCTCGTCGTCGCCTATCCCGTCGCCCTGGTGAACATCCTCGTACTGCTCGCGGCCCTCGCCTTCGCCACCCAGGGCGCCGCGC
>CAYYCB010000251.1:0-4758 GCA_964469715.1 uncultured Ktedonobacterales bacterium | reverse complement strand
TGGGCGCGGCGATGAAGCGGTCTATGCGGGCAGGCAGCGTTCAAGCGGCTGGGACGATTGGGGAGACACGAACGACCGCTCCCCACGACGCCAGATTCCACGGCGGTAGGGAGCCAAGCGGCACGGAGGGCAAGCTGTGGCACGACTCGTCTTCCTTGGGACAGCGGCGGCGCTTCCGCTTCGCTATCGAGCGAATACGAGTATGGCGATCACGCCGGCGGACGGCGCAGGTACGCTGCTCATTGACTGTGGCGGTGATCCCTATCGTGCGCTCCTCGCGGCAGGGTTCGGGCCAGACAGCGTCGGCGATTTGCTAATCACGCACGCGCATATCGACCACATCGGCGGCCTCCCCTCGCTCATTGAGAGTTTCCGCCTGGGAGGGCGCACGAAGCCGCTACGCATCGTGGCGCTGCCTGTGGTATTAAATGTGGCGCACCGGCTCATCGACGCCTTTGATTTCGAGCTGACACTGGACCACTGGACGTTCGCTGTCGAGTTCGCAGCGGTGGAAGACGGGAACCACACGACGCTGCAAGGCATCCCGGCGACCGTCGTGGCGATGGACCATTCCGTCCCGTCGGTGGGCGTACGACTCGAATTGCCAGACGGCGCTCTAGCTTATACCTGTGACACGCAGCCCTGCGCCAACATTGCTGTGTTAGCGAAAGGCGCGAGGACGCTGATTACGGAGTGTACCTTCCTCAAGGATGGCGAGGCGGTGGCGCGGGCGAGCCGCCACATGACGGCGGCGGAAGCAGGCGAGGCCGCGGCTGACTGCGGCGTTGGGCGGCTGGCGCTCGTGCACCTGGGCAATGACATGGTCATTGCTGGGGCTCGTGACGAGGCAGCCGCCGCATTCGGGGGCGAGATCGTCATCCCTAGCGACGGCGACCTGCTGGAAGTGTGAGTCAGCTCACCCTGTTCGACCGGGCAGCGCCAATGGCCTATGGTACACTGCGCGAGGCAGCTAAGCAGTGGCTGCCCGTGATTCAGACCGGCCCACTTGCGGCCGACGGCGCATGGACGATAGAGAAACGCGTGAGGAGCCCTTTCCATGTTCGAGGACCCAAGTCATCCCGCGATTCAAACGCTCGCCGATCACCACGACGCCAGCACACAGGATCAGATCTCGACCGAGCACGCGGCGGAGGCCGTTGAGTCGTTCCACCAACACGCCGACCCCGCGCTCGTGCAGCAGGTGACGGACGCCCATTACGAGTCTATGTCATCGGGGCAGCTCGCCGAGGCGGCCCAGTCCTTCAAAGACAAACTGCAGAGCGTGGCCAACACATCTCCCGAGGCGGCTCAGCTCGCACAGATCGACCCGGCGACGGCGACACCGCAACAGGTGGCCGCAATGCATCGCTTCGCACTCAATGAGCATCCAGAGCTGATGCGCGGCGTGCTGATCGGGGGTGGACTCGCGGTCGGCGCGCTCGCCGCCTTCGCCGCACGGCGCTACCTGCAGCACCACGGCCGATAGCCGCGAGGACGAGAGACCATTCGCAGTGAGCGGGACGTCTCGTGTAGACGCCCCGCTTTCCTGTTCGTGCCGGCCATGCGCCGCGAGCGCCAGTACCGGCGGCAGCTCGGGCAGTCGCGCATGGTATACTGTGGGCGACTAAAGATAGAACGGGCGTTCTGTTCGCGAGCGCGTAATCCAATGGAGTGGACGCATGGCCGAGCGGCTGGTGTCGCCGATGCACGACGGCGACGACGATCAGCAAGAGACAAGCTTGCGGCCTCGACGGCTGGACGATTACATCGGCCAGGATACCGTCAAGAACAACCTACGCATCCTGCTTGAGGCTGCGAAGGGGCGCGGCGAGGCGCTCGATCACGTGCTGCTTTTTGGGCCTCCGGGTCTAGGCAAGACATCGCTCTCGCTGATCATCGCCACCGAGATGGACGCTAATATTCGCTTGACGTCGGGCCCCGCTATCGAGCATGCCGGAGATCTCGCCTCCATCCTGACGGCTCTGGAACGCGGCGACATCCTCTTCATCGACGAGATTCACCGCCTGAGCCGCGTGGTGGAGGAACGCTTGTACTCGGCCATGGAGGACTTCGCCCTCGACCTCATCATCGGCAAGGGTCCGGCAGCTCGTAGCGTGCGGCTGCCGCTGAATCCGTTCACGGTCGTCGGCGCGACGACACGCCTGGGTGCGCTTGCCGCCCCGCTACGCGATCGCTTTGGCGTGATCTATCGCCTGCAATATTACGACGAGCAGGCGCTTCAAACTATCATCCACCGCTCGGCGCGCATCCTGGGCGTGCCGGCGGAGACGGGCGGCGAACATGAGATTGCGCGGCGGGCCCGTGGTACGCCGCGTATCGCGAACCGGCTGCTCAAGCGCGCCCGCGACTACGCGCAGGTGCGGGCGGACGGAGTCATCACGCAGGACGTAGCACGCGAGGCGCTCGTTGCGCTCGAAGTGGATGAGCGCGGGCTGGACCCGACAGACCGAACCCTACTGATGGCGATCATCCAGAAATTCGATGGCGGGCCTGTGGGTGTGGAGACGCTGGCGGCTAGCATCAGCGAAGAGGTCGAGACCATCGAGGACGTGCTAGAGCCCTATCTGCTTCAGCTTGGCTTCCTCCAGCGCACACCACGCGGGCGCATGGCCACGCGGCTGGCCTACGAGCACCTTGGTGTGTCGTTCAAGGCGCCGCCCGCCGCGCCGCCGGGTCTCTGGGATGCCGCGGAGCAGCGGGAAGGCTGACGCTCCGGGGAGACCGTCGGGGGACTGAACGTGCCCAACGTCTCACCTCGAATCCTGTAAGAGTGGGGCTTACGTCGTAATGAAGCAGCGCGAAGTATACATACAATTGCAGCCCCGGCCATTGTGGCCGGGGCTGTGTAGTTTGGAACCAGGTTGAGCAAACGCTTGCGCGATTAGCTGCGGAGGCGTTCGAGTACTTTGGGATGCCGCAGCTTGGCGAGCGCACCGGCCTCGATCTGCCGGACCCGCTCGCGCGTGATGCCGAGCTGACGTCCGACCTGCTCCAGAGGATAGGTGTGGCCGTTGCCGAGTCCGAAGCGGAGCTGCAGGACGAGCCGCTCGCGCGGCGTGAGGACATCCTCAAGGACGTCCTGCATCTCTTGCTTCATCGTACGGGTGGTAGCCGCCTCCTCGGGCGACGTGCTCGACTCGTCGGCCAGGACGTCGCCAAGCTCCTGCTCTTCGTCTTCGCCGACGGGCAGCTCAAGGGAGATCGGCGTGCCGGGCGCCGCTTCGAGCTCGTGGAGCCGCTCGACATCCATCCCCAGAGCCTCAGCCAGTTCCTGCTCGCTCGGGTCACGACCGAGATCTTGCACAAGCCGCTGGCGCTCACGGCGCACGCGATTCAGTGCGGTATTGACGTAGACTGGGAGACGAATCGCACGGCCCTTGTCAGCTACAGCCCGGCTGATGGCCTGGCGGATCCACCAGGTCGCGTGCGTGCTGAAGCGGTGTCCGCGGCGCCAGTCATAGCGCTGGACCGCGCGCATCAGGCCGATATTTCCTTCCTGGATGAGGTCGAGGAGCGACAGGCCACGGCCGACGTAGCGCTTGGCGATGCTCACGACGAGACGGAGGTTCGCCAGTACGAACTGCTGAACGGCCGTCTTGTCGCCAGCCTCGATCCGCTTGGCCAGATCGATCTCTTGCTGATGACTGAGCATCGGCACACGCCCTATCTCGCGCAGATAGGCGGTGATGGCGTCCACTTCCGCCGCCTCGCCGCGCTCGGCGGCACGGGCGACCTCTTGGGCGCGACGGAGCCTGTCGGCTCCGGCCTCGGCGACATCAGGTAGATCAACAAGCGGCGCGCTGTCAGTTTCCATAGCATGTAGGTCACTTTCGATGACCTCATCTTCCGCCACTCGCGCCTCCTCATCGTCGTCGTCGACAATGTCGACGTCTGCGGCGAGTAGCTGCTCTATGGCGGAGTCAAGGTCTGTGAGCTCCTCAATCGCCGGCTCAATGCGACCAGCGGATGTACCGTCGGCCGTGCCGTCTGAGTGAGCCCGAATATTGTCGAGCGCGCCGGGCACTAGAGTGACGCCCGCCTTGCGTAGGGCAGCCTCGAGCTCGGTGCGCCGAATGAACCCTCGTTTACGACCTTCTTGAATAAGGCGTTCGAGATCGGCAGAGTTTGTTGTGTTCATCGTAGACATACTGCACATCCATCAGGAGGTAGAGTGGTAACCTGTCTCCATTGCTCGCATCGCGCACTTCGGCCACAGTCGCCTGTCGCCCTATTGCGCGCTCCGAAGGCGCTTGATCTTCGTGTGAAGCACCACCGCGAGAATAGTGCCAACACTGCGAAGCTTGCGCCACCGACGCGAGTTGACATCTAGCCCCCTCTCGTCGCGACGCTACGACTACTCAATTACTATACGAAAGTCAACAAACAGCGGTTACACAAAGACATTTGCACTACGCTGCCGCATTGTCGCTAGGGTCAGCCGCGCAAGCAGATAGGCCCGGGAGCGCTTATCGCGCTCGACCGGGCCTAATGGCGACCACGGAGGATGGACGTCATGCCCATCCAAACCGCACGTGCCGCAGCAGATAGTCGACTATCCGCAGGGGACAACCGCAGGAGATGTGATCCGTATTTACCTCGATTTTGCCGACCGAACGAGCTCCGGATACCGCGATCGCGGTATGGGTTTCACTCGCGCTGGCCTTGACGTGAAGATGTGAAAAGCCAAGCCGTGCGGCCAGTAGTGGCGCTCGGCTGAGCACGTTACCGTGCGTACAC
>CAYYCB010000250.1:0-4788 GCA_964469715.1 uncultured Ktedonobacterales bacterium | reverse complement strand
TACCAGGCCTGAGCGCCGTGCTCGTTCCACAGCTCCATGAAGCGGTTCATGGCGGCCATGCTGCGCCGTGAGAGCGGGCCGAGGGAGCAGCTATTGAGGTACGTCTTGCGCTGGAGGATAGGGAACTCGTCGCGCCAGGCGAGCAGATCCAGATGCGGTTCGGTGGCCGCTACCGGCTTGGCCTGGCCGTTGGCTTTCGGGGCTGCCGTCCGCTTCGCTCCGCTGCGAGCAGGCGCTCCTGCTTTTGTTACCGTATCGGACACGTGTATCCTCCGTGGGGCGCTGTCGTCGCCGTCAGCAAGCGTTCTCGTGGGATTGTATCATGGCCGATTGTGGCCGATTGTGGCCGGATTTTATTCAGCGCAATGTTTTTTTACTCGCGGTGATCTTGCAGCACATCCGTTGCCGTTTTTGCCGCTTTTCAAAATTGTCCTCGTGGGGGTAGGGAGGTGCCTCCCGGATGACAGGCGATGGGTATTGCCATTTTTGCCGCAAATACACTTTTCGGCGGCGCTGCGTGCGTGGCTTTGGCGCGGCCATCGTGCGCGGCGGAAAAATGGTGACGTGGAGACGTCTCGGCCAAATGCGTGGAGAGGATGGGCATCAGGTAGGCGCTGAGGGCCTAAGGGTAGCACGATCCGCCGGCTACGGCCAGTCAGGGGCGCCATCAAAGGCTGTCATTTCCCGTCATATCCCGTCACGAGATTGGCGCGGCGTCACATGGGGCGCACGTCTGCGCGTGCTACACTGGCGATGAGCGGTGTACCTGAGGGCCAGCCTGGCGGTGTTGCGGTCGCGTTCGATGGGTAGGGGATCTGCGGCAGGAGTGGCGAGCGACACGCTGGGTGGCTGGCGGGCGGCAGCATATGGGACGGGAGCGGCTTCATGGCGAGCACGGAGATCGAGCTGGAAGGCCACATCATCGATTCGTACATCCTGCCGCGCGTGTGGGGGGCGATTGAGGACGCCGGGGCGCGGTTCGAGGTGCGCGACATGCGGGTGGGGCAGAGCGAAGCGGAGCCGAGCTACGCGCGCATCGCCGTGATTGCCGATACCGACGAGCTGCTCACGGAACTGGTTGGCGAGCTGCAACGCCTTGGGGCGGTTCTCGCGGACGAGCGCAATGCCCGCACGGCGCCCGTCACAAAGGATGGTGTGCTGCCGGACGACTTCTACTCTACGACCAACATGCCGACGCGGGTGCGCGTGGACGGCGCGTGGGTGGAGGTCGCGGACATCGAGATGGATGTGGCCGTCGTCGTCGATCACAACAGCAAACGCGCCTCCACGCGGCCGATGCATGAGGTGCGGGTGGGCGACGAGGTGGTGGTGGGGTTCGAGGGTGTCCGCGTGGAGCCGCATGAGAGGCCACGCCGCCAGCGGGAGGCCTTCGCCTTTATGCAGAGTCCGGTTTCGTCGGAGCGGGCGAAGGCGCTGGCGATTCATGACGTGGCGCAAGCGATTCGCGAGACGCGCTCGCACGACGGGAAGGTGCTCTTCGTACTGGGGCCGGCAGTGGTGCACACGGCGGCGCGCCGGCATGTGGCCGACCTCGTGCGGCGCGGGTACATCCAGGTGATCTTTGGCGGGAACGCGGTGGTGGCGCACGACGTGGAGGCGGCGATGTTCGGCACGTCGCTGGGTATCGATCTGGCCACGGGGTTGCCGGTGGAGCATGGGCATCGCAACCATCTACGTGCGATCAACGCGGTCCGCGGCGCGGGTTCACTGGAGGAGGCCCACAGGCTAGGACTGCTAGGCGACGGTATCGTGGCGGCGTCACTGGAAAAGGGCGTCGAGCTGGTGCTGGCGGGGTCGATCCGCGACGACGGACCGATGCCGGGGGTGATCACGGATTCCGTGCGGGCGCAGGGGCGCATGCGTGAGGCGGTGCGCGGTGTTGAGGTGGCGGTGATGGCGGCCTCTATGCTGCACGCGATCGCGACGGGCAATCTGCTGCCGGCGTCGGTGCGGACGGTCGCCGTGGACATCAATCCGGCGGTGGTGACGAAGATCGCGGACCGTGGGACTGCGCAGGCGGTGGGGTTGGTGACGGACGTTGAGCTGTTCTTGCGGGCGCTGGCCGACGCATTGGTGTAGGGGGAGCGTTGGCACGACCTATCGCCGAGATCAACGGGTGCGGCAAGACATCGTTCGCTGTGTCGCTCGACTGAGGGTGCTTCACGCGCTGTGGTGCATCGTTCCGGTCGCGGCTGAGCCTACTTGTGGCAGGAGGTTGGCTGAAATCGCGCCGGGCCGAACCTTACGGTGAGATGCGGAGGCGGGGTGGCGACGTAGGATACGGGTAGGATACACTGGAGTGAACCTGTCTGCGCCGCGCCAGCGCCTGGACATCTCGATACGCGAGCCGGTTCGCGCGAGCCGCTACCTGTGGGAAAGGACCGCGAGCTGTGATGCATGGAGTTCAATTGGTGAATGGGGACGCGGTTCGGTCTCATCAGGCGTGGGGTGGACGGCAACCTTCGCTCGTGGTCGAGAACGTGGTCAAGCGCTTTAAGAGTGGTGGAGGCACCGTCACGGCGCTCCGCCAGGTCAGCCTGGCCACGTTTCCGGGGCAGTTCGTCGCCATCCGTGGGCGCTCGGGCGCGGGCAAGACAACTCTGCTCAACCTCATCGCCGGGTTGGATGACCCTACTGAGGGGCGTGTCACGCTACTAGGGCGCGATTTAGCGTCACTG
The DNA here is from genome assembly GCA_964469715.1 of uncultured Ktedonobacterales bacterium. Classification (GTDB taxonomy): domain Bacteria; phylum Chloroflexota; class Ktedonobacteria; order Ktedonobacterales; family JADMIN01; genus CAWAWP01. The sequence continues at coordinate 2,089 of CAYYCB010000250.1, read as the reverse complement.
AATGACGACCAGCGGACGGCGCTGCGCCGCGACGAGCTAGGCTTCATCTTCCAAGCGGCGCACCTTGTGCCGGCGCTCACCGCGCGGGAAAACGTCGAAGTGCCGCTGCGGCTGGTGCGCGCTGCGCGACAGGAGCGCGAGCGGCGCTCGCGAGAGGCCCTCGGACTCGTCGGACTAGCGGATCGGCTGCAACATCGCGCGCCGGAGCTTTCTGGCGGTGAGCAACAGCGCGTCGCCATCGCCCGCGCACTTGTACACGCGCCGCGCCTCGTGCTCGCCGACGAGCCAACCGGGGCGCTGGACTCACATACTGGCCAGACGATCCTCCAACTTATGGTGGACGTGGCCCATCAGGCCGGAATAGGCTTCATCGTCGCCACTCACGATCCGCAGGCCTGCGAGATGGCAGATGTGGTGTACGACATTCAGGACGGCGTACTCACGCCCGACCGTCGATAGAGAACATCGGAGTGGCCTTGCAGCCGCGAAGATGGTATGTGGCGGTGGGCGGCCAATTTCCCCGGTGACGGAACCAACACCTGACGGCATTGCGGTCTCTGCCTTGCCGGGCGGCAGTTCCTCATCCAGCGAAGCGCGACCACAGAGAGGCGGACCGAGCCATGGACGCACCGGCGGCGACAGAGACCGTCGAGGAGTATCTCGAAGCCATCTACAACATGGGCATGGAGGGCATCCCGGTCATAGGCGCACGACTGGCAGAGCACTTTCGCGTGGCTCCGCCGACCGTGACGGAGACGCTCAAGCGACTTGTGCGCGACGGCTACGTGGAGATGGATTCGCGGCGAGTCGTTACGCTGACTGATCGCGGCGTGGCATTGGCCGAAGCAGTGCTTCGGCGCCACCGATTGACAGAGCGCTTCTTGGTGGATGTGCTCGGGATGGGCTGGCATGAGGTCCACGAGGAGGCGTGTCGCCTGGAGCACCGCATCTCGGGCGCGGTGGAGGCGCGTGTGGTTACGACTCTCGGCCATCCCACGACCTGCCCACACGGCAATCCGATTCCCGGCCAGGTATCCGACGCGCGCACGTATCTGCATGACAAGGGCGCCGTTCGGCTCATCGAGCGTCCTCGCGGAGCCGAGAGTATCATCTTGCTGGTTTCCGAGGTAGTGGAGGACGAAGAGGAGCTGATCGCCTATCTGCACGAGCGCGGCCTGACGCCCGGCACGCAGGTGGCGCTGGCCGGCGGCTCGGATGCGCCCGGAGCGGAGGATGAGGTGGAGATCGCCGTCGGCGGCGAGCGTGTGGCTGTCCCGGCGCGAGTCGCACACGCGCTCTGGGTTGTGCCGGTGGAGGCGTGAACGTAGGGTGGCCGCTCTGGCCCAGAGCGGCCACAGATGGCCTGGTTGAGTCGCCGGCGTCACCTGCCTGACATTGGCGGCCACGGGCGCTGTGAGGCTTGGGATGATGTACGCTCGGCGGAGGAGTCTTGACCGCCGAGACCGGGCGGTCGCGTGGGACCGAAGCGCGGCAGAGAAGGCGGTGACTGAGGGGGAGGCGGGGATTGTTGGAGCGCGCCGACGCGGCTGCGTACGGCGTTGGCGACTTTCGCCGCGTCCTTCACCGGCTCGGTGACGTCGCTGATGGTCTTGAGGGTGGTGTAGACAAAGCGAAGGAGCGCGATGAACCCGGCCACGCCCGTAAGTCCGGCGAGGGGCCATTTGAATTGCGGCAGGGCCGTGTTGGCGACGCTCGACTGGACGGCCACGATCGGGATGGGCGCCTGCGACACTTCAACCGTGCCGTCGTGCTCGCTGCCGTCGAGGTAGACGTAGATGAGGTGGAGGACGACTTTGACGGTGTTCTCGCCGGCTGTACTCGCTCGCACGTCCCACTTGAACGCCACCTCGTCTTTGTAGCGCCGATCATTCGTTGGATTCGACGAGGAGAGCAGGCTTTGACGGACCGGGGTTGTCAGCGCCCAGGTGAGCGGTCCCGCACCGTCGGCCTGCGTATCCACCGAGGCGGCGATGTCCTGATAGTTCTTGAGGTCGGTGGGCAGTGGGATGGGTTGGCTGACCGTACCCGTGCCGCGCCCCTGCGCTGGTGTGACGCTCAGGATCTCGCT
>CAYYCB010000249.1:0-4790 GCA_964469715.1 uncultured Ktedonobacterales bacterium | reverse complement strand
CCCATGAGAAGCGGCAAGACGACTGGTTGTTGTCTTGCCGCTTCTGCGTGTCGCGCCCATTCTGATGCAGCGGGAGCAGCCAAACGACCTGTCATCACCGCATCCAGACGCTTCCTTCGTGGCTGCGTCTCCCCTAAACGACCAGAGTCCAGTCGAAATTCGTATTAGTGCCTCGAGACAGGGCGACTGACGAGTTCTGTAGAAGGTTCGACGACCTGTTCGGCCACATCGCAGAGCACACGGGATTGCGCCAGTACCGTACTGGGCTGGCTTGCAGCCACCAGGGGCTTCCCACTCGCTCGCCAAGCCTCTGTGCCACCCCGGACGTTCTTGGCGTACAGCATTCCCCGTGTGTGCAGAAATTGCGTCGCTCGCAGGGAGCGCGCGCCGCTGCGGCAGATCACGTAGAGCTCGCCTTCCGGCAGCTCGTCGAGACGCAGGGCTAGCTCCGCCTGCGGTATGTTGACCGCTCCTGGCACGTGTCCCGCTAGGTACTCCTCCGGCTCGCGCACGTCCAGCACGAACGCATTGCCGTCGCATGCGGCCAACTGGTCTATCCCGACCTGTGGCACTTCCGGCGTCGTCGTGAGCATCGCCCACGCGGCGTTTACTAGTCCGCGGTTCGTCGCCTCGATCGCGGCCATGTTTAGCGGCCGTGACGGTACGCTCGTGGTCAGGGCCTCGATGAACGCCTCGCGCTCCAGCCGCGCCATGGGATTTGCCGCCCGTTCGTACCCGATCGTGGTGCTGGGCTGGCCCGACATCGACTTGCCGCACGGCCCTTCGAAATGACCGGGGAAGACCGCCACGCCATCCGGCAGGCGCAGAAGTCGCCTGAGACTCTCGAATTGCTGACCCGCATCCCCTCCGCCAAAGTCCGGCCGGCCGACGTCGCCCGCGAGCAGCGAATCGCCGGTGAGCACCATTGCGGGGTCGGGGCTCCGCGTTGGGTCGATCACGAGAATCGAGACGAGCTCGGGCCGATGCCCCGGTGTGTGCCAGACGCGCAAGCGCAGCTCGCCAAGTTTTAGCTCCTCCCCGTCGTGGAGCGCCCGATGCGGGTAGCTCACTGCGGCCGCTTCATGCAGGCACAGCTCGGCGCCCTGCTCGACCGCGAGGGCCCGTGCAAGCGATATGTGGTCGGCATGCACGTGTGTGTCAATCACATAGCGCAGGCGAAAGCCGCGCACGGCGAGCACCGCGTCGTACTGCGCCTGATCGGCAGAGGGATCGACTACCGCCGCCTCCTGCGAGTCGCGGGACGCTATCACATAGGACGCGCAGCCATTGTGTTCGTCGAGGATCTGCTTGAAGTACATGCGTCCGCTCCTTTGCGCTACACGCACCTTCCCGTTAGACGAAGACCACGACTCGTGTTGGCGCCGTTCAGGCCCGTTCCGCATGGATGTCGAGCTCTCTCGATACGTCGGATTGACTGACGGCAAACGCCAAGGCGTCAGTGGGCGATCACCGGGAATAAGTTGCGCTCGGGCGGAGCGACGACGTTGCCAGCGAGATGCGCCTCTAGTCTGGGGCTAATGACTCCGGCGGCCGCGTTCGCGTGCTGTTGGCTGTCCCACACAACGCAGATTCCGCTCGCTCCGTCGGCGCCCCCGCCATAGAATACGGCACTCAGGCATCCTGGTTGTCGCTTGATAGCTGGTATGAGATCGTCAGCTATCGACTGGGCATGTGAACGTGCCCCTTCGGCTAAGGTGAATCGAACCAGGCGAAGAAACATAGGTGTTCGTCCTCTCTGTCATTTAGCCGCGAACGAGACGGCGCTTCTCGTGCCGCGACGAGATGCCCCAAGGGCTCATCACGACCTTGGGGCACTTGGGAGCACTTGAGGTCACTTGCCGCGAGTGCTAGCCAGCACGGGTTGCGGCACGATGCGGATGTAGGGCTTGGGCTCTCGCCAGCCGTCAGGATAGAGGACCCTCGCTTCGTCGTTCGTCACCGACCCTGAGATGATGACATCATCCCCTTGTCGCCAGTTGACCGGAGTCGACACGCGGTAGCGCGCGGTGAGCTGGAGCGAGTCGATGACGCGGAGAATCTCGTCGAAGTTGCGACCCGTAGTCATCGGATAGGCGATCGTCAGCTTGATCTTCCTGTCGGGCCCAATGACGTACACCGTCCGCACGGTCTGATTATCGACCGCCGAGCGCCCGTCGCAGCTATCGCCGGTTGACGCGGGAAGCATCTCGTACAGCTTCGAGATTTCGAGACGCGGATCGCCGATCATGGGGTAATTGGGAGCAATCCCCTGAGTCTCTTCGATCTCCCTAGCCCACGCCTCGTGCCTGTCGACCGGGTCCACCGAAAGGCCGATGACCTTCACGCCGCGCTTGTCGAATTCGGGCTTCAGCTTGGCCATATAGCCGAGTTCGGTTGTGCAGACGGGTGTGAAATCCTTGGGATGAGAGAAGAGAATGCCCCAGGAATCGCCGAGCCACTGATGGAAGTTGATTTGTCCCTGAGTCGTCTCCGCTTGGAAGTCCGGGGCACTGTCGCCGATTCGCAATGCCATGGTGTCCTCTCCCTTTCATGTCCAGCTCATGCTGGCTAGCTCACGGGGCTGCTGGTATGATGGATACTGTACTGGGGCGTTGTTCCCCAGGCGTTCCCCGTGGCGCACGTTCCCGTGTCGATCTGCTGTACTGCGTTCCCCGCTCAGTCACGGGAGGACTCGACATGCGCGTGTACGTCCATTTGCTTGGCCAGTTCCGAGTCACCGTTGGCAGCCGCGATGTATCAGCCCATGAGTGGCGCCGCGAACGAAGTGCTGCCCTGGTCAAGCTGCTGGCCCTCTCCACAGGACATCGTCTTCATCGTGAGCAGGCCATGGAAGCGCTCTGGCCGGAGATGTCTCCCGACGCGTCGGCTGCCAATCTACGAAAGGCCGTCCACTTCGCTAGACGAGCGCTTGGCGAACATGAACTGATCGCCTTGCTGGGCGATGTCGTCGCGCTCGCGCCGGACGAGGAGCTGGTGATCGACGTAGAAGCGTTCGAAGTCGAGGCGAAGGCGGCACAGAGCACCGACGACCCTGCGGCATGCGGGCGGACGGCGGACGGATACGGCGGCGAGCTCCTTCCGGAAGATCGCTACGTCGAGTGGACCGAAGAGCCACGTGAGCGGCTGCGGCAACTGTATCTCCGCGTGCTCAAGGCGGCAGGACGCTGGGAGCAAGTGCTCGCTGTCGATCCCACTGACGAAGCCGCGCAGTGCCAGGTGATGCAGGCGGCGCTCGACGCGGGCAACCGCGGCGAGGTTATCAGGCAGTTTCAGCGCTTGCGTGAGCGTTTGCGCGTGGACCTCGGCGTTGGCCCATCTGCGGCAACAGTCGCCATTTACGAGCGTGCGCTCGCCGCCGAACAGGTTGAGATCGTCAGCATCACCGACCGCGTGCGTGCTTCACTGGCGCGGGGCATTGTCCATCTGCAAAGTGGTGAGTTCGCGAAAGCAGAGCACATCGCCCGAGAGGCGCGGCAATGGGCCATCGAAGCGGGGCTTGGTCGAGAGGTGGGGGAGGCCAGTGCGCTTTTGGGCCTTGCGGCGCACATGCAGGGTCGATGGCCAGAGCTCTTCCGGACAGAGTTCATAGAGTGGATTCGTCGCTCGCCGACGTTCACGACGACGATTTTTGAGGGGCATCTCTGTCTCGCGGAGTTTTGCCTCTGTGGCGCTGGCGGCCACCAGGATATCGCCATGGCAGCGCGCGAACTTCTCGAGATTGCGGAACGTGACAAATCCATCGCCGGCCGTGCAATCGCGACGCTAGTCCTCGGAGAGGCAGAATTGTGCTCCGGCCGCGTCGACTCCGCTGAGCGCCTGCTCGAACAAGCTGACCGGATGTGTGAGGAAATAGGAGCGGTCGCAGGCAGGGCTATCGCGCTGCAGCGGCTGGCTGAAGTAGCGCTGGCGCGGGGACAAAAATATCGCGCCGGTCGGTTGGTGCAGCGGGGATTCCGCCTTGCGGAGTCGAGCTGGCTAGCGCCGCATTTGTTGATGAGATTGCAAGCCTTGGCCGTCGAAACGGCGAGAACTCCAGAGCTGGCCGCGCAAGCCATCCGCCAGGGAGACACATGGCTCGCCGAGCGCGACATGTGTCAGCCGTGCTCCATGGCGTTTCGTGTGGCGTCATCAATAGCCGTCGCCGCGGCAGGAGATCTCGATCAGGCGAGCCGGCGCCTCGACGAGGCGGAGAGGGTCGCCGGCATGTGGAATGGAGGGCCGTGGGTGGCCGCGGTTTGGGAAGGACGGGCCTTCTATCGCCTCTCGCAGGGCAACGCGGAACAAGCGGTGGCGCTCTTCAGAGAGGCGGCGGCCCGCTACGCCGCGTTAGGCAGGCCACACGATCGAGAACGGTGCCTCGCTCGTGCGGGAGCGGCCTAGGGGTGAGCCTGCGGCTTCCAGAGACGGCAGCCGTTTTGCCGGGGATTTCAAAGGTCGCACTGACTTCAGCGCGGCCTTCTCGCATCGCCGCCGCGACATTTCTCACCTCAAGCGTTCCCTTGCACATCCGCGTGCATGTGTTATAATGCACTGCCGTGAACGCCGCGAGCATACGCTTGCGCACCCTCACGCCAGCGGGCAGTTACCGAAGCGGCCAAACGGGACTGACTGTAAATCAGTTGGGAAACCTTCGGAGGTTCGAATCCTCCACTGCCCACCGCCGCACGACACGTTCTCGCATCGTCGGCGACACCGCATGCCCGAGTAGCTCAGAGGTAGAGCACAATCTTGGTAAGGTTGGGGTCACGGGTTCAATTCCCGTCTCGGGC
>CAYYCB010000248.1:3713-4791 GCA_964469715.1 uncultured Ktedonobacterales bacterium | reverse complement strand
AGGTCCTCGCGCGTCGCCATCACCTGGCGCATGCTCGACACTTGCTCGCTGAGTTGCTGTAGGGTGACGAGCATCTGGCCTAGCGTGTCGCCGCCGGTTCCCCGGCGCGGGTCGGTCGGTGTGGGATATGCGGCCATCGGCGGACTCATCCTGTCGTCGGTGGTGGGGGACGGCGGTCGGTGGTGGCGTGACGGCGATGGCTGGTGGGACCGGCGCGTCGGGGCGCCGCCGGGATCGCCGGGGCCGGGCGGCACCCCGACGCGCCGGGGTGACGGCTGGGCACTTGCGGACATATGCTGCGCTCCCTCTCCTGGGCACTGTCTCGCCACGGCGGGCGCATGGTATACTGGCGCGCGTGGCGGCCCCTCGGTGCGGGCTGACCTGCGGACGGGACGGGACAGGAAAGGGGCGGTGCGCGCATGGATGACAGGGACAACGGGAACCGCGACGCTCGGACGGCCCGACTGGGTCGCGCCGTCGCCACAGCGGCCAGCGTCGCGGTGGTCGCGGCGCTGGCGGGCCTCTTCGCCTTGCAGGCCAACGCGGGCGCGGGGCGTGCGGCACCGCCGGCGGGTGGGACGACGTCGCAGCGCGAGGTCCTGCGGCCGGCGGCGCTCGGCGACACGCCGACGTCGGTAGGGGTGGTCATTGCGCAGGCGACGCCCACCATCACGCCCGCGCCTACCTCGACACCGGTGCCTCTGGGACAACCCACGCCCACGCCGGGACCAATCGGACTCTCATGCCTTGGGGCACAGAACCTCGCAACGCAGGGCCACCCCGACATGTACCGCGGGGCCGTTTGCATCTCTGCCCCGGCAGGGGCGACCGTGAACGTCCAGGTGTCTTATTGTGGCAGCGCGTCTGCGGGCCTGGTGCTGAGTGGCATCACTATACCGAACAGCGGCACCTACACCGACAACAATTGGGACTTCACGCCGGGCTGCGCCGCACCGTTCACCGTGACACTCAACGCCAGCGGGACCACCGCCGCTGGGGATGCCCTCGCCGGTTCTGCGTCCTTTACGGTCGCGAGCTAGGGCGCCAGGAAGGCACCGGGAGGCCGCGACGGGAGAGG
>CAYYCB010000248.1:1191-3613 GCA_964469715.1 uncultured Ktedonobacterales bacterium | reverse complement strand
GGGAGAGGGGAAGGACAGGACCGCGACAGCTAGCGTGGTCGCTGCGCTTCCTGCGATCCCTGATCCTTTTCCTTGCGTAGACGTGCACGCTTCTCGTATGCTGCGTGCATCCGCTCGTGCGGCGTGTCGTCGAGTGGCACGTGTTTCGCGAGGTGCGGGTGGGCGAGGAGCGCACGGATACGTCGGCGGTGTTCGACTTCCTCTGAGTCGAGCGTATAGCCCTCTGTATGCTCGATCACCACCGTGCGCAGCGGGCGCCCGTGCGCGTCCTTGGTGCCGAGGTCAAACGTTTGGCCGACTAGCGAGCCAGGGTGACGCCAGATGCCGCCCCACTCCGGATGCGCCGCCGCGAGTGGGTGGCTCGCCGGCAGCGGCTCGTGCGCCTCCCACGGCGGGATGCTCGTCGTGAAGCTCTCGGTCACCATGAGCGGCTCACCCGTCTGCGGCGAGACGTCCGTTTCGAGGCAGACCGGACAGGGGCGGGTGGAGAGGCCACGGCGCTCGGCGTCCGCGACGAGATCGCCGCGCGCCGGATCGATCACAAGGAATCGCTCATGGCCGCAGCGAGCGCACCGGTGCTGGAGTGTGTTGCGCTTCGCGGGATCGGGGTGCTCGTCGCCGTGGACGGCCAGGATAGGCATGGGTGTAGTGTCTCCTCTCTCTCTGGATATGTCGTCACTCGTGTCGCTGGTGTCGCTGCGCATGGCCCATTACGCGCCCACGGTTGTCCAGGTATAGCGGGCGTAGCCGCTTGTGTTGGCGACGACGTTCACATCGAACTCGAAGCCGACGTTGGTGGCCGCCGTTGCCGAAACTGACGAGACGTTGCTACTGCTCTGCACCGTGAGCGTGATACTGCTGGGCGTATTCGAGAGCGTCTGACCGTAGTTGACGGTCGTACCGAGTGTACCGCCGCTGGGCACCATCGCCGCTGTCCAGCCCTGTGCCGCGTAGCCGGTGAGCTGCTCCCCAGCGGCACGCGACGAGTGGTGGAACTTGTTGTCCTGTGTCAGCCGCTCGTGCATGTGCTGCAAGCGCACGATCTGCAACCCCACCGTGTCAAAGAAGCTGTTGGCGTTGATGGTCAGCTTCGGGGTGGAGCCGCCTGCCTCGGAGTAGTGCGTCTCATGCACATAGAAGACGTTGACGTTGGCTGTGGGCGTGGTGGGCAACGTCTGGCCCGTCGGGCTGATCTGCGGCAGGAAGATGTTCCCGTCGGCGCGTACCTGCCAGAGCGGGATCTCGTTGCCGTAGGCGTCGCGCACGCGACTCAGCGTCGCCTCGACCTTGAAGCCGCCGTTCTGGTATTGGGCGAGCAGGGCGTTGGCGAGGTTGGCCGCCTCGGCACTCGTGAGGTGCGCGCTGGACAGGTCCTTGAAGAGTTTGCGCCAGGGGAAGGCAGCGGTGCCTTGTGTCCCGTCGGCGTTGAGGCGACTGTCGCGCACCGTCACGCTCGACGGCGCGTTGGAGGTCGCGTCGCGGTATTTGACGGTCACGACGTTGTAGGAATATTCCACCGCGGGCCGAATGGAGTACGACTCGATATCGGCCTCGTAGGCGGTGTATTTCACCGTCGTGGTGTCCCGCTGATGCACCTGTAGTTGCCAGGTTGGAAAGCCCGCCGTGTCGCGCTTCGTCGGATGGTCCCAGACACCCCACGTGTAGTCCGCCGTGCCCGAATTGGGCTGCACCAGCGGCAAGAGGTCGTTGAGCACCTGCTCGAACGTCTGCCCATTGGGCGCCGGGGAGAATATCGCGGTAGGGCTGTCGGGCAGGATCGCGCTGGTGTCGCTGTCCAGTTGCAGAAAGCCGGAACGCGCGGGCGTGCCTGCTGGCCGTGACGACGGACCGGTGAGCTGGTCCGAGAGAATCTGCGTTGTCGTCTGGTTGGTATAGGCGCTGTCGGTGGGATCGTCTTTCGTCGCCTCCGACGCGCCGAGGGCCTTGAGCTCCCATACGTCGCCGTCGCTGGTATTGAGTACGATGGCCGGTTCATCCCACCGGCCCAGGTAGGCAACGAACCCACCACCGACGAGGGCCACGCGGGCAAACTGGCGCAGCTCTGGGGGCACGTTGCGTGCGTTGTTCGTCTTCACGCGGCAGGTCAGGTCACCGAAACCGCCGGGCGCGGTGGTGGAGAAGGCCAGCGATTCGAGCCGGGCACCATAGGGATTCTGCGCGCCAGAAGTAAGATCATAGGCAAATAGGTTCATACCCATCTGCGACGGCATAGGGACATCCTCAGTTCTGCTATACTGCCACCCGAGAAGGCAGCGAGCATTGTGTTGACACAGCGCGAACGAAGCGACGCGAGGGATGGTCCCATGAGCGAAACGGCTACATCGTCAAGCGCCGTCGCGACCGAGCTTGTACCACTGCCAATAGTCGTATTGGCGGACGCTGACGAGGACGAGGACGAGGA
>CAYYCB010000248.1:0-1091 GCA_964469715.1 uncultured Ktedonobacterales bacterium | reverse complement strand
GACGAGGACGAGGACGAGGAGACGCACGACGTCGCCCTCGATCGCGTGCTCGCGACGGAGAGTCGCTGGGCCATCCTGCGCAGACGTTGGCGCCGGGCCGTGCGCCTCGCGCTTGTCGTGTGGGCCACTGTTTCGGTGGGCATGATGCTGCTCACCTACCTAGCGACACTGCTCAATGGCGACGGCGGCAGCGCGCCTGGCGCGATCTCCTCCCCGCGCGCACTGCTCTACGCGTGGGATCGCTGGGACGCCAATTACTTCTACCTGCCCATCGCCGCAAGTGGCTACGCGCATCCTATCGATGCCTCGTTCTTTCCCCTGTATCCTGCGCTTACTCATGTCGTGTGGCTGCTGACTGGCGGGCAGCACGTGTTTGTGGCGGGCATGCTCGTTGCACAGATCGGCGCGGCGCTGGCCTTCGTGGGTGTCGGGCTGCTCGCCGCCGTAGAGACCGATTCGCCGCTCACCACCCTGGCCACGCTGTTGTTGCTGGCGACCTATCCGCTCGGGTTCTTCCTCGTCGCCCCCTATCCCACGGGGTGGCTCGTGGCGTCAGTGGCCTTCGCCCTGCTCTTTGCGCGTTGTGGACGCTGGTATCTCGCCGCGCTGGCGACGCTCGTGGCGACGCTTGCCCACCCGTCCGGCGCGCTCGTGGCAGTGGCGGTCATCTGGGAGTGGTGGGCGTACGTGCGCAACTGTTGCGGATCGGTGACGTTCCGGCGTGCGTATCTACGCGCGTTGGCAAGTCGGTGGAGGTCCGGCCTCGCCGTTGTCGCGGCGGCGCCCCTCGGGTTCGGTGTGTTCGCCGCCATCTGCGCACGCGCCTATAACGATCCGTGGGCGCTGTTCACCAGCGACCGTGCCAACTTTGGCTACGAGCGCGTGGCGCCGTGGGACGGTTTGGCGCGTGTCATTGGCAATCTGCGAGAGATGCCGCCGTGGAGCTACGCCCAGGCACGTGTGCTGCTCGACATCGCGCCGCTACTCCTCGCGCTGGTGCTGCTCCTCGTCTTCGCCCGGCGGCGAGAGATCCCTCTATCGCACGTGCTTTACGTAGGCGTGCTGCTCCTACTGTTCGTCTGTACTCCGGT
>CAYYCB010000247.1:0-4797 GCA_964469715.1 uncultured Ktedonobacterales bacterium | reverse complement strand
TACCCACACAGGAGCCATCCCATGATCAGTGCACTGGTGCTGCTCAACGTGCGGCGCGGCTCCGTCAACCAGACGGCGCAAGCGCTGCTGCGCATCCCCGGCGTCGCCGAGGTCTACTCCGTCACCGGCGAGTATGATCTGGTTGCCGTGCTGCGTCTCACGGCCTATGAAGACCTCGCGACCGTCGTCACCGAGCACATGGTCGCGCTCGACAGCATCACCCGAACCGAGACCCTCATGGCCTTCAAGGCCTACTCCCGCGAAGATCTAGAGCAGGCCTGGGATCTCGGCGTCGAATAGGCGCATCCGTCGCCCTAGACCTGCGCCAATACGTCGGCCTCCTTGGCCACGGCAAGGTCCTTCGCGGTGATGCCGCCCTCAGAGTGGGTGGAGAGGCGCAGCGTCACCTTGTCATAGCGGATGTCGATGTCAGGATGATGGCCGGCGCGTTCCGCCGCCTCGGCCACTCGCCCAACGAACGCGACGCCCGCCGGGAATGAGGAGAAGCTGTACGTCTTCTCCAGCTCGCCGTGGCTCACCGTCCAGCCGGCCATCCCGCCCAGGGCTTCGCGCAGCGCCGACTCATCAAGCAACGTCATAAGGCCACCTCCGTCCCCGGCCACACGTCCGGTTCCGCTCAAAACGGCGATTGGGGCGGCTGGCCGCGCCGCTTCGGTGCCCGCTTCGGATTTCCGCGCGTCCGGTCGGCGGCATCCTCGCGCTCGCCGGCTAGCTCCCGCCGGACGAACTGACGGTGCTGCGCCTGCTTTTGTAGGTGCCGTGCGGGGGCATTGAGATGCTGAGCATATGGACTGACCCGCACCGCCTGCCCTCCGGCTGCACTGGTCCCCAGTCGCACCTCGAAGTCGTCCGAGATCGCTATCACCTCGCGACCAGCCGCCCGTTCATGCGCCGCGAGCCGCTGAATGACCGTATCGGCGGGTTCCCCGCGCCGCGAGTATACGATGTGGCCCTGCACCCCACGTGCCAAGCTCGTGGTGGTCTCGCTCTCGCCATCGCCGTCAAAGACCACGATGGCCCGGTGGGGTGTGTGGCGCAGCTTACCCGCGATCAGCGCCACGAGCCGCGTGCGCCCCTCCAGAAGGCTCTGGCGCTCGGCCGCCGCGAGCCCTGGCGTATTGCGGATGACGTTGTACCCGTCGATGAGGTAGGTCCTTGGCTGCACCAGGCCAAACCTCCGTCCTTGCGACCCGCACTCACTCTCAACCGCTCAGATCTGATTGTACCCTGGTTAGCGACTGCTGCGCTTGAGGATCAACTCGAGCTGGTGCGCGAAGTGCTGCAGGATCTGGCGGATGTCGATATGGGCGACCGCCCGCACAGCGTCATTTGCCTGCGCCGAAAGTTCAGCCGCCACCACCGACCCGAGAATGATTGCGATGAGGGCGATCAGTGCCCAGGAGACGAGGCGCTCCGCGAGCGCGCTCGCAGCCGAAGCGGGAGGTTCCTCTGTGCCTGGGTCGAACCCGTAACTGGGCTGATAACTAGGCTGGAAACTCGGCCCCCCCGTCACCCGTAGCGCAGGCGCAGCGCCCTGCATCGACATGAAGGCGGGCGCTTCAGTCCTGCGCCGGCCAGGGTTTGAGAGCGCCGAGGCTGCGCTGCCCACCATCGCGGGCGGTGCGTAGCCCGCGGCCTGCCAGGCTAGGTCCCCGCTGACACCCAGCGCCGATGGGCCGCCTAACCGCGCTTCTTCGCGGGTACGTGCCGCCTGCGCTTCACCCCAGCGGAGCTCGTCGGAGGCCAATGAGGTTGCGGTGATGCGCTGCTGGTTGATCACGCCCGACCAGCCGCGAGGCCGGTTGAGCGGCGATCCGCAGGACTCGCATCGCGTCGCTTGGCCCGGGTTCAGCTTTTCACAGAGCGGGCAGATCTGGATGAGCTGGAGCTGGCAGACCGTGCAGCGGGTGACGAAGTCGTAGTTCTCAGTGCCGCAACGCGGACACTCGACCGTCGTTGAGGTGACCGCACCCTCTGGACTCGGGATATGGACCATCGCCGTTTCGCTCGGCAGCGAGGGGCGCGTCGGCATGTGCGCGAGGGGGACGGGTTCCTCTGGCATGGCGGGCGCCGGCATGCGCATCGTTTGCTGTGCGACCGCCATCGTTCCGGGATGGGCGGGCGTGTAGGGTGCGTCTGGGTAGGCCTCGCGAGCGAGATCGCCCGTGGTCGTCATCGCCAGCATCCACGGCTGCACGAGGTCGGCGCCGCCCGCGCCTGGCTTGCCTGCCGAGTTGCCACCTGACACGGGTGAGTTGAGGAGGTCACCAAGCCAGGCGGGCCGCGCCACGTCGCTATAGCGCCCCGTCTCCACCACCTGTAGCCGCCCGTCGGCCAGCGGCCCGGAGGAGCCAACCCCCCGGAAGGGTGACCGTGTCAGCCCGCGTTCGGCTACGCACTCGGCGCACATGCGATTGTCGGTGTCCCAGCAGAGCGGGCATGCGGACCGGCCGCAGCGGTAGCACTCGATCTCTAGCTCATGCCAGGCGCCGAGAAACGCCGTGCGAACCTCGTCCTTTGCCTCGCGCATCTCACGCTCGGAGGTATCCGAGGCCAGCGGCTGCAATGGTGTGGCATAGCGCGCGGAGCAAATCACGCATTGAGCGCCGAATCGGATGCCCCGCTCGTTCGAGAGGTCCACATGGCGCGGCCGTGTGTCGTGCCCCTGCCCCATGCCTCTCCCCCCGACGGTTCCTTGCCTGATTTGCCTACGCCACTCATAGTGGCGAGGCGGCGCGGTCGCCCGCCTAGTATGCCGCTAACGTTAAGAAAAGGCAACCACGCCGTGCAAGTTTCCTAGGAGTTCTCCTCGTCCTCTTTCACCTGCTCCGCTGGCATCACCCATCCCCGTTGCCGCCAGATTTCATAGAGCGCGATGGAACCGGCGACGGCGGCATTGAGCGAGTCGACATGACCGCGTTGTGGCAGGCGGACGACCAGATCGCAGTGCTCACGCACGAGGCGACTGATGCCTTTGCCTTCGTTACCCACCACGAGCGCGATGGGGCCTTTGAGATTGGCTTCGTCAAAGCGCGTCTTCGCCCCGCCGTCCAGCCCGACGCACCACAGCCCGCGGCGCTTGAGATCGTCCAGCGTGCGCGTGAGGTTCGTGACCCGCGCGACGGGCAGGAACTCGACCGCCCCGGCAGAAGACTTGTCCACCGCTGGGGTAAGGCCGGCGGCGCGATGTTCGGGGATGATGATGCCGTGCGCGCCGACCACTTCCGCCGTACGAATGAGAGACCCCAGGTTTTGCACGTCCTGGATCGCGTCGAGGGCGACCACGAGCGCCTCCTCGCCTCGCTCCTCCGCGCGACTCAGAATGTCCTCCACCTCGGCGTACTCTCGTGGTGCGACCACCGCGACGACGCCTTGATGATTGCCGTTCTTGCTGATGTCGTCCAGGCGGCGGCGCGGCGAGTTCTCAATCTGCACGCCGACACGCCGCGCCTGATCGAGAACCTGCGTCAAACCCGCGTCGCGCGGCCCTTGAGCGACGAGAATGCGATGGACACGGCGCCGCGACCGCAGCGCCTCGACCACGGGGTTACGTCCCCAGATATAGTCCGCCATCCGATGACCTTCCTTCATATCGGGGGACGCCAGCCCGTCATACCCCTATTTGCGCAGCGACCAGGTGGCGCCCTGCGGCGTGTCTTTCACGACGACACTGAACTGCTCATCGAGCTGTTTGCGAATACGGTCGGCCTCGGCCCAGTTCTTAGCCTTACGCGCCTCGTCGCGCTCGCGTAGCAGCGTCTCAATCGCCGCGACCTGCTCGTCGTCGAGCGCCGAGCCCGCAGTGTCTTCCGCTTCGAGCTGAATGCCGAGAACGCCGGCCAACTCCTCTAGCGTCGCGAGGGCACGCCGCAGCAGCTCCACATCCGCGCTGGCCGGCTCGGCGCCAAGGCCGTTGGCGTAGACGTTGATGTCGTGCGCGAGCTCGTCAAGCGCACTGAGGGCACGCGACGTGTTGAGGTCGTCATCCATCGCCGCGATGAAGTCCTCCCTCCATCGCGTCAACTCCCCATCCAGCGTGCGCGCCGTATCACTCAGCGCTGCTGGCGTACCTGCCGGATGCTGCTCGGCCCAGGTGACGAGGCGGAGCAGCGTTACGCGCGTCTCGGCCCAGCGCCGCCAGCGCGCGGCAGAGGCGCGAAGCTGCTCCTCAGAGAAGATGAGGGTGTCGCGGTAGCGCTGGCCCAACAGATAGGTGCGTAGGGCAGGCGCCGGAACTTCGCCGGCATCCAGCGTCGAGCGGATGGTGATGAATTTGCCTGAGTGGGCGATCTTCTCCGGGCCTTCGGCGCCCTCTTCCGCGGGTAGGCTCATCATGCCGGTATGCACCCAGTAGCGCGCGAAGGGTTCCTTGCCCGTCTCGCTCTCGCTCTGGGCGATCTCGTTCTCATGATGGGGGAAGATGAGGTCGCTGCCGCCGCCGTGGATGTCGATCTGCTCGCCGAGCGTCTTCACTGCCATCGTCGAGCATTCGATATGCCAGCCCGGCCGCCCAGGTCCCCACGGGCTCGGCCAGGACGGCTCACCCGGCTTCGCGGCCTTCCACAGCGCGAAGTCGCGGGGGTCGTGCTTGCGCTCATCAGGTTCGATGCGCGCGCCGGCTAGCATCGCTTCCTGGTCGCGATGGGAGAGTTTGCCGTACGTCGGGAAGCTCTGCACCGAGAAATACACGTCGCCGCCCTCGACGGCGTAGGCGTGGCCCTTCTCGATGAGGCGCTCGATGAAGGCGATGATGTCCGGGATGAAGTCGGTGACGTA
>CAYYCB010000246.1:0-4834 GCA_964469715.1 uncultured Ktedonobacterales bacterium | reverse complement strand
TGTGTGCAGGATCGGCCTCAGGCCGATGCGATGCTCGTCAACGGCCCAGGGTTCGACCCGCGCCTCGGGGAAGGCGGTCGCCACCGCTTGCACCAGCGGTCTTAGCTGTTTTTCTAGGGCAGCAAAGCCGGCTTGACAAGCTGCCGTAGACCGGACCCACTCCGCGGGGAGGTCTCGGGGTGGCGCGGGATGGGGAGGTGGCGGCAGGTGGGCGAGGTTGGGCCGGCGCTGGGAAGGGCAGTCATCTCGGCGCGGTGTGATGCCCGCGCGCTGGTTGATTGACGACGAGTACGACGTGCAAGCCTTGTTGTGGGCGATTTTGTATCCGATCTACCAGTCCACGCTTGTGGACGAGACCTATCTGCCGAACTGGGGTAATGTGCAGCCACGGGTGGATCTAGGCATCACGACGCTCAAGCTCATCATTGAGGTCAAGCTCGCGCGGCATCCCCGCGACTTCTCCGAACTCGAGGAGCAGATCGCTGGTGACCTTGGCCTGTACTTCAAAGATACGAGCCAGTTTGACCGGATGATCGTGTTCGTGTACGACGACTGCGACAAAGCGCAGCCAGAGCGCTATCAAAGCCTCATGAACGCCCTGATGCACCGCGAGCGGATTGAGGATGTCATCGTGGTGCGACGCCCGAGCATGATCCCGAATCGCGGTCAACGTAAGGGCGAGGATGCCAAGCTTGCCGGCGCCGAATGAGTGCTTGACAGAGCGGCGCGAGTAGCCTAAGATGCTGAATAGCAAAAAACTTCAATTTTCTTGAAGGATCGGGCATGGCAAGCTCTACTGAAACCCGACGCGCACTTACTGCCCTCGCTGGAACGCAAGCTGGCTACTTCACGGCCCGGCAGGCGCTCGCCGTGGGCTACGCCTACCCCGAGCAGCACTACCATGTGCTGCAAGGTAATTGGGAGCGCGTCGCTCGCGGCGTCTTCCGCCTGCGCGACTATCCCCTGCCCGAGCGCGAGGATCTCATAGTGCTCTCCCTGATGAGCCACGACCGATCGGGCCAGCCGCAAGCGGTGTTCTCGCACGAGACCGCGCTGGCGCTCCATGACCTGAGCGATGCCAACCCCGTCCGCATCCACCTCACTGTGCCGCCGGGGTTCCGCCGCCAGCTGCCATCCGAAATCATCCTGCACCGGGCGCTCCTGCGGCCAGCCGACTGGGAGGAGCGCGAGGGCTACCGCGTGACGACGCCACTGAGGACCCTGCTCGACATCGCCGAGAGCCCGACGAGCTGGCCGTATCTCGATGCCGCCGTGCGGGATGCCTTCCGGCGCGGGCTTGTGAACCGCCGGCATTTGCTGGAGGCGCCCGTCTCGCCGCTGGCGCACGATCGGCTGGCTACGGCTGTCGAGGCCGCTGAAGAGAAGGCGGGGGTCTGAGTGATCGGCCGCTATCAGTCCGCACGAGCGTTCCGCGCCGCGCTCGAGGAGCGCCTCAAGCAGGTCGCTCGCGCGCAGGGCCTTGATCTCATGCGCCTGCGCCGCCAGGTGGCGTTCGACCGCCTCCTCGCGCGCCTGTTCGTGGAACCCGACCCTCCGTGGCTCCTCAAGGGCGGCTACGCCTTCGAGCTGCGCCTCGGCACGCGCGCCCGCGCGACCAAAGACCTGGATCTCTCGATCCCCGTCCCGAGTCGGCTCGGCGGCCATGCGAGCCGCTCAGCGCGGGCGTCGCAGGCACAGCAGTCACAACAGGCACAGAACGCGCTCATCCGTGAGCGGCTCCAGGATGCCGCCGAGCACGACCTGCACGACGGGTTCGCTTTTCGTATCAGCACGCCCATGACCGACCTCGACGCCGCGCCCTACGGCGGGGCGCGCTATCCCGTCGAGGTGCGCCTGGATAACCGCGTCTTTGCCACCTTCCACCTGGATGTCGGCGTCGGCGATGCCATCGCGACGCCGCCCGAGTGGCTGACCGGCCAGGACGTCCTCGGCTTCGCCGGCATCACGCCGGCCCACGCTGCGGCCCTCTCGCGCGAGCAGCAGTTCGCCGAGAAGATCCACGCCTACACGCTCCCGCGCGGCGAGCGGATGAACACCCGCGTCAAAGATCTGGTGGATCTGGTGCTCCTGATCGAGCTTGGACTGCCCAACACAGAGCTGGCCAAGCAAGCCGTTCGGGCGACCTTCGAGCGCCGCGCCACGCACCCGATTCCAACCGACCTCGCCCCGCCAGCGGGCGAGTGGCGAGCCGCCTTCGCGCAACTGGCGGCAGAGGTAGACCTGCATGCCGCGACGCTTGATGCCGCCTTCGCGGAGGTGACCGCATATTGGAGAACACTCTTCGAGTGACCCATTGTCACACGTACTTGCCGGCAGCTTTGCGGCGACGACATCAGAGCATGCGGCAAGAGTGAAGCTCAAGATCGCCTTGAAAGGAACCAGCTATCGTGACAGATCGCACGCCCAAAGTCTTCTTCAGCCATAGCTCGCTCGATGAAGTATTTCCGAAAAGAGCCTCCAGGCATGGCCTGGAGGCTCTTGGAGCGGGAGACGGGATTCGAACCCGCGACCCATTGCTTGGGAAGCAATTGCGCTACCACTGCGCCACTCCCGCGTGCGCCCAGTATACGTGACGTCCCGCGGTCCAGTCAAGTGCTCGGCTGTGCCTAGCTATGCACGCCATCCGCTGAAATCTTTGCCCGCATCCATCTCAGACGCGTGCAACCAGTCTCACGTGAGTACCGCCTCACGCTGGTCGCGGGCCACCTCATCGGGCTGCGCTTGAAGCCCACCGCTTGGCTCGGCCGACGTCAACGAGGCATCCATCATAGCTGCCTGGGCCGTCGTCACCGGAACGACGGCGGCGCCGAACTGCTCAGGGAACTGGTTCGAGTGCGTCTCTTGCCACTCACGCCAGACCTCCGCAAGAATCGCCTGCACAACGCCGGCGAGCGGTGAGGCGAAGAGCGCACCCCAAATGCCGAACAGCTCCGCTCCCGCGATCAGGGCCACCATTGAGATGGCAGGATGGACTCCAACGGCCTTGCCGACAACACGCGGACCGACGACGTCACCTTCAATCACATGTACAAAGACAAAGTACACGAGCACCGCCACGGCGAGCAGCCAGCCTTGAGTCAGGGCGATGAGCACACAGGCCGCGCCCGACACAAATACGCCGATGATCGGGACGAACTCCAGGACGAAGGCCAGCACGCCGAGCAGGACCGCGTATGGAAGACGGAAGATGGCCATGCCTAGCCCGACCATGAGACCAATCAAAGTGGAGAGGATGAGCTGGCCGCGAATATAGCCGCCGATCACACGCTGCAGTGTGGACATGACGAAGCTGAGTCTCGGGCGCATCTTCAACGGTGCGCTGGTCCGCAGCCACTGAGCCGCACGACGGCCATCTACCATAATGTAGATACTGAGGACGATAACAAGCACGAAGTCGACTATGGTGCTGAAGACGCCCTCAAGCAATGGAACAAAGCCCGCGGCCAAGACCTGTGTCTGCGCAAAGATTTGCCCGCCGATGGCCTGGATCTGATCGCGCGAGATACCGAGTTGTTCGAGCCGCCGAACAAGAGGCGCCGCCGCGCCGTTGTCACCCGGCCTGAGTACCTGGCTGGCGGACGAGGCAAGCATCGAGAATTGCTCTACTGCCGTGGAGAAGATGAGGTAGCCAAGGGCGCCTAGAACGCTGACGACAGCGACGTAGACCAATAAGATGGCGAGCCAGCGCGGCACGAAACGCGCGAGAAACGCAACCGCGGGCATGAGCGCATAGGCGAGCAAGGCGGCCATTACCACCATCAGGATGGCATTGATAACGTGCGAAGCCAGCCATACCACGAGACCGGTGATGATGATCCAGCCGAGGACCGCGTTGGCGACATCGCGCCGCCGCGCCCAGCGTTGTGCCGAAATGGAGGACGCCCTGATCTGGGGCGAAGGTTGCACCGCATCTGGCATGGCCGGATCCAATCGTCGTCGCAGGCCGCTGGAAACGGGCAGGCGCGGCCATCATGCCGGCGCGAAAGCGTGCGTCTCCTGCCTGGCTGTTCGCAATCCCCAGGCCAACCCGCAAGGCAAGCACGCAGAGGCCAAGTTGGGCGATCACGTAGGCGTAGGGCGCTTGTTTCAGGTGGACAATCTCGTGTAGCGTATTGGCTGACGAAGCTCTCGGCGCGGCGGTGGCTCGCAAGGTATGTCGCGAGATGGTGCGCTCTTGTGGAGGTTTTCGGCAATGGAACATTTTGCGAGAGCGCCGCGCAGGCCAGCAGGTGTCTTCGGGACGAGATGGCTGCCAATAGCTGCCGCGTTCTGCGTGCTCTGCTCAACACTCACAGGCTGCACCCTGCGCTTAGGCCAGCAGCCATCTCCCAAGGTCACCACAGTCCCCGGAGGCATCACCACACCGATTGAGGTACGTCAGCAGGGGGGCGCAACCATCGTCCAGATCGCGGTCACCATCGCCGGGCAGGGACCGTATACCTTTGTTCTCGACACCGGCGCCTCCACCAGCGCCATTGACTCGTCGATCACACGCCGTCTCGGCCTTCAGAGAGCGGGACCGCCGCACGAGGTCAGCGGCATCGGCGGCTCGGTCGAGGCGGTGCCAGTCGCTCTCACGGAATGGAGCGCCGGGCCGATCCGTCTGCCTCCGGGCTCGATAGACAGTGCTCCCCTCGGCCTACGACAAGTGGACGGATCCGCAGGATTGCTCGGTTCAGACATCCTGAGCCAGTTCGGCGCGGTCACCATCGACTATTCGGCGCAGACCCTCACAGTATATCGTCAGGTTGCCTGACAGACTCATCCATAACTTTCCCCTATACCTGGCATAATTGACTGCTATAATAGGTGC
>CAYYCB010000245.1:0-4886 GCA_964469715.1 uncultured Ktedonobacterales bacterium | reverse complement strand
CGTCACCTGACTCAACAGGCTGATGCCGTAGGAGGGCCACGCGAGCCGGCGTGCCCGCGTTCCCATTAGCGCGGCACGACACGTCCCTTGAGCGTATCGCTTTCGTCGTCGCCGGCCTCGTAGTCCGGCGCGAGGGTGGCCGCCTTCGGCGATGCGCCACTGGCGGCGGGTATGGCCGGCTCCGGCGCGGCGACCTGCTCCACCTGGGCGAGCGGCGGGATGGTGATGCCGCCGGATGCCGTCCAGTCCGCATAGGTGGATGGGTTCCAGAGCCGCGCCTCTGGGCCTTGCGTTGGAGGCTGTGTGTCGCGTGGGTTCACGCGCTCCATGCCAGATTCGCCGCCGGGAGCGTAGCCACCGGTGGGCGATGCGGTCGAGCCGCCCCGAGAGGAGCGCAGATCCGGCGGGATCGGCATCTGTGTGGACGTCGTGCGGCCGGGATCGTATGGACGTCCGCCGCCTTGCGCGAGCGGGCCGCTCTCCGGCGCCGGGGAGAGATTGACGGTCTCGTCGGCTGCCAGCGCCAGCGTGTGCTTCACCTCCACCAGCATGTCCCGAATCTCCGGGCGATACTCCAGGTTCAGCGGCTGGAGCTTGCTCCACACACGTTGGGCGTCCTCGAAGGCGTCGGCGCGATAGCAGTAATAGCCCAGCAGCGCCCGCGCATCAAAGACGCTCATGCGCTGCCAGAGCGTCAGCCGGTCGGCCGGCGATTCCAGCGCGTGCTCCGTCACGTCGGTCGTGTCGATGCGGCGATAGAGGTTGTGCCCGAAGAGGCGATAGGGGAGGCCGTAGTAGAGGGCGAGGTGGCGCGGACTCTCCCTCGGCGCGCCTTTTGGCCGCGACAACCCGATGAAGAAGCTCTTCGTCCACGGGCCGGCTTGCCACACGGCCACGATCACCAGAAAGGCGACGAAGCGCGCCAGGTAGCGCTCCCAGGTGAACTGGCCGATGGTGCTGGCGATGCCGAGCAGCCCGAGGCCCGCGCCGAGCGCCCATGCGCCGTAGACCAGCCGCTTGCGGTCCCAATTCAGCAGATCGTAGTGGTGGTGCATCGGCGTCGCCAGGAACGGCAGCGGGAACTCCGTGTGGGCAAAGCCCCGGCTCGTGCCGAAGCGTTCGAGGAAGAGGAACTTGCGGAAGAACTTGACCAGGATGCGCGCCGAGATGAGCGCCGAGAGTCCTTCCAGCACGAAGACGCCGCCGATGAAGAGCAGCACGAATTCGAGCCGCGCCACCACCGCCACCAGCGCCAGCAGACCACCCATTGCCAGCGATCCAGTGTCGCCCATGATGATTTTCGCGCGGCGCTTGCCCCAGCCGAGATTGCGCGCCTTCCACGACGACGGCCAGTTGAAGGGCAGGTAACCTGCCGAGGCGCCGGCGATGGCCAGCGCCGCGATAGCCGCCGGTAGCAGCGGCTTGTAGCCGGGGTCGCTGAGCAGGATGGCGGCGAAGGAGAGCGCCGCCGGGATCATCAAGCCGCCGCAGAGGCCGTCCATGCCGTCGGCGAAATCCACCGCCAGCGCGGTGACGCTTGCCACCACCGCGGTCATCAGCACGAAGAAGGCGATCCAGGCGAAGTGGGCGTCCACCAGCAGATGGCCCAGGCCGGGGATGTCTTTGTACGGGGGGTAGGCGAGGCGCGCGGAGAGCGGCTGCGGCAGCACGAGCCGGTTAATCGCCACTCCGGCCGCTAGCGAGACGACGAGCACGCCCGCCGCCTTCTGCGCCTCGGAGATGCCCACGCCGCGGTGGACCTTCATCCAGTCGTCCACGAAGCCGACGAGTCCGTAGCCCACCACCGCCAGCAGCAGCACGCCCAGGAGCGTCCACTGCGCCAGGCTGAGCTGCGCGAGGAGGCCCGCGGCCGTCGCGGCGGCGACAATGCCGATTACGATAGCGACACCGCCGACCAGCGGCAGCTCATTCGAGCTGGCCGAGCGCGCCGTCAGCTTCTTCAGGCCCTTCGAGGCGTCCACCCGGAAACCGCCCGTCGATTGGTCGGCGCGGAAGTGTCCTTGCTTGCGCTCGCCGCTGCGGAACCAGGGGAAGAGTGCCAAGCCAATGAGGCACGCCACCGCGGTCGCGCCGAATGCGATCGCGACCGCGCCGAGAAGCATCTCCATAGCCTACCTACCACTTATGAGAACGTGCGTGGCCTTCGGGACGCCTGGGAAATGAGATGACGCCAGATTGTGGATACACACACCAACGCCTCTTATCGCACATCGGTCACGTCCGCTCGCTTTGCGTCGCCGTTTGGGTCACGTCCGCGTCCTGTTCCGCGCTGCCGAAGCCGAGCCGTTCTAGCTCCTCGCGCGCCACGCGCCGGTCGTCCCACGGCAGCTTCTCTCTGCCGACGATGATGCTCTGTTCGTGGCCCTTGCCCGCCAGCAACACCGTATCGCCCGCCCGCGCCATGCGCAGCGCGTCCGCGATTCCGCTGCGCCGGTCCACGACACAGACGAAGCGCTCGCCTTCGCGCGCTCCCTCGGCCTCGGCGCCGGCCGCGATCTCGCGCAGGATGGACATTGCGTCCTCCTCGCGCGGATCCTCGTCGGTGATGACGGCGAAGTCCGCCTTGCTCGCCGCCACCCGGCCCATCTCCGGTCGCTTCACGCGGTCGCGGTCGCCGGCGGACCCAAAGACGGCGATCAGGCGCCCGCTGGTCACCGGCCGCAGCACGTCCAGCACCTTCGCCAGGCTATCGGCGGTGTGCGCGTAGTCCACGATGACGGCGAACGGCTGGCCCGCCTCGACGCGCTCCATCCGCCCCGACACGCCGCCGAACGTCGCCAGCGCGTGAGCCATCACGGCGGGAGTGAGGCCATGCAGGTAACCGACGGCGATGGCGGCCAGACAATTCGAGACGTTGAACCTGGCGACGAGCGGCGTCTGCACGTCGAAAGCCGTCCCGTCGGGCAGTGTGCAGCGGAACCGCGTGCCGTCCGTCCCTAGCTCGAGGTTCTCGGCTCGCACGTCGGCCGGCGTGTCGATGCCGTAGCTCACGATGGGCGCACGCGCGAACCCTTTGAGATACTCGAACGAGCGGTCGTCGGCGTTGAGGACGCAAGCCCGCCGTGCCGTGAAGCTCAGATCCTTGGCGTGGTCCGGGTCCACCGCCTCGAAGAGCATCGCCTTCGCGCGCCAATACGCCTCCAGCGTGCCGTGGACTTCGAGGTGTTCCTCGGTGATGTTGGTGACGACCGCCACGTCGTACTGGACGCCGTGGACGCGGTGCAGAGCCAGGCCGCTTGAGGTCGTCTCGACGACGGCGCACTCTACCCCCGCCTCCGCCATCTGGGCCAGCGTCCGCTGCACCTCAGGCGCTTCGAGCGTCGTGAAGCGGCTGTTGTTCTGCCAGCGCCGGTCGCCGATCTTGAAATCCACCGTGCTCATCAGCCCGGTTCGGAGCCCGCTCGCGGCCAGAATCGCCTCGATGAGATTCGACGTGGTGGTCTTGCCGTCGGTGCCTGTGACACCGATGACCTCCATGTGCGCCGAGGGGTGGCCGTAGTGCGCGGCGCCAAGCATGCCCAGCTCACGCCGCGAATCAGCCACGCGGGCATAGGTGCGGTCGGGCGGGAAGCCGGCGGGGACCGGCTCCTCGCCGACGACGAGGACCGCGCCGCGCGCCAGGGCGTCCGCGATGAAGGCGTGGCCGTCGGCCTTGCGCCCGCGGACGGCGACGAAGCACGCGCCGGGCGTCGCTTCATGTGAGGCGTAGACCACCGCGGAGACGACCGTCTCACGCGGGCCGACGACCTCAAGCGCCTGCACGTCCGCCAGCAGATCCGCAACCGTCCGCATGCCCGTCACCTCGCGCCCCTCTTCTCCCACGCCTGCCCTGCCTGTTCGCCCGTCACGCGGCGTTGGCATCCGGCAGCATCAGCTCGCCCTCCGCCACGACCACTGACACACCACCAACCTGCACATCGCGTACCGCACCGGCCGGTCCCGAGACCGTCACATCGAGCCGGCTCGTCCGCCCCATCTCCACCCCTTGCAGGATGCGCAGGCGCGTTTCGCCGCCCTCGTCCGCGCGCAGATGGCCGTGGCGGTAGAGATACACGGCGAACGGACCCGCGGCCGAGCCGGTGGCGGGATCTTCGGCGATGCCCATCAGCGGCGCGAACATGCGCGAGCGCGCCTCGCCGTTACCCTGCCCGAGCCGCTCCAGCGAGAACAGGTATATGCCGGCATTCACCGCGATGTCGCGCGCCAACGCGGCCAGCGCCGGCTGCCCCGCGGCGCGGCCCAGCGCGTCGAGCGAGCGCATGGGCACATACAGGAACGGAACGCCCGCGGACCCGACTTCAAGTGGCAGGCCGGGCTCCAGGTCATCGGGCGCGAGGCCCAGCGCCGCCGCGAGCGCTGCTGAGTCGCCGCTCCACGGCGTGAACGTCGGCGCCGGCTGGTGCATCCAGACGAAGCTCAGGCGACCGTCCTCGTAGAGCAGATCAATCGGCAGCGTGCCGACGCCAAGCTGCAGACCTACTGGCGAGCCGTCCTCCTGGCGGATGATGCCCGCGTGCTGCAAGGCGAACGTACTCCCTACGGTGGGGTGTCCGGCGAACGGCAGCTCCGTGCCCGGCGTGAAGATGCGCACGCGCCGCAGCGCCTTCGGGTCCGTCGCCGGCAGCACGAAAGTCGTCTCGGAATAGTTCATCTCGCGGGCGATAGCCTGCATCTCGACGTCGGAGAGGCCCTGCCCGTCCAGAAACACGGCGAGCTGATTTCCGCCGAAGGGTCGGTCCGTGAAGACGTCAAGCTGCAAGAAACGGTAGCGCCTCATCGTCACTGCTCCTCCGCCCACGCGCATCCGGGCCCTCATAGCTTATCCCATCCGACGCAGGCGGCCAACCGTCGCCCGCCGAATGGGG
>CAYYCB010000244.1:3409-4889 GCA_964469715.1 uncultured Ktedonobacterales bacterium | reverse complement strand
CGATCCTCCTCGTCCTGGCTCTCGCGCAGCGGCGCCAGGCAGTCGCTCCGGCCGCGGCGCACGTGGGCCGGTTCCTCTCGTCTCGTCAGCAGGGCGTCCAGGGGATACAGTGACGTGTGCGTGGCGACTTGGGCGCGTTCCGGACCGCGACCTCGCCGGCTGCCATGCTATCCAAGCATGCGCGATGCCAATTCCGCCCGCACGGTATCGCTCCCGCGGCTTGCGGAAGGCCGTGTGCCCTGCCCTTGGGATCTCGGGGCGGTGGTACAATCGCGAATGTCCGCTCGCTGTCTGGAATAGTGACCGGAAGGAGAGCGCGGAGGGTCATGCGCATAGCGCTGCTCGCGCCGCTGGTCGCGCCCATCGCGCCGCCCTATCTCGGCGGTGCGCAGGCCCTGCTGGCGGATCTTGCCACTGGGCTTGCGGAGCGCGGCCACGACGTGACGCTCTACGCCGCCGACGGTTCGCGCGTGCCCGGCGTGCGCGTCCCTTCCCTCGGCATCGATGCCTCGCGGCTCACACCCGCTCGCTTCGCGGGCGATGCGCTTCCTCCTGCGGCGGCGGGCGCCACCGGGTCACGCGATAGCGACGGCACAGACCCGGACCTGCTGGCCTCGGACGCCTCGACGTTCCTCGCCACGTACGCCTTCGCACGAGCCTTCCGCGCCATCGCCGCCGCGGCCGACGCAGGCATGCATGACCTGTTGCATGCCCACGCCTACGACTGGCCCGCCTTCGCCCACGCCAATCTGCAACCGCTGCCCGTCGTCCACACGCTCCACCTGCCCGCGCTCGATCCCGCGATAAATGACGTGCTGCGCCGGCTCGCGCCGCCAGATGCGCCATTGGGCGCGACGCGCCTCGCGACCGTCTCCCACGCCTGCGCCGCCACCTACGCCGCTACCTGTCGCATTGATCGCGTCATCCACAATGGCGTCGCCGTCGAGCGTATCCCCTTCGGCGCGCGGCCCGATCCGCGCGGCTACCTGCTGTTCGCCGGCCGCATCGCGCCGGAGAAAGGTGTGGAAGACGCTATCCAGATCGCCGCGCGAGCTGGTCGTCCCTTGCTCTTGGCCGGGGGTATCTACGACCAAGCGTATTATGAGGCGCGCATCGCGCCGCGACTCGCAGCCTCCGGCACAGGCGTTTCCTTTCTCGGCGCGCTAGATCGCGAACGCCTCTGGGAGTTGATGGCTGGCGCTGCCGCCATCCTCTGCCCGGTTCACTGGGACGAGCCGTTTGGCCTCGTCGCCTGCGAGGCGCAGGCCGCGGGCGCACCCGTCATCGGCTATGCGCGCGGCGGGTTGCGCGAGGTCGTGGTGGATGGCGTGACCGGTCGCCTCGTCCCAGAAGGCGACCTCGACGCGGCGGTGAGCGCCGTCGCCCAGCTCGAATCGCTCAATCGCGCCGACTGCCGGGACCGCGCGCTGCGCCACTTCAGCCTCGCCGCCATGCTCGACGCCTATGAATCCTATTATGC
>CAYYCB010000244.1:0-3309 GCA_964469715.1 uncultured Ktedonobacterales bacterium | reverse complement strand
GCTGACTTCCGGCCCCGTCCTGCCTCTTGAGCGCCGTGACCGGGGCCATCAAGCGTCCAACCGGAATCGGCGGTCACCCAATCGCGAAGGGCTGTGAGTACAGTATGCCTGTCGGTCCTCCGTCCTGGCCTCCGCCGTAGCGCAAGACGACGCGGTATGTGCCCGGCTCCCACGCTCCACTGGGCTGTACGGATTGTTCGTATGAGGAGCCTGGCTGAATGGATATAAGCGTCGTGGGGGGCTCCAATTGACATGGCGCGACGAGCGTCCAAGCGCTCCCACTCTGCCGCTCCACCGACACGATGCCGCACCCTGATTGGTGGTCGGCCACCTGAATTGGCGTGGAGTAGCCGTTGATCACGATCACCCGGAGCGGGTCGTAGCGGGTGGTGGGTGTCTGCGCCACCACGAGTGTGACCCCGTTCGGCGTGGCTGTCGCCGCCGCGGTTCCGCCAGGCGCCGTGCCGCCCCCTGAACCTCCGCCGGGTGCGGATGTCGTCTTTTTCCCTGCTCCACAGCCCACCAACGCAACGCCCAGGAGCAGCATCGCCAGCGCGACCGGCACGAGCTTCCGCTGGCGATGCGCCCTCCGTCTCCCTCGTGGGCCGTCTCTGTGAGATACGGACGCGGCTCGGCGGCCTCCCTCCTGTGATACCGTATGCGCGAGGGTGAGGCGGCGCATGGCGTCACCTGCCGTGGCGAGGAGGCGCATATGGGTGAGGGAGACGCGGTGGAGAGGGCGGATGCGCCGCGTACGGTCGGAAGTCTCGCTCACGATCTGGGCGTGCTCGGCATCGCGCCGGGGATGACCGTGCTTGTTCATGCCTCGCTCTCCTCACTGGGATGGGTCTGTGGCGGTCCCGTGGCTGCCGTGCAGGCGCTGCTTGATGCCCTCGCGCCCGGTGGCACGCTCATCATGCCCACCCACAGCGGAGACTACTCCGAGCCGTCGCTCTGGGGCAACCCACCTGTGCCGGAGTCCTGGTGGCCGGTCGTTCGCGAGACGATGCCTGCCTTCGATCCGCGCACCGCGCCCACGCGAGGAATAGGCGCCATCGCCGAGACCTTCCGCACGTGGCCCGGTGCGCTCCGCAGCGGCCATCCACAAGTCTCGTTCGCCGCGCTCGGTCCCCAGGCCGAGCGCCTTACCGGAGCGCACGCGCTGGACTATTCGCTCGGCGAGGGTTCGCCTCTCGCCCGTCTCTACGAGCTTGACGGCCATGTGCTCCTGCTTGGCGTCGGCTACGACAGAAACACCTCATTCCACCTCGCCGAATATCGCGCGCCTGGCGCATTGCGCGCCACCCAGGGCGCGCCCATCTATGAGAACGGCCGCCGCGTCTGGAAGACCTACGCCGACATCGCGTTCGACGCCGACGTCTTCCCCGAGATCGGCGCGGACTTCGAGGCGGCTGGCGCGCTGCGGCGCGGCCTGATCGGTTCAGCGTCGGCGCGGCTCTTCTCGCAGCGCGCCGCCGTAGACTTCGCCGCGGCCTGGATCTCGGCGCGACGAGCCGCACGTTAACAGGAGATGCGCATGGCCGATCACACGAGCCGCTCCGTCGCGGCGCCGCACGTCACTCCCACGCTGCCACGCCGAATGCTCGGCTACCTCCGCGTGACGCATCCCCTGCCGAGCGTGATGTATGTCGTCGCCACCGCGCTGCTCTCGGTCGTCGCCGCCGCCGCCAGCCATCGCTCGCTAGACGGCGCTACGCTCGCCCGCGCCCTCATCGCCGTCGGCTCTGCCCAGATCGCCGTCGGCGCCTTCAATGATTACTGCGACCGTGAGCTCGACGCGGCAGAAGGACGGAGCGACAAGCCTCTCGTCGGCGGTCTTATCACGCCGCGTGGGGCTGTCATCCTCGGGGGTGCCGCCAGCGTGTGCATGCTGGTCGCCATCGCGCCGCTCGGCCCTCTCCCCCTCGTGCTCGGGCTGCTCATCGAGGGACTCGGTCTCGCCTATGATTTCCGTTTCAAAGGCACGCCCGTCAGCGCCCTGCTCTTTGCCGTCTACTTCCCACTTTTCCCCCTGCTCGCCTGGACTCTCTTTGGCCGCTGGCAGCCGTTCTTGCCCTGGCTCCTGCCGTTCGGCGCGGCCCTTGGCATCGCCATGAACGTCGCGAACTCCCTTCCAGATCTCGAAGCTGACCTCGCCGCCGGCGTGCGCGGCCTGCCGCACCTGCTCGGCTTTCGCCATGGACTCTTTGTCGCCTGGGGCACGCCGCCCGCCGTTCTCGCCGCGATGCTCCTGCTCGACGTCACCGGCGTCGTTCCCCTGCGCGGCCCCGGCCTCTTCATCGCCGCCGCAGCCACGCTGGTCGTCTATGGACTCTCTGTCGTGCTCTACCGCCGCCGGCCGGTGCCTGCCACCCTCCGTACGACGTTCCTCCTTCAGGGCTTCGGCGTGATCGCCCTCGCGGGCGGCTGGATCGCCGCCGCGGCCTTCTAGGCTCTGCCGCCCATCACTACTGCATGACAGACCTCACCGCCGCCCGCTGGCGGCGCCGCTTGCGCCGGCCGGATGATCGCTTGATCGCAGGGGGTAATCTCCTATCGTGCTAAGCGGTGTCCGTTAGTACTGGTCGTTTTGACGGGCCAACCGCCAGTGCTATACTCCGGGCCAGCGAGGGCTTGCTCGCAGCGCCGCGTACCCCCAGAACAATACGGGGTTCGCATCAGCCGGCCACTCCAGCCGCAGGAGGCCTGCTCCTATGGCCCAGAGCGCAATGGACGCCCGTCACGAGCGGGGACAGCTCATTGACTTGCACGACGCACCCGCGAATCGCGCCCGCGCCTCCCATCGCCGTGGACGGGCGCATGTCGCGACCTTCGCCCCAGCATGGAAGGCTCATGTCCACTCCGCCGAGCCGGCTGAGCTCCATAGTGTCACCGACGGCGCCCTTGCCCTGCTCGACCGTGCCGAGCCTTCGGCATCGCCCGTAGCGCATCCCGGCGTGGCCGGTCGCCACATCCTGATCGTCGAGGACGACTCGCGCGTGGCGCACCTCATCCGCGACACGCTGACCTTAGAAGGCGAAGCGGGCTGGGATGTGCAGATGGCGAGTGAGGGGGTAGCCGCGCTTGCCCTCGCTGGTTCCACGCCTCCTGACGTTGTCCTGCTCGACGTGTTGTTGCCCGGCCTCGACGGCGCTGAAGTCTATCGTCGCCTGCGCGCCAACCCCAACACCCGCGCGGCGCGTGTCCTCTTTCTCACCGCCGGCACGACGCTGGATCTCGCCCAGCGCGGCATTGAAGACGGCGTGCTCTTGCGCAAGCCCTTCGACGTGCGCGACCTCATGTGCCTCG
>CAYYCB010000243.1:2724-4933 GCA_964469715.1 uncultured Ktedonobacterales bacterium | reverse complement strand
GCGGCATAATCGAGCAGCTCATGCAGCTCAGAAAGCGCACGACCATAGTCTCCACGGCCCGCGAGCGCCAGCGCCAGCGCAAAACGAGCGCTTGCCAGGCTTAACACATCATGGGTTTCGCGCGCCCGCTGTTGCGCGTCTTCCAGCATGGAGATGGCTTCGCCGAACTGCCCGCGCCAGTTCCTGACGTAGCCACTGTAGATCAAGCCATGCAAGACAAGTGCGGAGTCGCCTATTCCCACTGCCAATGGCAGGGCTTCACCGACATAGGTCTCGCCCTCTTCCAGCCATCCGCGCTTGTCGCAGAGGACGGTGAGATGCGAGAGCGCCATAGCGAGGTAGGGGGTGTGATGTTGGCTTCGTGCCAGGGCTTCGGCCCGCGTCAGGGAGGCATGCGCGGCATCGAGGCGATGAAGAAAAGTCTCGGCCTGGCCCAGGTGGATGAGTGCCCAGATGACATTGTCGGCGTCTCCCTGGTCCTCAGCTGTGGTGAGCATACGCTGGGCCACATCCGCGGCGCGCTGGAGGTTTCCCGTACCGATTAAGGTCGTGATAAGGCGCCTGTTGAGGCTGAACGCGGGGAGTGAATTGGGCGCCACACGCCCATGCTCGACAAGCCGTGCTGCGCGCTCATACTGCGTCAGGGCGTCGGCCGGCGCCAAAGCGCGAAACGCTTCGTCGCCCGCTGCCATGCATTCGGCCAGGGCAATATCCCAGCAGCCCGCTTGTATGGCATGGTATGCACGCTGGGCATGCGTACCTGGTGCATCGCTAGGAGTGAGAGCATCGAGCACTTGCCTGTGGAGGGCTGTACGCTCCGCTGGGTGTATTGCCTCGAAGACGGCCTCGCGTACCAGATGGTGCGTGAACTGGTAGACGGATGGCTCAGCTTCGCCCCCCTTGAGGACAGATACGAGCTGTGCTCGCCGCGCCAGGGCCAGAGTATCCCGTACGATGGGCAGTGGCTGATCTACGACAGTAGCGAGGAAGTCGGCGGTGAATGTCTGGCCGAGCACGCTCGCGGACCGGAGCACAGCGGCAGTCGTGTGCGGCAGCTTGTCCAGGTGACGCCGGACGAGTGCCGATAGTCCAGAAGGGACGGGAGGCGCGTCCGCTGAGGTGAGATACCACGTCTGGTCGCGGAGCGTCAGCAGATGCTCTAGGAGCATGGTGCGCACGAGCTCGTCGAGATAGAACGGCATACCGTCGGCGTGCGCGATGACGGTTTCCTGCAGGTCCGACGAGCTCGTCCCCAGCAGATGCTGTAGATATTCGCGACAATCAGCCGCATTGAGGGGGCGAAGGGGAATGTCAAGGACAGGAGACTCGCGCGAGACGGCAAGGAACCAATCGCCTAGCACGGGATTTGTCGCGCGCTCCTCCGCACGCGCCGTGACGAGCACCACTCGTCTACCTCGCTGCCCGCGCCTGGCCAGATGTCGCAGGATGTCGAGGGTCGCCGTGTCAGCCCACTGGAGGTCATCCACGGCGATGATGAGCGTTTCAGCGCCGGCTAGCTCACAGAGCCGAGAGTCAATCTGCTCGTATAACCCTAGTCTGGCGCCTGACATTGCATTACTTCCCGAGACCGCATTGGCCTGAGGTGCCATGTCAAGAGCAGAGCGAATCAAATCGGCCAGTTGTGGGTCAACGGCGGCGTATGCCATGAATGGCGCATAGGGTATGGCCTGCATCTCTTCGTAGCAGCGCAGGACGAGCGTGCGAGCGGGGGCGGCGTGCACTACCTCCCGCATGAGGTATGACTTCCCAATCCCGGCTTCGCCCGTGAGGGCGATCACCTGGCCAGGGCCATCCTGCGCCTGCACAATGGCATCGCGGAGGATGGAAGTTTCCGCGTCACGGCCTACCAGAGGGATGTGGCCAATGCGGGCCAATACGGCAAGATCATCGCGTGCCATCACGAACCTCGGCCCACAGAGTTGGGCGCATTCATCCCCCACGGTATCGCAGGTAGTCTACCAAACTTTCTGCTGAGTGTCCCTGCCTTCGGGCACGGGGATGAGAGCTGGGCCGCCGTCAAGCGGCGCCGTGTGATGCTAGAAGCAGGGGGCGAGGCGGAAACGGAGTCGTAACGCTGCCTCATGATAGTGCGGCGTGGTTTGAGACGTGGAAATCTTGCTATTTGAGCAGGAGACGGGACTCGAACCCGCGACGCCTTGCTTGTGAATCAGTTCTTGCCCTTTCACCG
>CAYYCB010000243.1:0-2624 GCA_964469715.1 uncultured Ktedonobacterales bacterium | reverse complement strand
AGCAGTACAAATGCAAAAGATGTCGGACCACCTGCCATGTGTGCTCTGGCTCGTGCTTAATTCTCTTCGACGTGGGCGCGCGATAGGTCTATGGACCTCTGTGGGCGACCGCCTGCTAGTCCCTTCGGTGATGTGGTACATTGGCGGGTAACTGGGGTTGGATAGGGCTTGTTCCCACGCATGTTCCGAATTCGTGCTATAGGTCATGCCATGTCCGGTGAGCGCGCGCTCAACTCTCCCGCAGATGCCTATTCGCTTCGCCTTGCGGAGCTGATCGCGGCGCTCTCCCTTGCTATCGATCTCGGCATGGGACAACCTCCTGAGCAGGCGCTTGACACGTGCGTGCTCGCCATGCGCCTGGGTGAGGCACTCGGGCTGGACGACACCACGCTGCACGAGGTGTATTACCAAGCACTCCTTCGTTATCTTGGTTGCAACGCCGAAACCCCTCACCTCGCTGCTATCTACGGCGACGAACTAGAGACACGTGCCGACTATGCCACAGTGGATGCCGGCGAATCCTCCGAACTGCTACGATTCGTGTTTCGCCGGATGCGAGCGACGAACCCCGACGCCTCGGGATTGCAACTGGCTTGGCTGGTCACGCAAGGACTGATGGCTGGACGCCAAGTCCGCGAGAGCTTCGAGGGGCACTGTGAAGTGGCTCAACGCCTCGCTCGGCGATTAGGTCTGGGCGAGGGAAGTATTAGGGCCCTGGGACAAATGTACGTGCGGTGGGATGGGCGCGGCGTCCCCGCGTTGCGCCGGGAGGCAATAGCGCCGGCAGCATTGGTGGTGGCCTTGGCTCAGGATGCCGTTACGTTCGCTCGCCATGGTGGTGTCGACGCGGCGGTGAAGATGGCGCGAGAGCGGAAGGGAGGCGCATATGAGCCTCACATGGTCGAATGTTTTTGCCAGCGCGCACCTCAATTGTTCGCTGGTCTTGGCGACGAGCCGTCCTGGGACGTCGTCCTCGCCCTAGAGCCTACCCCACGTCTGCGCCTTTCAGAGGACCAATTCGACGCTGCCTGCCAAGCCATCGCTGACTTCGCAGATATCAAGTCTCCGTACACGCTGGAGCACTCGAACGGTGTCGCTTTGCTTGCTGCTGGTGCTGCACGCAGATGCGGCCTACCCGAGTCCGATGTGGTGATGATTCGGCGCGCAGGATGGGTGCATGATGTTGGCCGAGTCGGCATTTCCACGAAGATCTGGGGCAAGCCAGGCCCACTATCCGGATGGGAATGGGAGCGCGTTCGCCTCCATCCCTACTACACTGAGCGGATCCTGAGACGTCCAGCCGCACTGGCGTCATTGGGCGCCTTAGCTGCTTTGCATCACGAACGCTTGGATGGCTCGGGGTATCATCGGCAGGCTACCGCGCCCCTCCTCCCCCCCGCTGCGCGTATCTTGGCGGCGGCAGATGTGTATCACGCGATGATCGAGGTGCGCCCGCACCGAGGCCCGCATGCGCCCGAGGTGGCGGCAGAAGAATTGCGGCGTGAGGCGCGCGCAGGACGGCTTGATAGCGACGCGGTCAATGGTGTTCTACTGGAGGCAGGCCAAAGGGGACATTCATCACCCAACACGTTGGTGGCAGGGCTCTCGGAACGCGAGGTCGAAGTGCTTCGACTGCTCGCTAGGGGCAATACCATGAAAGACATCGCGTCCCGCTTGATCATTTCACGGAAGACGGTAGACAACCACATCCAACACATTTACGCGAAAATCGGCGTCTCCACGCGGGCGGGCGCCACGCTGTTCGCGATGGAGCAACACCTCCTCATCGATTCGATCTGAACGAGAGTCACGCCCCAGGACTCCGAAGATAGGGAATTGTCCCTATGTGCATCAAGCGCGCACCAGGTAGGCTGATTCTGGGCAGCACGCCTACAGTGTCGTCCTCGTGAGCACTCTAGAAGGGACACCTCGTCATGTCTACCGCCGAAAACAAGGCACTCAACCGAGCCGTTTTCGAGGCGTTATCACGCCACGACGTAGAGCAAGCGGCCGAGAATTGGAACGCCGACTGCAAAGTATACGGCTTTGCCCCGCAGATGTTGGACCGAGAGGGCCTCAAGCATGTGGTGACGATGTACTATGCGGCGTTTCCAGATCTTCAGTTCATCATTGAGGATGAGATCGCCGAAGGTGAGAAGGTCGTCACGCGCTACATCGCTCGAGGCACACAGACCGGCGAGTTCATGGGCATTCCGGCAACAAACAAGCACATGGAGACGAGTGGCACGATCATCGCACAGATAGTTGACGGCAAGACCGTAGCGTTGTGGGACAATCTCGACACGTTAGGGATGCTTCAACAGCTGGGTGTGATACCTGCGCCCGGCCAGCCCGCAACGCCTCGCTAGGCACGCCTCGTTCACACGGTCATCGCTCGACACAGGGCGGTCGCTAACTTGCAAGGCCCCTGGTGCGCCGAGTGATGACCGTGACGGACTCTTCAATGGGAACCAGATCCCCTTGCATCGAAATCCCTATTTCACACAAAGCCATGAGCTCGCCGACGGGCACCCCTTTGCAGATGGCAGTTGGCTCGGCACCCTGTCACATGCTGAACCATGGCAGATGCGCACCTGCTCCATTTTGGAGAGCAATTAGCCCAG
>CAYYCB010000242.1:0-4952 GCA_964469715.1 uncultured Ktedonobacterales bacterium | reverse complement strand
ACCCATTGCCCGCTCACCTTCAGCATGTCGTCCGAGCGGCCGGCGTACCAGAAGTTGCCCTCGGCGTCCTGATAATATTTGTCGCCCGTATAGATCCACGGACCCTGAATCGTCGCCTTGGTGCGCTCGTGCTTGTTCCAATACATCGCGCAGGTGCTGTCGCCCGCGACCACCAGATTACCGATCTCACCCTGCGGCACATGCTGGCCCGATTCGTCCAACAGCAGCGCCTCATACCCTGGCACGACACGTCCCGTGCTGCCTGGCACACACTGACCTGGCACGTTGGAGATGAAGATATGACAGATCTCCGTGCTGCCGATACCGTCCAGAATCTCGACGCCGTAACGTTGTTTCCAGCGATTGAAAAGCTCAGCCGGCAGCGATTCGCCGGCGGAGACGCAGAGGCGCAGCGACGATAGGTCATAACTGCCCGCGTCGGGGAAGGCGAGCATGCCCGCGTAAAGCGTCGGTGAGCCGAAAAAGATCGTGGGCCGCTGCTCGGCGATCACCCGGAAAGCCGCCTCGGGCGTGATGCGGCCTGGATAGTGAATGGCCGTTGCCCCGACGCTCAACGGGAAGTACAGTCCATTGCCGAGCCCATAGGCGAAATACAACTTCGCCGCCGAAAACGCGACGTCGTCAGACCGGATGCCGAGCACCGGCTTGCCGTATAGCTCGCAACACACGTGCATATCATGGTGCAGGTGAACGCACCCTTTCGGGAAGCCGGTGCTGCCGGAGCTGTAGAGCCAGAGCGCGGCATCGTCGCGCGTCGTCGGCGCCGCGCTCAGCTCGGCGCGTGCGCCGGCACAGATGGCGTCGAAGTCCACGGTGCCGGCCTCGTGCGCCTGTTCCTGCGCGCCCTCGCGGCGGATAAGCACTACGTGGCGCAGGTAGGGCAGTTCCCTCCGCAACGGCGCGATGCCCTGCCACAGATCGGCCTCGACGATGAGCACACGGGCACGGCTGTCGTTGAGCATGTACTGATAATCAGGCGGGCGGAGCTGGGTGTTGAGTGGGACGCTGACCGCGCCAATCTTTATCGCGCCAAAGAAGGCGCTCGTGAATTGTGGCGAGTCATAGATCAGGAGCGCCACGCGCTGCTCCATCTCCACGCCCAGCGCCTTCAGCGCGTTGCCCGCCCGATTTGCCCCCCCGGCCACATCGGCGTAGCTCCATGTGCGCGTGCCAGAGCGGATGGCCGGGCGCTCACCCCAGCCGCGCTCCAGCGCGCCGTCCAAGAAGGCCGCGGCGGCGTTGTATTCGAACGGCAGCGCGAGGGCCGGGCTGGCGACGCTTGGCACGACGGAGACAGGGAGTTGCGGCGCGGTCATGGCGTCACCTCCAGGCAAGGGGAGCGGACGGCGCCGAACGGAAGAGGCACGCCCGCGGTGCGTTGCGGTTCGTTGCAGTGCAGTATAGGCGGCGGGCGAGCGCCGGTCAAACGCGCCGTTGCCGTCACTGCCAACCTGTCGTTGGTTCTCGATGATTCTTATCCCCTCCCACCGCCGGCCCTACGCCCACCATCCTTGGCATGTTCTCAGGATATGTCATGCGGATACGTCACGCCCGCTTGGGCAAGCTGGCGCGCTTTTTGCTACGCCTCAGTTTGCTCGTCGAGGCGCTCAGCCCTAGGGCTGTGTGCAACTCATGTAGTACAGGATTTTCTTAGGCCGCTCGCTTCGCGGCGAAACTCTGGCATGACTCTTGTAGGTGGCGACCGTTTATGAAGCTCAGCACCGGGTCCTCTTTCACCCTGGGAGAGGATTCGCGTGTCCAGCGGCCCCAATCCGCTGTGGGCTTCTCATCCTGGCGCGAAATGTAGGTGCGCTGCGCCGTGAAGCGCTCTAATCGGCGTGGAGGGCGTGGCAGTCGGACCCGACGCGCGGTGTCCGGCGGGTTCAGAGGAGGATCACACATGGCGACAGAGCGGAAGGGCCGCGGGCGGGGCTTCGCCTCCATGGAGCCGGGTAAGCAGCGTGAGATCGCGAGCAAAGGTGGCCGCGCGGCGCATGTGCAGGGCACAGCCCATGAGTGGAGCAGCGAAGAGGCCCGTGAGGCTGGCCGCAAGGGTGGCGCGTCGAGCCGCCAACGCATCTCTCTTCAGTAAGAATTCTCGTCTCTTTTCCGGGCAGCCGGCGCTCCGCGCGCTCGAGCTCGCCCGTCGCGATTCCATCGAACTGGGCACGCCGCCTCACCACGAGGTCGCGTGCCCAGTCGTATTCAGCGGGCCGGCCCCAATGCGCTCTCGATGGCCGCCGCAGCCTCGGGATGCGCCTCTGCCACGGCTCGCAGCAGTCCATAGCATCCCGCCAACATCATGTCGCCGTGCGGCGTCGCCTCGTACGGATTGAGGTTTGAGCCGCGTAGCAGCTCGCGTCGCGGACCCGTCACCGCGAGGAAGGGCAGCGCACCGGCATGCGCCGCTCCCAGGGGCGCGTCCCCATCCAGCCGTAACGCTCCGTGGCCGCTCTCGGCAAAGACCCGCTCGTTCGTGAGTGTCCCCGCCGCAAGATCGAGCAGATAACCCTCAAGTTGCGGAGGCGTCAGTTCGCCGGTGTGATGTTCAAAGAGTGAGACGATACGCCCATGCCGCAGGTGGAACGCCAGCGTGTGGAAGTTGCCGATGTTGACGGCCAAACACTCATCTCGCCCACCGACGACACGATCCTCCAGCGCCCCCACCACCGCCGCGGCCCCCGTATCCATCACCATCACGTGTGACAGCGCGTCCTGCTGCTCGCCAAGAAACGTCGCGGCGTCCGCGCTGACGGCCCGGAGCCGCGTCATCTCTCCCGGGACGTCCGCGCCGCGATAGGCGAAGGCGAGCGGCCGCGGATCAGCGCGCACGGCCCGCTCAAGGAAGTCGAATCGGAAGCGGCGGTCGCTGTAGCCCGGCGGCGCCGCTCCGTGGTCGAAGGCGGCGACGGCGACGATATCTACCATGGGATCTACGCCAAATGCGGTGAGGGCCGCCCGCAGCGCCGCACCGTCGAAGTCGCGCAGCTCGACGTGGACCAATGTGGGATCGTTCGCCGCCACGAGTTGGGCGGCCTCGTCCTCCGACACCACACGCAGGCCGAGTGCCTCAACCGCGGAAAGGTCGTCGTCGAGCGTGCGCGCGGCCTCCGGGGTGGCATAGCACGGGAATCCCGCCTGAGCGTGATCGCGCGCCGCCCATGCGCTCGGGCCGCCGCCCATCGTCCGCCCGGTCAACAGGACGGGCCGTCGCGATTCGGTCGCGCGGCGGATGCGCTCCGCGACGATGACCGTGGGCGAGGGCATGACGAGTTGGTAGCAGTTCTCGATGGTACGCCCGCCCTCGAAGAGCAGAACGTCCTGCGTGCCGGTGCCGACGTCGACGGCGAGGATGCGGGGGAAGTCGGGCATTGCAGATGCCTCATCGACAAACAACGACACATGGGCCGAGGAGGGCGCACGCGCCGGCCGCTGGGGAGCGGGAGTCCGGCGCGTGCGAGGCGAGTCGTTAGCGCATCGAGGTCTCGCTGAGGATGCCGTCAACTGCCGGATGCGTGCGGTTGAGGCGTAGATTCTCACTGCCGGTGGGGTCCGTCTGCACAACTAGGATGCCCTCGTCGATGCAGATGCGCAGCAGATCGCGTGCGGAGTCGCGTGTGAGGCGGCCGCGGAAGCGGTTCTTGGGGTTATAGGGATCGCCGATGAAGTTGGCGACACCACCGACCGTGCGCCACGACCAATGTCGGTCGATGTAGTCGAGGAACTGGATGAAGCCTGCCTCATCCGGCTCGACGGGACCCTGGGACGGCGTGTAGCCCATCGCCATTGCCTGCTGATGATAGCCGCCAGGTCCGCGCATCTCCGACAGCGGGGCGCCCAATGGGATGAACTGCTCGGCGGCGGCGACCAGATCGCGGCTGACCGTGCCGGGCACGCCGACGACGATGACGCGTTTGTTGAGGCGAAGTTTGAGACGGGCGGCGATGCGTGTGAAGTCGCGATCTCCGCTCATGAGGATAAAGGTGCTGATGGTGGGGCGGTCGAATACGGTCTCGATGATATCCATCAGCATGTTGAGGTCAACGGTGCTCTGCGTGATGACCGGCGACGGCGCCGGGTAATTGTTGCCGTAGCCGCCATATCCCCCATTGCTGTAGTTGCCGTACTGCTGCTGACCATAGCCGCTATAGCCGGCGGATTCGTAGCGCTGGCGGCGTTCGTAGTCGCCGTACGCCTGCTGGCCTTCTTCTCGCTGGGCGTAGCCTTCCGCTTGCTCGTCCTGGGCCTCGTCGCCGTTCTGGTCTGCGTCCTCGCGGGTCTCCTCATCGTCATCCATCGGCGTGTCGTCGCTCGCGTTGAAGCGATCTCCTTCGCCTGAGTCCTCCGCTGGCGTGCTGCCAGGGACGTAGGGGGCCTGGTGCTGGAGCTGCGGCGCCTGGCGGAAACGCTCGCGCACCTTCGAAGGGCAATCCACCCGGTCGATCATGGCGGCGGTGAGGCTGCCTTTGAAGAAGTCGGGCTGGCGGGTCCAATCGGCGTAGGCGCGGGCGACCATCACGGTTCCGAAGCGGCGGGCAAGGGCAATGAGTTCCTGGGGGTCCGGCTCGCGGCGCTGGACGTTGATGAGACTGTAGCGAATGTTCTCGAAGTCGATAAAAAGGGCGATTTCGTCCATCACAGAGACGCTCCTACTGTAAGGCAACCCCCGAGACGAGAAAGTACAACGAATTGCTCAGGGATGGGCGAGCATGCGCGTGGAGCGGCAAGCTGCCGGGCTATGGGATGGCGCGGGCACACAAGTGAAATCAATCCTGCACGCCAGTCGGATAAAGCCTAGACAGTTTGCAAACGCTCACACGCCAAAGTACAAGAGGCAATACAACTAGGGCCAACATAGCACATGGACGGCGCGACTGTACAGGCTGCGTGGCGTGTGGCCGCCGAACCGGCGTTTGCGGAGAAGAAACGAA
>CAYYCB010000241.1:2168-4953 GCA_964469715.1 uncultured Ktedonobacterales bacterium | reverse complement strand
GGACTACGAGGCCGACGTTGACTAGCACCACCTCTAGCGCCACGCTCGCGGCGCTCGCCGCCGAGGTCGCCGGGACCGATTCCGCCGCGCTCGACGCGCGCATCGGCCACTTGCCCGTATCGCTCGCCCTTTCCTCTGGCATCGCCCTCGCGCGCTCGGAAGACGCGGCTCTGCGCGATGTGGCGCTGCGCATCTTCGAGCGCCTGCGTTCCATGGCGGCGAACGAGCTGCGTCTCGACGATAGCCTCGCGCGTCTCGCCCAGGCGCTCGGTCGCACCGACGACGCCGTGGCGTTGATCAAGGATCGCCTCTCGCGCCGCGATGCGCTCCCCGCCTGGCAATCGCTCGTGCGCGTCTATCTCGACGCCGCCCGCTACGACGAGGCGGAAGAGATTGCGCAGCGCCTGACCAACGAGCGAGGAGGCCAGCTCATGCCCTGGCTCATCCGCGGCGATGTCGCCCTGGCGCGGGACGACACGCAGGAGGCGGAGGCGGCTTATCGGCAGGCGCAGAAGCTGACGCCGACCAGCGTGCGTGCCCTGCTCGGCCTGGCGAAATGCCGCGCGGCGGCCGGTGACGCGGAGGAGGCGCGGGCGCTCGCGGAGCGCGCATTGGCAGGCTACGAAGCGCCCACGGCGGGCGTGCTGAATCAGGTGGCGGAGGTGGCGCGCGCCATCGGCGATGCGGAGTGGGCGGCGGAGATGGTGCGGCTGCGCGGCGAGCTAGAGGCTCGCGAGATCGACTCGCTGCGTTCGATGGTCGCCAGCGCATTTGGTGGCCCTGACGGCGAGGAGGGCGAGGCCGGGGAAGGCGCGCGGACAGGGCGTTGGCGTTTCGGCGCGCAGCGCGTGGAGGTGGCGCACGCCGGGGGAGCGCGGGCCGCCGAGAGACTGCGCGATGTGCCGGAGGAGGAGACTGCCGCGCCAGAGTCGAGCGCCGTGCCTGAGGAGGAGGCGTCGCCGGAGCTGCTGGCCGCGCTTCGTGCGACGTTCGGCCACACAGGCTTCCTGCCGGGGCAGGCGACGGTCGTCTCCGCCGTCCTGCGCGGGGAGGATGTGCTGGCGCTGATGCCGACTGGGGCGGGCAAGTCGCTCTGCTATCAGCTTCCAGCCCTGCTGCTGCCAGGCACGACGGTGCTCATCTCACCGCTCATCGCCCTTATGAAGGACCAGCTCGACGGCCTGCCCATCGGCGCGCGGCCCCAGGCCACGGTCCTCAACAGCCAGCTCGAACGCGACGAGTTGGACCGCCGCCTCGCGGGCGTTGCCGAGGGGCGCTATAAGCTGGTCTACGTCGCGCCGGAGCGCCTGCGCCAGCAATCGCTGCTCCACGCGCTGCGGCGTGCCGGCGTCGCGCGTTTCGTGGTGGACGAGGCGCACTGCGTCAGCCTCTGGGGCCACGATTTCCGCCCCGACTACCTCTTCATTGCTCAGGCGCTCCGCGCGCTTTGCGAGGGAGGGCCGCCGATCCCAGTGCTCGCGCTCACCGCCACGGCCGCGCCAGAGGTGCGCGAGAGCATCGCCGCGGCGCTCGGCCGCGAGCTACTGGTCGTCAACCGCGGCGTCTTCCGCCCGAACCTGCGCTACGAGGTGCGGCCGGTCGCCAACAACGACGACCGCCTGCGCGCCCTGGCCGCCATCCTTCGTGAGGAGGCGGGCGCAGGCATTGTGTATGTGCGCTCGCGCGACGGCTGCGAGGAGGTGGCGGAGTTCCTGCGCCGCCGCTGCAACGTCCGCGCGCTGCACTACCACGCCGGGATGGAGCGCGGCGAGCGCGAGGCGG
Source organism: uncultured Ktedonobacterales bacterium (assembly GCA_964469715.1). Taxonomy (GTDB): domain Bacteria; phylum Chloroflexota; class Ktedonobacteria; order Ktedonobacterales; family JADMIN01; genus CAWAWP01. The sequence continues at coordinate 3,171 of CAYYCB010000241.1, read as the reverse complement.
CACAGACCGCCTTCATCGAAGGGCGGGCGCGTGTCGTCGTGGCGACGGTTGCCTTCGGCATGGGCATCGACAAGCGCGACGTGCGCTTTATCGTCCATTACCAGCTCCCTGGCTCGCTCGAAGCGTACGTCCAGGAGTCCGGCCGCGCGGGCCGCGACGGCGCTCCCTCGCGCTGCGTGCTCTTCGTCACGAGCGCCGATGCCGGGCAGGTGCGCCGCCACATCCGGCAGGATGAGCTGAGCGTCGAGACGCTGCGGACTGTCTATGCCAAGACGCGCGAGCTGGTGCGGGCGAGCGCGCCGCCGGGCGCACCGTTTGGCCGTGTCGCCTCCGCCGATCTGGAGCGGGAAGTCGGCGCCGCCATCGAGGCCGGCGCGGCGCAGGGCCAGCGCATTGACGAGACGGCGGCGCGGGTGGCGCTCAGTCTGCTTGAGCGGGCCGAGCTGTTGCGCCGCCACGCCGACGTGCCGCGAGCGCCGAACGTCCGTCTCATCGGAACCGCGCCGAACGGTGCAAGTGATGACGAGGCTTTCCGCGCCTTCGTGATCGCGGCGCGCCTTCGCCCGCAGCAAGCCGCCACGCTGGACCTCGTGGCGCTGGCCCACCAACTCGGCATGTTCCCCGCTGCGATGGAGGAGCGCCTTTTGGAATGGCGCGACGCGGGCCTCCTGGAGTATCGCGACGGGGCGCGCGACCTGCTGCTCGAAATCCCCCCACCGCCATCCGACGCGAAGACCCGGCTGCCGAACCTGCTCGGTGAGCTTGTCGAGCGCCATGAGCGCCAGATTGACGAGCTTGTGGCGTATACCAAGTCCGCTCGCTGCCGCCAGAAGGTCATCACGCGCCATTTCGGGGAGCGCCTGCCCGTCGCCCAGTGCGGCGTCTGTGACGTCTGCACCGGCGAATCCGGCGGAGGGCGTCTCAGGCGGGCGGGCGCTTCACAGGCAAGCGTGGCCCAGGCCGAGAGCGTGAGTGAGACGGTCTGCGCGTGTCTGCGCGATCT
>CAYYCB010000241.1:0-2068 GCA_964469715.1 uncultured Ktedonobacterales bacterium | reverse complement strand
TATGCGATGTAGAAGGGCAGGGTGCACTGGTACGAGTCGAGGTCGGCGCGGGCCTGCTCAAGCATCAGGTCGTAGTTCTGGGCGTCGGCGATGCCCTGGGCCACGACGAGCGGCTTGACGCCCGACACCACACCGAACACGTCCGCCGCCGCCATGTTGCCCAGCCGCCCGCCATAGCGACCGACGGGCAGGCTCACGTCGCGCTTCTCCATGTTGACGAGGCCGGCATTGGCGAAGAAGGAGGCGACCCGCGGACCGAGGAGCGGGTCCACGCCGCGGCGGGCGCTGGCCTCCGTGATCCATTGGACGAGCATGTCCATGGCGGGGCCGCCGTTCTGCTGTGGCCCGGTCTCCACGGATTCCACCCAGCCGCCCGGACGCGTCACCCGCAGAAGCTCCGCCGCGACCGCGGGCCACTTCTCAGCGGCGACGGCAAACAGGAGCAGCCGCATGTGGACGAAATCGAAGGCATTGTCAGGAAACGGTAGGCGTTCGAGGACGTTGCCTGAGACGAAGGTGTAATTGCCGGGTAGGCCGCGGTCCGCCCCGGAACCTCCGAGGCTCTCCGCTTTCGGCTCTACCAGATCGGTCCCGACGACGTTAGCATGCGGGAAGAGCTGGGCCATCTCCAACGCCCAGCGCCCGGTGCCGCTGCCGACGTCGAGGATGCTGGCCGGCTCACGTAGCGGGGCAGCGTAGTTGCCTTGCAGCGCGAAGCGGAGCATGTAGTGCTGGAAGTCGAGCCGGTTGATCTCCTGCTCGTCGCTCGGCAGGACATACGGGGCGTTGGCGACGTGGCGCCGTCCTCCCAACCAGAAGAAGCGCCTCCCCGCGCCGCGCTCCGTCCCTGCGCTCCGTCCTGCGTTCCGCCGGCGAAACCATGCCATCGTCCGTGCTCCTCCTGTGCCTCTGCCGGATGTAGCCGCTGCCAGATCGTTCTAGCTGTCCGCCAGGTTCCTCTGAATGGCCCTGGCGCGCATGCTCCCCGCCAGGTTCTCCGGCTCCAAGCGTACACCGTCCGTCAAGACCGGCTGCTGGCTGTTCCAGCCACCAGCGCGCGACGCTCATCGGCCGCTGTTCATCCCGTGAGAAGCGTGTCGCTCGCTCTCGCACGGAGGGTGGGGCCGTCTCGCGTTGGGAAGAGCTTGCCAGGGTTGAGAATGCCGTTGGGGTCAAAGGTGTGTTTCAGGGCCATCATGAGGTCTACGGCATCGTCGCCCAACGCCTCGCGCAGGAGGGCACGCTTGGCAAGGCCGACGCCGTGTTCGCCGCTGAGCTGGCCGCCGAGCGCGAGCGATGCGCGCAGGATGGCCTCGGCCGCCCGATTGACGTGGTCAAGCATGCCGGGCTGGGCGGCGTCGAAGAGGATGTTGGGGTGGAGGTTGCCGTCGCCCGCGTGGCCGAAGACCGCGATCTCGACACCATACTCTTCGGCTATTTGGCCGATGCGACGAATCATGGCAGGGATCTGGGTGCGGGGGACGACGACGTCTTCTCCGAGCTTGTTGGGGCCGTGGCGGGCCAAGGCCTCGGAGGCGGAGCGGCGCGCGGACCAGAGTTGGTCGCGTCCGGCGGGATCGGTCGCATGCTGGACGCTCAATGCGCCGCGAGCGCGGCAGATGCTGGCGACGTCGAGGATTTCGCGCTCGATCGCGCCCTGATCGGAGCCGTCCTGCTCGACAATGACCATAGCCGCGGCTTCCAGAGGGAGGCCAGCGTGGGTCCATTCCTCGACGGCGCGGAGGGTGACGGTGTCGAGGAGCTCCAGCGCGGCCGGGAGGATGCCCGCGGCGAGGACGGCGGTGAGGGCGTCGGAGGCGGTTTCGAGCGTTGGGAAGAGGACGGCGGCGGTGGCGCGGGCGCGAGGCAGGGGCAGCAGCTTGAGGGTCAGCTCGGTGATGACGCCGAGAGTGCCTTCGGAGCCGACGAAGAGCTGGACGAGCTGGTAGCCTGTGGCGTTCTTGAGGAGCGGGCCGCCGAGGCGCAGCACGCGGCCGTCGGCCAGCGCGACCGTCATGCCCAGGACGTAATCTTTGGTGACGCCGTATTTGAGGCAGCGTGGGCCACC
>CAYYCB010000240.1:0-4957 GCA_964469715.1 uncultured Ktedonobacterales bacterium | reverse complement strand
TCACGTTCTGCGGGTCCACCTGGAGCACGCGCTGATACTCGCTCACCGCCTGCGACGCGCGTCCCGCTTTCATCAGCGCCGCCGCGTAGTTCAGCCGCACCTGGCTATTGTTCGGCGTCGAGAGCAGCGCCTGTTCGTACTCCTGAATGGCGCGGTCGGCGTAGCCCATGCGCAGGTAGGCGTCCGCTGCCGTCATGCGCTCGCCTAGCACCTCCTCGGTGCGTCCCTGGCGGCTCAACAGCTCGATCAGCTTGACGCGATACGTCAGGTTGTTCGGCTCAAGCTGCAGAATGCGCCGATAGGTCGAGATGGCGTCGTCAATGCGCCCGTTCACCAGATACGTGTCGATCAGCACCGCATACTTGGCGATGGCCTGCTCTGCCTTGCCCTGACGGACGTAGATCTCCGCCAACATCAGGTGGACGTCGAGGTACTGCGGCGCGATCTCGATCACCCGCAAGCACTCTTCGATGGCCGCCGTCAGCAGTCCGTGCGCCACATAGTTCTCGATGTCGCGCACCGCCGCCTGCACCTGCGTGCGCAACGGCTCCGGCAGCGCGTTCACGCCCGCCCGCGCGTTGAGCATGCCCGTGCTCAGCCCGTTGATGAGCGCGGCGAGCTGGTCCCCCGGCTGCGCCGGCGGCGTGGCCCCGGAATACAGACTGCCCGCGCCAAGCGCACCGCCCATGCCCGGAGTCGCGCCGAAGGACGGCGGCGGCGAGAGCGTCGCTCCCTCTCTGCCTCCCGCGCCAGCCGTGCCGTTCTGCGCGGCGATGTGCGACGCCGTTCCGCCGTAAGACTGCTGCGCGCCCTCCGGCGGCTGCTGTGTGGGAATCGCGCCGCTCGCCCCAGGTGGCGCCGAGACACCGTAGGCGTCGTTATCCGCCGCCGCGGCGCTGGCCGAGCGATGTTTGGCTCCGCGCTGAGGGATGTCGCCGCCGACCGGGCGCGAGGCGTTCTGCTTGCGGCGGCGCTGCGGCGTGGGAGGCGCGGGCGAGGTGCCCAGCGTCTCGTGCATCATCCGCTCCGCCTCGGCCACCTGATCCTGCCAGCCCTGGCTCCGCAAGAAACCGAGTAGTGCGGTGTAGACTGTCTCCGCGCCTTCGAGATCATTCATCTCGCGGTGTGCTTCGGCCGCCTCCTGGCAGAGCTGCAAGAGCTGGTCCGACTCCTCACGGGTCAGCGCGTCCAGATTGACGCGGTCCACCGCCTCGTCGAAATAGCGCGCGGCTTCCTCGATGTTGCCCTGGGCGCGGGCGCATTGACCGAGGGCGTAGTAGCACGAGAGCGCGTAGTCGGGGTCATTGAGCAGCATCTCGAATTGGCCGGCGGCGTCGTCCCAGCGGTCGGACTCCTGATACAGCCAGCCGAGGAAATAGCGCACGTCCGCGCGCTCGACACCGCTATCCAGCAGCTCCTCGCAGAGCTGGACCGCCTCGTCGAGCTGGCCTTCTTGCTGAAGCTGCTGCGCCTCACGCAGCGCCGACGCCACCTGCGCATTGCTCAGACGGCCGCGTCCACGGCTATCCCCACGCCCGTCGTCGCGCCGCGGGTTGCTCCCGACGGTGGAGCGGCGCCCGCTCGCCTCCCTGGCGTCGCCCCAATCGCCGGGGTAACCCTTCCTGCTCATGCATCTGCTCCCAATGCGTCACCGACCGGCCAGCGCTCGTCCACATGCCCGCGGCGGACGTCACTGTGAAGTCCTCGTCAACATACGCTATCCGGCGGGAATGTTGGTGTGGACCAGGAATTATGGGCGGTGGCAATCACCCAACCGGGCCATCCTCCGGCGGCTGAGTAGCGGCCTCCTCGCCCTCGCGCGGCTCCACTGGAGGGTTACCCGTGGCGCGCGGTCACGCCCTCTCGCTTCGCCCTTTGGGGAGCGCGCACGTCTGGTACGCCGCACGCCAAGGAATACGGCACGAGCGCTTGGTGATGGACCGGCGCAAGTATAGCATGAGCCTGCCCGCGGGACGATAGGACCAGGCGAGGGTACTATCCCGCGATGGGTTCGAGCCTGCTCCGCCGCGCCGCGATTACCCGTGGGGCTTCAACGTCTGATGTGAAACTCCCCAAGTGGCCTTGAAATCGGCACGTCCGAAACGGCACGCAGCACCTCCGCTCCGCCGACTTCCTGGGATGCATACCAATTACGTTTGAGTAGTAGATAGCTCGTGAGGGCTTCAGCCCGTCTCGTGCCCTGCGCCGGCACTTTAGTGCCGTGACCGCACACGGCACCTTCCCGCCTCGCGTCCTGCGCCGGCAGTTTCACTGCCGCGACGCCACCTCCTGCGCCGGCAGTTTCACTGCCGCGACGCCACCTCCTGCGCCAGCGCCTTCAGCACCGCGACTCCACACGGCACCTGCCCATGTGGAATCGGTCCGCCGGATCCCGCAGTGTTTGCGGCCTCGGCCATCTTTCGCCCGGTCGCGCTTACCGGGGCGGCCGGTCCTTCTGGCGAGCGATGGGGAGGCCCCAGCCGCGACGGATCGCAATCATCCTGAGCCCGAAGCAGAGGACGATCCCTGCGAACGTGAGCGGGACGGACGGAAGCTGGAGCCGGTTGCCCGTCACCACCACAGCAACGCCTGCCAGCGCGGCGATGGCATACAGCTCCGACCGCAGAACCGCGGGAACCTCCGACACGAGGACGTCCCGCACCATCCCACCGCCGATCCCCGTCAGCACGCCGAGTATCACCGCCGCCACCGGACCGAGGTGCAGCGCCAGCGCCTTCTGCGCGCCCGAGACCGCGAAGAGCGCCAGCCCGGCTCCGTCCAACACAAGCACTGGGCTGCGCAGCCGGTTGATGAGTGGATGCCAGTAGAAGGTCAGCAGGCCGGCGAGCAGCGAGACAGCAATAAAGCGCCAGTCCCGAATGGCCGCTGGCGGGACGGCTCCCATCAGCACGTCGCGAACGATTCCGCCCGCATTGGCCGCGGCGAACGAGAGCACGAGCACCCCGAAGAGATCGAGCCGATACTTAACGCCCGCCATTCCTCCGCTGAGCGCGAAGATGAACGTCCCGCCAAGATCGAGCGCCACCAGCAGCATGTCCACCGAGTCGATCTCCCCATCCCGCACCGGATACGCCTCACGACGACAACCGCACCATGCCGGTTTCGCTGTAGCTGTCGTCACGCGGCGACGGTCCATAGCCCTTTATAGCACGACCGTGTCGCGGGGCCGATGGAAAGAGGGCCGGGGCGACTGTTCGTTGCTCGCGACCTCGTCAGCGAAGGCACGCGGGCAGTTGGCACGGCGCTTGGATGACATCAGGCGCAAGACACAACAGCGCCGCCGACGATGAGTCGGCGGCGCTGTTCGGAGGGTTACTCGCTGATGCGCGATACGCGGTGTAATCCCGATTGCGTCTGGGGTGTCGGGGGAACATGAGGGCTTCAGCCCGCGATCCTCCCCTGCGCCGGCACCTTGAGTGCCGCGATCCACCCAAACTCGATCTTACTTCTTCACATCCGAGAGCTCGCGCTCCGCCGCCGTGACGATGTCGCGCTCGACGGCTTTGCCTGCGCCGACGATTGCGCGCAACAACGTCGTCGTCGTTGCCGCGTAGCCCGCCAGCGCGCCGAACGCCACCGCGGCGATGATCGCGAGTGTCTGCGGCGGCCACTGGTGCGTAGTGGTATATGCCGCGGCGAGCGCCGCCCCGGCGCCCAGTGCGGCGAAAAAGAGGCCGGCGAAGAACGCGCCGAAGAGCGTCCTAAGGACCCTCCCGGCGAGGTGCGCGAGAATACCCATGATGACGTGTCCTCCTCCCACACCGGCCACGAACCATATGGGTTCCGGTCCGGGTGGGGCGTTGGGGGCCGGTGAGACGTGTAGTCCCACGCGGCCCCGCTCCGGCACTTCAGCGCCGAGGAGCCGATCTACAACGACCCAGACGGACCTTGTGGAATCGAGACGCCGCGGCATAGGAGGTCAGAGCACCGCGCATGCCAAATCAAGCGGCCCTTCTCTCCCCTCCCTCGCGCTGCCCGCTCAATGCACGGCGATGCCGGCGAGGCGCCGCAAGATAGCGTAAAAGGCTTCGAGATCGAATGGCTTGGGGAGGACGTCGCGCACTAGCGTCGCGTGGGCGTTGGCAAGTCGTTCGGCCAGGTTGGGACTGGTCGAGGCCAGCAAGACGGGTAGCTCACGCAGGTCCACGTCGCCTTCAAGAAGCTCCAAAAGCGTGGCGGCCTCAGAGCGGAACGGAACGACGTCGAGGATCACCAGGTCGGGCCTGGCGGAGCGCAGATTGTCTACGGTCACGGCGACGTTCGGTCGCATCTGCTCCAGCGTGACGTGCGCCCGCAGGTCCGACAGCAGATCGCCGATCATTTCGAGGAACATCTCGTCGGAGTTGATGACGTGGATGTGTGGCCGATCTTTGGGACCAGCCAAAGGTGGAAGCGGCAGGGTTTCGTCGTCGGCATGAGCCATTGGCGGGTCCGATCTTTCGTGCCCGCCCAGGTGAGCGGCAGGATACCGATTTCACTGAATCTTTGGCATGTGGCACTCGCTCGCGCAGGGGATTGCCCGCAGGTTTTCAGGCCGCGGCGTGCTGCGAGCGACAACCACTCAATCTGATCCGACGCAACATAATACGCGTGCTCGACAGTATATCACGAGTGTGTTACGTCTGTAGCCACGCCCCCTCCCACATGCCGTACGCTCAAACCTTCGGTGAAAACTTCCCCAAGCGGGCTTAAAATCAGCCCTCTCGAAACGGCGCGCAGAACACACACCCATTCTGCCGCTTTCCGTGGATGCATCCCAATGTCGTCTAGGTTGCTGGTGTCTCACAAGAGCTTCATCCCACCTCGCACCCTACGCCGGCAGTTTCACTGCCACGACCGTTCCATGCCACCCTGCGCCGGCAGTTTCACTGCCGCGACCACACACGATACCCTCCCACCCGAAATTGGTAGACGGCACGGCGGCGACAACCATTCA
>CAYYCB010000239.1:0-4986 GCA_964469715.1 uncultured Ktedonobacterales bacterium | reverse complement strand
GTGGCGCCGCCGGTGGTGGCGACCGCGGTCGCGACGGCTAGCGCGGCGAGCTTGCCTTGCAGGAGCAATGCGAGCTTGGCGAGCATGGAGATGCTCCTTTCGAGTCGAGCTTTGGCATATGTTGATTCGCTCGCGTCGACGGCGCGAGCACCACCACTGCTCGGCATTCGCCTAGCCACTGCCATAGCAAATTGCACAATCGTCCCACCGAATCGCGGCGAAGGGGGCGTGTGCGCGCACGGTTGGACGTGTTTGGACGCGGACAAGGGGAGGAGCACGCCCGTCAGGGCAGCGGACGATTGAAGCGCCCAGCGAGCGCCCAGCAGAGCGCATCATGCCGGCGTGAGCGGCAGGCGGTGCGGTTGAAGTGGCTATGTCAGCGGCAGGAAGGTCTAGTGGTGGGCGCTATACATGCTCAGCAGGTCCACCGCCGTCTCGACCAGGTCGGCCAGGGGAGCGAGCGCGATCCACTCCTCGGTCGTGTGCTCGTCCATCGCGCCGGTGGAGACGGTGAAGACGCGGAGGTGGCGGCGCAACGCGCTGGCGTCGCTGCCGATGAAGGTAGTGGTCGTGCGGAACTCGCCGCCGCGCCGCTTGACGGTCCGCGCCCAGGCGCGGAGCAGCGGCTCGTCGGGGTCTAGTATGTAGCTATCGCAGTGTACGTCGAACATCACCTCCGCTACACCGCCAAGCGAGGCCGCCGCGTCGCAGAAGGCGCGCTCGATTTCCGCGAGCAGGCGCGCACGATCCTCGCCCTCCAGGAGCGTTCGCACTTCGCCCTGCACGCGCGCCTCGCGCGGCACCGCGTTGCGCGCCGTGCCGCCCTCAATGCGGCCGATGGAGATGCGCGTCACATCGCCATCGAGCGAGCCGCTGGGATATTGGGCGCGGCGGAACATCTCGATGGCGCTGGCGGTGCCCTCAAGCCGCTTGCCGGGGTGGCCGCCGCTGCCGCGCAGGGTGACGTCGAAGGCGACGTAGGTGGCGGCACGCGTCACGACTACGCCCGGCTCGCCCGCGTTATCGAAGAGTATCCCCTCGCGCGCTCCCCACGGCGCCGGATCGAACGCTTTCGCGCCGACGAGGCCAACCTCCTCGCCGACCGTAAAGAGCAGCAGCAGCGGAGGATGAGGCAGGCCGCGCGCCGCCAGCTCTTCCACAATGTGAAGGACAATGGCAATGCCGGCGCTGTCGTCGGCGCCGAGGTTGGTCGTGCCGTCGCTGCGGAGGATTCCGTCTTCGAGGAGGGGCGTATGCGCGCGACCGGGCGGCACGCGGTCCAGGTGGGCGTTGAGCAGGAGTGGCGGCTCGGCATCGCGCTCGGCGGGCATGGCCAGCACGCGTGCGATGAGGTTGCCGGCCGCATCCTCGCGCGACTCAATCCCCAACTTCACCAGGCGGGCCCGCACGTAGGCGCGCACCTGATCTTCCGCGCCTGACACGCTGGGAATGCCCGCCAAAGCGACCATCGTCTCGGTGATGCCTGAGAGCACCATCCCGCCCGCGCGGACCTCGTGTACGTCCATTTCGTGTATCCCCTCCGCATGTTGCTTCGTCAGCTATTAGTAGCATGACACGGCAAGACCGCCAATCCCCGCTCGGCGCGCCGCACTACTGAGCCCCGCCCGTGAACCCTTGGCGACCGGCGCGCTACTCACGAGCAGCGACATTCGCGAAGGATCGATTGCGGTAGGAAGTACGGGTCTGGCTGTAGGAGTTGTGCGTGGTGCGCAGGCACGCGATCTGGCACACTGGCAGCGGAAGCGATGGGCATATGCGCGGAGTGGCGCGACGTGGCCCGGCGGATGCAGAAGAAGTCGCCGAATGGACACACGCCGTAGCGCCCGCGGGTACCGCCGCGAAGCGGAAGCGAGCGCCGGTGCGATATAGTGCAGAGCGTGACGCCTGGCCCTACCGAACAGACAGCGCGAGATGAAGTGAGGAGCTCGACCGATTATGGACGCCATTCTCGGGCTCATTGGCACCTTCGGCTACGGCGTGGTGTTTCTCATCGTCATGTCGGAGTCGGCTGGATTGCCGGTGCCGGGCGAGACGTCGCTGCTCATCGCCGCCGCGCTCGCCGCGACTGGCCAGCTCAACATCTTCGGCGTCATCGCCGCCGCTGCTGCTGCCGCGATTCTCGGCGATACGGGCGGTTACTGGGTCGGGCGGAAGTACGGTGTGGCGCTGCTGCGCCGCTACGGCAAGGTGCTGCGCTTCGAAGAGGACAAGTTCCAGAAGGCTGAGGCGTTCTTCGCCAAACATGGTGAGAAGACCGTCTTCCTCGGCCGCTTCGTTCCAGTCGGGCGCATCTTCAGCGCCGTGCTGGCGGGCATCGGCAAGATGAACTATCCGCGCTTTCTGGCATGGAACGCGACAGGTGGCATTGTCTGGGCGACGCTCATGGGCACGCTCGGCTACGTCTTCGGCCACAATCTGCGCATGATCGAGCAGATCGTCCAACGCGGCGGCTTCGCCCTGCTCTTCGCGATTATCCTGTTCCTGGCCGGCCGCTACGTCTTCATGCATCGAGCACAACTGCGCGAGCGGTTCCGCTCCGCCGCCCTCGTCAAACGCTTCGAGGCCGTGGTCGAGCGCATCGCCCCGCTGCCGGTGCTGCGAGTGGGCCGGTGGACCTGGGGACCCGCGGAGCTGCTGGGCGGCGCGTTGATCGTGCTGGCGTTGGGCGTCGCCGGAGTCCTCGTCGTCGCGCTCACCTGAGGTACTCCGGGGCTTAGCATCATCGAGACGGCCGCGCGGGACCTCTCAGCGCAAGTCCGTCGAGATCCCACTCGCAATCCCATGTCAGAGCGAGCGGCGGAGAACGGAACATCCCCCGCCGCTGCCCAATAGCCGGTCGACAATAACCGAAGCATCGCGCCTGCGCGCCGCGCTCACGCGCGAGCGGCGGCCAGATCGTCGACGACGCGGCGCAGGCGTTTGTCGAGAATCGGTCCCCAGCCGCTCAAGCCGCGATAACTCGCCTGTTGCAGCGGATCATCCAGGTCGAAGCCGCTGTGCTCGAAGCGCAGGCGCGTGCCTTCCCCCTCAGGCTCCAGGCGGTAGGTGACGAGCGTGTATTTGAGCGGCCCACCAATCCAGGTGTAGGCGAGCAGCCGGGGCGGGTCTAGCTCGGTCACCTCGCAGTGGCAGATGCCGTCGAAATTGATCGCGGGCATGGGGTCGGTGTGGAAGGTGAAGTGGTGCCCCAGGCGAGGCTCGAAGTCGTTGGGCATGAGCCATTGCGCGATTGCGGCGCTGTCGGTCAGGGCTTGCCACACGCGCTCGGATGGGTGGGGCAGGTAGACCTCGTGGGTAATTGACGCGGTCATCGGTCGTCCTCCGTGGAAAGTTGCATGTCGAGCCTGTCCGGGATGTCGCGAGCTGCCGTCTCGGTAGTGAGCCGCCGAGGTAGGGCCGGCGGGGACCGAACCTCCCCACTCCCTAACGACCTCCCGGATCCTGCATGAGCACCGAACGTTCAGCTCCGTGGGAGATTATACGTAAGCAATAGCTTACCATTTAACCCTGAGCAGCGCCGCGGCCCAAATGAGACCGCGAGGCTAATGTTTACCCCGACATAACGCGGCTTTAACACGGTGATGCGACAGTGAGAGTGACTTCGGATGGAACGACGGACTCTCCTGCCAGGAGCGCACAGTGCCCCAGACCATCGCCCCCGCACTTCCCGCGCGACCCCGCCGCCAACAGTCCCCCCTCGAATACACCGTCCGTATCCTTCCGACTCGCGCGACGCCTCCCGCTCCCTCAGACCCGGGCCGCGCTTCGCCGCGCATGTGGAAGGTTGTTGAGCAAGCGGGCGAGGTTCTGGCGCACCCGCGGACCCAGTGGGGCGTGCAGGTGTTGACGGAGGTTTTGATCGCGGCTGGCGGCATGAGCCGGCCGGACGCCGCCCTGGCGCGCGACGCCGCTGAGGCTGTCGGCTTGCTGAGCGGCGCACGCCGCAAGCGGCCCGGCGGTCCGCGCGTCATCATCGAGTAGGCGGGCACTGGTCATGGCGCCCGCGAGACGTCAAGAGGCCGGACGGTTCCATGTGGAGCGTCCGGCCTCTTGATTGAGCGTATGCTGTTAGTTGTCGGCGGGGTCGTCCGTCTCGGGTAAGGCGCCCAGCCCTTGCTTGAGCAGCTCGCGAAGCGCGTCTGCCCTGCCCCGCAGCCATTCGGGATGGCGCCCGGCGACCGCTTTGCCGTGGTGGGCGACCTCGTAGACCCGTTGGGCCTGCGCGAGCGCGAGCACGAGCTGCCGCTGCGTCGGGGCGAAGCCTTGCGAGCGGGCCCAGGTAAGCTCGCGCGTCACGCGACGGTAGCCTTCACGATAAGCTTGCTCATCGGCGCCTTCGACGGCCGCGCGGAAGGTCGGGCGCTCGAAGTTCTCTGACGCCATGCTCGCCTCCGAACGCGGTCGCGACTAGTGGCCGCAGCCGCAGGAACGCGCCTGGCCGGCGTCGTCGGCCGTTTTGAAGCTGTGGCCGCAGCCGCAGGTCGAGACGGCATTCGGGTTGTTGACGGTGAACCCGGCGCCCATCAGGCTGTCGACGTAATCGACCTCGCTGCCGTTGATGTAGCCGGCGCTCATCTCGTCCACGAGGACCTTGATGCCCTGCATCTCAAGGGTGACGTCGCCCTCCTGCACCTCGTCGAGAGTCATGCCATATTGCATGCCGGAGCAGCCGCCGCCCGCGACGAAGATGCGCAGCCCGAGGCTCTGGTCGCCCTCGGCCTCAAGGAGCTCGCGGACCTTCTCAGCCGCCGCGGAGGTGATAGTGAGCAGGGCCTGCTGCGTCTCGATCATGTCAGCCATTGTGTTGGTACCTCACTGAGCCTGCGCCGGCGTCGAGGAGCCGGACCGCCTTGCCCCCCGAAATCGCGGGCGAAGGCTTTACTACGTAAAGTATTGTACGCGCTGGCGCGATTGAGGTCAACTGAGCGCCCCACCTGACGGCCTGACTAGCTCGTCCATCAGGCG
>CAYYCB010000238.1:2720-5010 GCA_964469715.1 uncultured Ktedonobacterales bacterium | reverse complement strand
CCGGCGGCGAAGAGTAGATGCTGCTGCGCCGCCTCGCGCGCATCTTCGTACGCGGCCGACCCTTCATGGGCGCGGGCCGCGATGAACCACTCGTGTAGCGGCGTCTCGGAGGCGGCGCGGACGAGATAGCAGCGCATCTTGAGCGTGCCCTCCTCCTCTGGCATGTAGATGCGCAGATTGGGCAGGCCGCAGACAAGATCCACACGGTAGAACACGCCGTAGTGCTCGCGCGACGTCTGGAACAGCGACACCTCGGCGACTGCCGAGACGGCGCCGTCGGCATCATCCTCACCGTCGCGTTGTGCTGCGCGACTACCGCGAGTGCCATACGAAAGCCGCTGGGCGTCAGCGAGACTTCTTTGTCCCGCGCCGACACGCCCCTGAGACTCGCCACTCTCGCGTGCTTCTTCGAGCTCGACTCCCAGATCTGCTAGCAATGCCGCCAGCTCGTCGTCCAGACTCATGTGCGTTCCCTCCGGCGTTGATGGGCATTCCTCACCCCCATCTATTCCATGCGGGTCGCATTCGTCCGGTAGCGGCGATGTGCTTTTAGTGGCGCGCGAAGATGCGGCTCAAGCCCCAGCGGGCGGGGTGCTCGTCGTATTCGGGCTCGTCGTTGGCCAGGTACTCGTCGTCAAATTGGCCGGGCGCGGCCCCTTGGCGCGGGGCATAGGTGGCGCGCACACGACTCTCTACCCCATCCAGTCGCCGTGCGCCAGCGCGCTGCACCGGTGCGCGCTCGTCGGTCCGGCGCGGCTCGGCGGCCATTCCCCGGCTGTCGAAGCGGTCGTTTCGCTCGTCTTCGTACCCGTCGGAGGCCTCGATGAGAGCGGCGCGCTCATCGCGCCGCGCTGGACGCGTCGCGTTCCGGTCCACTGACGGCGCATCCCCGCGCTCGGCCCGCTCGGCCGGCGCCACGTGAAAGCCATCGTAATGCCCGTTCGTCGAGCCGTTCACGGCTGCCGCGGGATGTTGTGCCGGCTCGGGCGCCGCAGTCTCGTCGTGACGCAGGATGATTGGCCGCTGCACGAGAATGCCGCCTTGCGGCTGGGCGCTCATTCCGCCCGCGCTATTGCCCTCGCCTCGTGCGCTGATGGGTGTTGGCGGGGGAGAGCCAGCGGCGCCCGCGGGACGCGGCCGCGCGGCATGACGCACGCGCGGCTCGAAGCCGGTGGCTACGACCGTCACCTTGACGGTGCCGGAGAGGTTCGGATCATAGACGGTGCCGAAGGTGACGGTAGCGTCGGCCTGGGCGGCTTGCGTGATGATCTCGGCGATACGATCCACCTCGGAGAGAGTGAGATCGTCACTGGCGCTGATGTTGAAGACGATGCCGCGCGCTCCGCTGACGTCGACGTCGAGCAGTGAGTTGGTGATGGCGCCCTTGGCCGCCACCTCGGCACGATTGTCGCCACTGGCCTGGCCGACGCCCATCAGGGCCGTGCCGGCGTCGGCCATCACGGCGCGGATATCGGCGAAGTCGAGGTTGATGAGGCCGGGGATGGTGATGAGGTCGCTGATACCCTGGATGCCCTGGCGCAAGACGTCGTCGGCCATGCGATAAGCCTCGAAGGCGCTCACGTCGCGCGAGGCGAGCTGTGTCAGCCGCTCGTTGGGCACGACGATGAGGGCGTCCACGACGTCGCGCAGCATGGCGACGCCTTCCTGTGCCACCAGCTTGCGCTTACGCTCGAAGGCGAAGGGCGTCGTGACGACGGCCACGGCCAGCGCGCCCTGCTCTCGCGCGGCCTGCGCCACGAGCGGACTCGCGCCGGTGCCCGTGCCGCCGCCCATGCCCGCCGTCACGAAGACCAGATCGGCCCCAGCAAGTGTGTCGCGTATCGCCTGATAACTCTCTTCGGCGGCCTTACGGCCGATCTCGGGATTCCCGCCGGCTCCGAGGCCGCGGGTCAGGCTCTCGCCAAGCCGCAGCTTGCGCGGAGCACGGGAGAGATCGAGGGCCTGGGCGTCGGTGTTCATGGCGACGAATTCCACGCCGCGCACTGCCGATTGGATCATGTGATTGACCGCATTGACGCCGCCGCCGCCTACGCCGACCGTGACGAGTCTGGCGACGCTCGCCGCCTCAGATGCTTTGTTGCCCGTTACCGGGACGAGTCGTGGTCCTTCACCCTTTGCGTTCTGCGTCTCCCCCATGCCCATCGTCTCCACTCCTTCGATTGCGCCGAGGGCGCTCTCCCGTCCGTCTTCAAGCCGTTCAGCCGCATCTGGCCCTTCAGCCGCAGGTCTCATTCCGCCGGCGTCTAGGGCATCACCACACGCATGATGC
>CAYYCB010000238.1:0-2620 GCA_964469715.1 uncultured Ktedonobacterales bacterium | reverse complement strand
TTCAGCCGCAGGTCTCATTCCGCCGGCGTCTAGGGCATCACCACACGCATGATGCCACGCAGCCCGCCCAGGACCCGCCCGCGCCGCGCGCCGCTTGGGATGTCGTGGCCCAGGCCGAAGTGCGCGTAATACTTCACGAGTCCGATTACGGTCGCATAGTCGGGGCTTTCTAGCAGGGTGGGCAGCCCACGGATGCCGCTCGGCGCGCCCACGTAGGCGGGGACGTCGAGCGCCCGCATCAGATAGCCGTCCAGGCCGGGCAGGTTGGCGCCACCGCCGACGAGGATGAGCGCGTCGGGGTCCACTCCAGAGCGGCGCATCGCCTGGAGCCGGCGGTGCAGCTCGTCGGCGAAGCGCTCGGCGCGCTCGCGCAGCGCCCCGATGATCTCGGCCTGGGGTGTCACGGCGTCTATGCCGGCCGAGGGCGGTAAATCCACCAGCTCGCCCTCGGGGACGCTCGCCGGGTCCACGTGGCCGTAGTGCAGCTTCAACTCCTCGGCGGGGGTTGGCGAGAGGCGCAGCCATTGGCTGACGCCTTGCGTGAAGAAGAGTCCGCCCATCGGCAGCACTTCGCTGAGCCAGACGGCGCCGCTGACATAGACGACGAGCTTGCTGGTTTCCAGGCCGATGTCGAGGACGGCCAGGGCATGGGCGTCGCCATAGGCGTCGCGCACGGACTCACCTGCCGCCAGCGGCGAGGCGACGACCAGCGCCGGTTGGACGTTGGCCTGGCGCACGCACTTGATGACGTTCTGCAAGGTGGTGGTCGCGCCCGTCACGCAGTGGACCTCGACTTCGAGCTCGTATCCCGCCATTCCGTGCGGGTCTTGCACGCCGATCTGGCCGTCCACCATGTAGGCGCGTGGAATCTCGTGGAGCACGCTGCGGTTGTCGCCGAGGTCAAGCTCGCCCTTGGCCGCCAGCAGTGCACGATGGACGTCTTCGTCGGCGATGTCGCGACCGCGCGGCGTGATGGCGACGGAGCCTCGGACGTTCTGGCTGGCGAGGTGGCGCCCGCCGACGGCGACGCATGCGCTGGTGATGCGGCGGCCGATCTTCTCCTCCACCTCGTAGATGGCGTGGGTGATGGCGTTGGTCGCCTCGGGAATGCTGGTGACGGCGCCCGCACGGATGCTGCCCTCCGGGTCGGGATGCGCCGCTTCAATGTAGCGCAGTCCGCCGTCCGGATCCATTCCGACCACCAGGGCGGCTATCTTCGTCGAGCCAATGTCGAGCCCGACGATCATGGACTCTTCATTTCCTGCCATTGTGCTGCTCCTAGCGCGGCTCCCATGCGCTTCGCCCCGGTATCCTTACGACGTCGCGTCTCGTTCGTCTGCTGGCTCGCGCACTAGCCGGCCAGGCGTAGGTATGGATGGCCGGTCCAGCGCAGGTCTATCAGCGTGGCCCGTTCGCCGCGGGTCGCGAGGAGCTTCAGGACTGCTCGTAACTCGGTGAGCTGCGCATCCGCTCCACGACTGAGGGCCGCCGCATCCGGTGTCCCGCCAAGAGTCGCGACGCTCAGGTCGCTCCCGGTGGCGGAGGCCACGTCGCGCGTTGTGCCGAAGCGCACGAGCGTTCCGTCAGGGCCGGTCGCGGTGAATCCGTCGCCGCCGTATCGCAGGGTCCAGGCGTCACCGAGCGCGCCGTGTACTCCACTACGCAACTGGGCTGCCAGTTTGACGAGCGACGCGTCCAGGCGGGCGCCAACGACTGGCGGAGTGCCACCGGCCAGGGCGGCGCCGGGGTCGTCGAGCGCGGGTAAGGAAGTCGCGTTCCACGCGGGGTCGCTCGCGGCCAGGCCGAGCACGACGCCGTCGTCCGCGATGACGAAGGCGCCGGTGGTTGTGCGCAGGAGGAGCGTGGGCCGGCGGGGTGTGACGACGATGGCCAGCGTGTCGGGAAAGACGGCCTGTACGTCGGCGCTCGCCACGGCGGGAAGCGCTTCGACATGGCGTGCCCGGTCGGCAAGGTCGCAGCGGAAGATGTTGCAGCCGGTCAGCGGCAGCGACTCGACGGCCCGGATGAGCGTCTGGTCCTGCGTGCCTTCGACGGCGATGTGGCGCACTTCCCAGACGGGCGATGTGAGCGCCCAGCCGGCGGCGACGATGATCGCGACCTGGGCCATCAGCAGCAGCGTCACCGCGGGGGAGGGGAGTATCCGGCGACCGGGGTGCGCCGTGGCTGCGGGAGTGGATCGTCGTGATGGCAGGAGGCGCGGACGTGGGGCAGCGTGCGCTGGGGCTTCGAAGGCGTCGCGCTGCTTACCCGGCTGGCCGCGCAGGTCCATGCCGAGGCGGCCTTCTCCGGGGACGCGGCTCGCCGCCCCGCTCTGTTTCCGGCGGAACGGGAAGCGTATCTCGCGGGAATGCGCCCTGGTCATGGATGGCGGCTGGTTCCTCTGCCGGCTGAGCATGCGGCCTCGCTTCCTCGCGCATGATGGGATAGATACGTTTGCCCACGACTTCGCACGAGCCGTCCGTTTGGGATAAGAGCATCTAGGGGGCCAATCGAGCGATTTCCTGGGTATGGGTCGGTCGCCGTGGGGGAGAGGGTGGTGCGGGGATGGGGAGGGAGACGAGGGCCGGGCAGCAAAGAAGGCAGGTGCCGTGCCCGGGCA
>CAYYCB010000237.1:0-5017 GCA_964469715.1 uncultured Ktedonobacterales bacterium | reverse complement strand
ATGCGCCGGCTCGCCGAGGGTAAGGGTACCGGCGCGGGGCAGCGCGCATCGTAGCATTCCCGACCCGCAGTGGTCCCGCGGACTCTGACGTCGAACTGCGACGAAGGGAACGCACCCCGCACGGCATTTCGAGGTGATACTGGTGCGGCGTGTCGTTCCCGCGCTCCACTGCCAAGCTTACCATTGCATTCCGGTTTTCATCCCACCGGCAACCTACTGGCGCTACACCCGCATCAGCGTCCAGCGTCCGTAGGCGACCACGAGCACGGTGGCGAGAATGGCGAGCGTAACGGCGCATTGCCGGTATTCCCGCCGCGACACGTGGAGGGCAGTCGCGCTCACCATCACCACCGCCAAGCCGAGTGCCGCGGCTATGCTGAGTTGCGGGAAGATCGCGGTGGCCGTTGGTACGATGAGACCCACGGCGCCCAGGAGCTCGCTGACGCCAAGGAAGCGCACGAAGTGCGGAGGAACCGTTCCGACCCATTCCCATTGCTTGGCGAGCTCGTCCACCGGGCGGAACGCTTTCTGGCTACCTGCCATCAGGAAGAGAACAGCCGCCAGCCCTTGCAGAACCCATAGTGCCACGTTCATCTGCCTGCTCCATTCTTTGGAATGTGTCCTGTTGTGACATGAATTGCTGCCGTCCGGCCACCGGGCCGGTCTGTGTTTCGCCGCATGCGCGGCGCGGCAAATCGCTACGAACCTCTTGAATGCGTGTGAGCTTGTCGCCCCCTGGGCCGCTTCCGTTCAGCAACCGGCCTACGCGGGCGCGGCCATCTTCCGCGGCGCGGTCGCGCGCATGCCATCCTCGGCGCCAGCGTGCACCCCGCCGCCGCCAATGGAGATCCCCGCTCGCGCGAAATACTCGTGGCCTAGCAAATCCTCCAGGAGCCCAGGTGGGAACACCGCCGGCTCCATCAGGAACTGCGTTCGATGCGCCGCCAGCGCCGCTATCTTGCGGTCGAGCCAGGCTGAGACATCTATGTGCGTCAGCCTCTCAGGCGGTCGTCCACCGCCTTCATGCGCGGTCATCGGACTGCTGCCCAGGCGCGTCTCGGCGCCGCGGCCGTCGAACGGAGTCGGCGCACGAGTCGAGAGCACCAGGCATGTGACCGTATCCGTGGCGACGACCGAGGCGTTCTGCGGCTGGCGGCGGGCGAGCGCCTCTTCGCCGAAGAACTCTCCTGGTCCCAACTGGCGGTATAGCTGGCGCGTGCCGCCAGCATCCTCCCGGATGACCTCGGCATGGCCTGAGACGATCACATAGAGGTCGGTCCCCGGTTCGCCTTGCTCGGTGATGGAGAAGCCGGCGGGGAACCAGCTCACGTCCATCATGTCGTCGGTATAGCCTAACAAGGCCGCTTCTTCGGCGAGCAGTGCCAGCGCTTGCACGAATGCCTCCGAGCCGCGAAACGACGAGCTGCGCTGCATTAGCCAGCGCGCCAGCCGGTGACAGAACAGGCGGTGCTGACGTGGGAAAACGCTGTAATAGAGGTGAGGTAGGTACCCGCTCGCTCGGGCGGTCAGCCGGACTGCCTGCGTCGTCGCGTTGCTGATCGCGATGTGATCGGGATGCCCATAGCCGCCGTCAGGCCCGAAAGTGATGACGACATCCGGGCCGAACGCACGGATGCGCGCGGCAACTTCGCGTGCCAGCGTCGACTCGTCCACGTCCCGCAGGGTGCCGTCCCGAAAGTCGAGGCATTCGACGCGCTCGACGCCCAGGCGCCTACAGGCAACCCGCAATTCCCGCTCGCGGGCGGCCCCGAGGGTGAGACGTGTGGCCGCATGGGCGTCCTGAATCTGGCCCGCTTCGCCGCGCGTTGCCGAGACAACCATCGTCTCATTGCCTGCCGCTGCCCAGTGCGCAAGCGTCCCTCCGGCGCAGAACACCTCGTCATCTGGATGGGCGAAGACGCCCAGCAGACGCGTATTCCGGCCGGTCACCATCGTAAGCGGATCCATCGTGTATTCCCCCCTCATCGTCCCCTCGCGGAGATGTCACCCTCTGCGGTCGAGTGTGCCATGCACCGCCGGACGGCACCATGATGCGCGGGCACCGTTCAGGCACCGCGCGGACACCGTAGACTCGCCTCGCCCTCTCAGGAGGGAGCGGGCATGATAGAATGGCGTCGAGGCACCGGGCAGGCCCGCGAGTGGGAGGTATCGACGATGGGCGCGACCGCCCGCACCTCCTTCGGCGCTTTGTTGCGGCATTTTCGCCTTGCTGCGGGTCTGACACAGGCGACGCTGGCCGAGCGTGGCGGGTTGAGCGAGCGAGCGATCAATGACCTGGAGCGCGACCCACGGCGCACCCCACGTCTGGAGACGGTGACCCTGCTGGCAGAGGCGCTCGCGCTCTCGCATGACGACCGGTCGCGGCTCATGGCGGCGGCCCGTCCGGAAGTGCGCTCTCCAGAGCATCCATCCGTGGCGGAGACATCCCTCACGCCGACCCACCCAGGCAGCACGGCGGTGTTCGCGTCCATCCCACAGACTTCACAACCACTTGTCCCCCTGCCGCATGGCTGCATGCTGCCCGCTGCTTCCAGCCCCTTCGTGGGGCGTGTGCACGAGGTGGAGGCGGTCTGCGCCCGGCTTGCGGAGCCGGGCACGCGCCTGCTCACGCTTACCGGCCCTGGCGGCATCGGCAAAACGCGCCTCGCCCTCCAGGTGGCAACCGTGCTCGAAGCGGAATACGCTGATGGCGTTCGCTTTGTGGACCTGGGATCCCTCACCGATCCGTCGCTCGTGTTGTCCACCATCGCGGCAGCGTTTGGCATCGCGGAGTCCGTTCACCAGTCCCCGGTGCTTCGGTTTGCGGAGGCGCTCCGCGCCAGGCAATTGCTGTTAGTGCTCGACAACTTCGAGCAGGTGACTTCTGCCGCCGTGGAGATAGAACATCTCCTCGCCGCCTGTCCAACGCTGACCATCCTGGTGACAAGCCGCGCGGTGTTGCATCTCGCCAGAGAGCGCGAATACCACGTGCCACCGCTCACCGTGCCCGATCCCGCGCACCTTCCGGCGCCCTCCGATCTGTTGGCATATGACGCAGTCGCGCTCCTGGCACAGTCAGCTCGTGCCGTTGTGCCGGATTTCACGCTGACCGAGGTGAACGCCGGTCCGGTGGCGGCTATCTGCGCCCGGCTTGAGGGCGTGCCCTTGGCGATCCAGTTGGCCGCGGCGCGCATCAAGCTTCTGCCGCCGGCGGCGCTGTTATCCCGGCTCGACCAGCAGCTTGCCGTCCTGACGGGCGGACCACAGGACGCACCGGAGCGGCAGCGCACGGTCCGCGCGACGCTAGATTGGAGCTATCACCTGCTCACTCCGGCGCAGCAGGCACTCCTGCGGCGGCTGGCAGTCTTCACTGGCGGCTGGACCCTAGACGCGGCGGAAGGGGTCTGCGCAGGCGATGGCGCGGACGGCGTGATGCGGGCCGAGGTGTTCGATCTGCTTGCCCACCTCGTGGACCAATCGCTCGTGCTCGTCGAGGGGCAGGCAGGGACGGGGCGATATCGTCTGCTAGAGACCGTTCGCCAGTATTCTCTGGAGAAGCTGTGCGACGCGGGAGAGGAGGCAGCGGCGCGCAACCGGCACCTTGCCTGGTTCCTCCAATTGGCCGAGGGCGTCGAGTCGCAGACGTGGATCATGCCACTCACTGCATCCTTGTCTTTGCTGAAGCCGGAGGCTGATAACTACCGTGCCGCGCTCGCGTGGAGCGGACGGGATATCAGCGGGCAGACGGAACTGCGCTTGGCCGGGTCCCTCACATCCCTCTGGCATGCGGCAGGGGCGATCAACGAGGGACGGAAAGTGCTGCGCGACGTTCTCGATCGAGCCGATCCTGCCGTCCATACCCGCGCCCGTGCTCGCGCATTGATGGCGGCGGTCGACCTGGCTGGACTTGAGACCGATCCGGCCGGCGCGATCCCACTGGCGCTGGAGGCCGTCGCCATCTTCCAGGAGCTGGGAGATGATCGCGGCCTGGCGCAGGCGCTCACTCTTTTGGCCCGGGTGCGCCACTGGGCTGGCGACCCGACCGCATTCGTCGCGGCACGGGACGAGGCGCTCAGCATCTGCCGCAAGCTCGGCGATCTCAGAGCCTTTGCTGAGACCCTCTGGCTGTGGGGTGATCTCGCACTCGACCAGGGCGACTACCCTGCCGCGCGTCGTCAGCTCGAAGAATGTATGGCCGTATGCCGGCGGTTGAACGATCCCCTCATGCTAGCCTATCCGCTCATAAGTCTCGCGCGTGTCGCCTGCGCCGAGGGCGATGTCACCCAGGCGCGAAAGTGGGCTGAAGACGGCTTGGACCGTCGCAAAGGAGCGCCCACCTGGCTTCTCGCCATCGCGCTCAATAGTCTGGGCGAAGTCGAGCGTTGCGCTGGCAACGACGAACGCGCGGCCGAGTTGTTTTCGGAGGCGCTGGCAATTTTCCGAGATCAGGACACCGCCGCCGGCATTGCCTGGTCACTTCACAATCTCGGGCATATCGCGTTGCGGGCGGGAACTCTCCGCCACGCGGCGGACCTCTTCGCGGCGGCGCTTACCTCGCGGTATCAGCATGGATACGCGAGCGGAATTGCCAGCGAGCTGGCGAGCATGGGGGGAGTGAGCCGTCTAGCTGGCGAACAACGTCGAGCGGCCCGGCTCTTCGGAGCTGCCGAGACGCTCCTTGAGCGCAGCCGGAATGTGCTCGCGCCGGCAGACTTGATTGCATACGAGCGCGATTTGGCAGCCTTGCGCGCACAGATGGAGGAATCTGCGCTCAAGGAGACCTGGGCTCTAGGCCGCGCCCTTTCGCTGGAGCAAGCTGTTGCCGAGGCGCTCTGCGTCATTGCATGAGACGCGGCAGGTGATCCTGGTCGATGCGCCGGAGAACGGCTCATACGGGAAACAGGCGCGTCGTCGGGTGCGGGAGGCGCTGCCCCGATGCCTCCCACACCCGACGACTTCCAACAATCCAGGAGGCAGGCAAGATGCTCGCCCTGCCACCTGCGCGGTTAGGTAAGGG
>CAYYCB010000236.1:0-5017 GCA_964469715.1 uncultured Ktedonobacterales bacterium | reverse complement strand
CGCGCACCTTCGTTGCCGGCCTCTTCAACACATTGCAAGACGAGGTCTGCGTGCCTGACCTCGTCTCCGCGCCAGACTGGATGCGACTGCGCCTCTTCCGCGACGACGAGCCGATCCCGCTAACCGGCGACGCTGAAGACCACGAGCAGGCCCGGCGCGTGCTCGACATGCGCCGTGGCGTGCTTCACGGTGAGTGCGCCTTCGAGGATGGCCGGGGCCGCATTACTGTGCGGACACTGCGCTTCGCCTCGCTCGCTTCGCGGCGTGTCGCCGTGCAGATTGGTCGCATTGAGGCCACCCGCCCCTGCACACTCTCGCTCGAAGCCTGGACCGACGCGCCCGGCGAGGACCTTGTCGCCGAGCGACAGACGCCTTCGCTTGGCGTCTATCGCACCACCGACGGCGCCCGCCGCCTCGCCCTGGCGAACCACACGGCGCTCCGCCTCGGCGGCCACGAGCTTGCGCCCACCACCGAGCTGGTCACCGGCCATCGCTGCTGGACGTGGCAGGCCGGACCGGGACGCCCGGCGACGTTCGTGCGCATCGTCGCCCTCTCGCGCGATATGATGGATGCCAATCCTGAAGAGGCCGCCCGCGCCGCGCTAGCCGAGATCCGCGGCCAGAGCCTCACCCGCATCCACGACGAGCATGTCCGCGCCTGGGACGCCCAATGGGCCGCCGCGTCCGTCGAGGTCGAGGGCGACGAAGACGCCCAGCATGCCCTGCGCTTCGCCCTCTATCACATGATGAGCGCCGCCAATCCTGAGGACGACCACGTCTCCATCGGCGCCCGCGCGCTCACCGGCGAGGGTTACAAGGGTCACGTCTTCTGGGATACCGACATCTACCTGCTGCCGTTCTACTGCCATGCCTGGCCCGAGGCGGCGCGTGCGATGATCCTCTATCGCCACCACAGCCTACCCGCCGCCCGCGCGAAGGCACGCAGGCTCGGCTTCAAGGGCGCGCTCTACGCCTGGGAATCCGCCGACACCGGCGAGGAGACCTGCCCCACGCAGCTCACGATTCCCAACGGCGAGATCATCAAGGTCCGCTGCGGCATCGAGGAGCACCACATCAGCGCCGACATCGCCTACGCCACCTGGCAATATTGGCGCGTCACCGGCGACGACGATTTCCTCCTCACGGCCGGCGCTGAGATTCTGCTGGAAACGGCGCGCTTCTGGGCCAGCCGCCCGGCGCTCGAAGCCGACGGCCGGTACCACATCCGCAATGTCATTGGCCCGGACGAATACCATGAGGGCGTGGACGACGACGCCTTCACCAACGGTATGGCCGCCTGGAACCTGGAGCGCGGCGTCGAAGTCGCACACCTCCTCGCCACACGATGGCCCGAACGCTGGTCCGAGCTGCGCGACGAGCTCGCTCTCTCTGAGGACGATCTGGCGCAGTGGCAAACCATCAGCGGTGGCCTGGTAATCCGGCACGGCGACAACGGGACGCTTCTGGAGCAGTTCGAGGGCTACTTCGGCAAGGAGTATATCGACCTCTCCGACTATACCCCTGCCAAGGGCACGATGGAGGTGCTCTACGGCCAGAAGCGCCTCAACGGATCGCAGATTCTTAAGCAGGCCGACGTCGTCCTGTTGACGGCGCTGATCCCCGAAGCCTTCTCGCACGAGGCCATAGCCGAGAACTTCCGCTATTATGAGCCACGCACCGCTCACGGTAGCTCGCTCAGCCCTGCCATGTATGCCCTCGTCGCGGCCCGGCTCGGCGACGTCGAGATGGCCCACCGTTACTTTCATCGTGCCGCCGCCATCGACCTTGACAACGCCATGCGCAATGCCGCGCACGGAGTCCACATCGCCACGGCCGGCGGCCTCTGGATGGCCGCGATCCAGGGCGTAGCCGGCGTGGACGCGCAGGGCGACGCCCTCCGCCTCGACCCCCACCTGCCCGCCACATGGAAGGCTCTGCGCTTCCCGTTGCAGTGGCGCGGGCGGCACGTTCGATGCGACATCGAACAGTCACCGCGTCGCATCAGCGTGACGCTGGAGGCTGGCGACACGCTCCCGGTCGCGGTAGGCGACGTGCGCGCCGCTCTAGTGTCGGGCCAGACGTGGGTTTGCGCCTGGGACGACGCGGCGGGTCGCTGGCGGGAGGAGCGAGAGAATGGAGGCCTTCAGGACTAGCGACGGGACGGGGACGGTCGCCGTTGCGCTCGACGGCTCTCCCGCTTCGAGCATGGCGCTCGCCGTCGCTCGACGCCTGGCAGACCAGCTCGGCGCTCGCCTCTCCCTCCTCCACCTGCCGGCTCATCGCGAACCTGATCTTGCGCTTGCCGGGAGCCATCTCCGTCATCGCGCGACCGACGACCGTGGCGCCTTCACGCGCCACGGTCGCACCGTCTCTCCAATCCTCGACGTGGCAAACGACCCGGCGACACTGCTGGTCGCCCTTGGCGTCGGACGCGACACCGACCAGCTTGACTTCATCTCGTCACGGGTCATCGAGCAGGTTGCCGGCGCGCTATTGCTCATTCCTTCCTCCTGCGCTCCTTCAGAGTGGCTTGGCCTGCGCCGCCTCCTCGTCCCGCTAGACGGCGCGCCCTCCACCTTCCGCGCCCTCGCTCCCATTGTGCGCCTGGCCGCGCGCCTCGGCGCCGCGCTCGACCTGCTCTACATTGCTGACCCCGACGCGCCCCCGGCAGTCGAGCCCGGCACGCTGCATCTCCCCCCCTACCTCGACCAACCGCATCACGCCTGGGCCGAGTGGCAACAGGAGGTCCACCGCACGCTCGCCGCCTCGGCCGGCCTTGCGTCTCTGCCTGTCCCCTCCCACATCTACACAGCCTCCGGTCCAGCCGCCGAGGCCACTCTGCTCCGCGCAGCCAAAGCTCACGCCGACGCTATTACTCTCGTCCACCGTGGCCATCTCGATCTGAACGGTGCTTCCATCCTCCACACGCTCCTCGAACGCGCCTCATGGCCAATCCTGCTCGCTCCTGCCGTAGCTCTGTCACGTGGGCGTCTCCGTCGCTGGCGTCCGGCTTGACGACAGCCCAGCAGCCCCATATGAGACCACCGCATGGCGCAGGGTGCTTCCTTCACAGGTTCCCCGCCAGCGAAGCACCAATTCTGAGTGGGGAGGCATCTGCGGTCGCGGCCCTTTCCGGGCCGGCGCAGGGCGCGAGGCAGGCTGAAGCCCTCTCGATACGCCAGAAATCGGTATCAAGTGGGTAGCTCATAAAAAGGCGGGGAGCCGCCGAACGAATCGGGGCTCCCCGCAATGGAGGGAATCGAAGGCTACGAGCGGCCGCCGGCCGCGCCGGCTAGCGCCTCCAGCTCGCCAGAGTCCTCGGAGGTCAGCACCGGCTCCGCGCCGACCGCGGAGGGGACGTCTTCGGCCAGTTCCGCGGCGATTGCCTCGGCCGCTCCCTCGGCCAGCATGCTGGCCTGCCCGTTGCTCTTGCGCAGCGGGATCTCCGGGATGAAGGCCGTCGCAACCGTCGCCACTAGGACGATGAGAGCGGCGATGAGGAACGACGCGGTGATCGCGGTCGTCAGCGCCGGCTTGATCGGCTCCTGGATAGCGGCCAGGGCTTGATTGATGAGCGCGGCCGGCATATGAGCGGCCAGCATGCTGGCGCGAACACTGGCGATGATGTCAGGGCTGAGCAATACCTGGGGACCCTGGCTCAGAAGCTTGGCAAACTGCGGATTGTCGCGGATCTGCGGCGCAAGTCGCGCGCTGTACTCCGAGGAGAAGCGGCTGTTGACGATGGTGCCGAGCACCGCCAGACCGACCGTACCGCCCATCGAGCGGAAGAACTGTGTCGCCGACGTCACCACGCCCAGGCGCTGCACCGGAAAGGCGTTCTGCACGATCAGGTTGTAGAGCGGCATGGCAATGCCCAGACCTACGCCCATCACCATCATGAAGGCGATGGTCTGCCAGAGCGGCGTATCCACCGTCATCCGCGCGAGCAAGAACAGGCCGCCCGCCGTCGCCAACGTGCCGACGACACCAAGGACACGGTACTTGCCCGTGCGGCTGATGATCTGGCCGGTGATGATGCTGCAGATGACCACTGAGATCATCATTGGCGTGACCGAATTGCCGCTATTTGTCGCGCTGCCGCCCTGCACTCCCTGGATGAAGAGGGGGATGTTGACGAGCGCTCCGAACATGCCCACGCCGACGATGAAGACCGTCACCATCGAGAGGCTAAAGATGCGATTCTTGAAGAGGTCCAGTGGGAGCAGCGGCTCCTTGGCCTTCCACTCCACAAGGACGAACGCCAGGATCATGACGCCCGAGAAGACGAACATCCCGATGGTCTTGGGTGAATCCCAAGGGAAGTCGGCAGTGCCGCCAAGGGAGAGCGCCACGAGCAGCGGGGTGACGGCCAGGGTGAGGGCCAGCGCGCCGAGCCAGTCGATGGAGCGGCCGCCGCGCTTCGCCGGAGCGAGCCGGGGGAAGGTGAGCGTGACCAGGATCAGCGCCGCGATGCCAATGGGCACGTTGACGTAGAAGACCCAGCGCCAGCCGATGTTGTCGGTGATCCAGCCGCCGATAGTCGGGCCGACGACGCTCGAAAGGCCCCAGACCGCACCGAAGAGGCCCTGCCAGCGTCCGCGTTCGACGGGCGGCAACAGATCGCCGATGATGGCGAAGGCGTTGGCGGTGAGCATACCGGCGCCGATGCCCTGCAATGCGCGGAAGAAGATGAGCTGGGCCATTCCGGTAGTCAAGCCGGAGATCTGGGCGCCGAAGAGGCTGAACGTATCCGTGCCTGTGGAGAGGCCGGAGAGCGCCGAGCCAGCGATGAAGACGGCCATGCCGCCTACATAGAACCACTTGCGACCATAGAGGTCGCCGAGCTTGCCGACGATGGGCACAGCAATGGTCGAGGTGAGCAGATAGGCCGTCGTGACCCAGGTGTAGTGCTCAAGGCCGTGCAGGTCGCGCACGATCTTGTACATCGCGGGGCCGACGACTGTCTGGTCGAGCGCCGAGAGCAGAAGACCCAGCATCACGCCGCCCATGATGATGA
>CAYYCB010000235.1:0-5024 GCA_964469715.1 uncultured Ktedonobacterales bacterium | reverse complement strand
GACTGGCTTTGCGCGGCGTTGCACGGGAATTGTGCGCGTTGTGGTGTGGTGAGGGAGACGTGGGCGGGCATCGGGCCGCGAGCGTGTGATATACAGGATGTATATGGTATGGACGAGCTTGCATAGCTCATGCATAATGTATGGCTGGGGTTGCGATCCTGTCCGTGAACGGGCAGGGCACGGCTGGGGGCACCATGAATGGCGGGGTGGGGGAGATGGGCGGGGTGGGCGCGATGGTCCCCTACGCTCGCGTATGCCTGGGCAGTGGTTGTATCATCGCTGCGCGGCCGGGTGTGGGCCGTTGAGGTGAGGCGACGGGGACGATTGCGGCGGGAGAGGCTGCGGTGCGTATCTTCCTGTGCTCCGGGCGCGAGGACGCGGATTTCTGCCGCGAGCTGGCGGCGGCGCTGCATGCCGCGGGGGCGGACGTCTGGTATAACGCGCACGATCTCGACCTCGCCCAGTTTATGACGGCGATTGAGCTGGAGGTGCGGGCGCGTCCGGTGTTCGTGGCGGTGCTCTCGCCGGCGGCGCTGGGGTCGGGGACGGTCTACGCGGAGTGCGCGTGGGCGGCGACCAGCGGGCAGCGGGATCCCTCGCGGGTGTTCTTGCCGGTGTTGGCGGAACCGGTGGACGAGGGCGCGCTCTGGGCGTTCTTGCACGACTTCCAGCCGGTGGCGACCTCGGATGTGGCGTATTATCCCCGCGCCGAGGCCATCCGCCGCGTGGTGCGCGCGCTGGGGCTGACGAGCGATGCGCGGACGTCGTATCCACCTGCGGCGGGTGCGGCGATGTGGGGGTCTGGGCAGTCGCAGTTCTCCGCGCTGGGCCAGGGCTACTCGCCGTCCACACCGGACGCGACTACGGCGGTTCTGCCGGCGCTGCCTCCGGTGGACCCGGCGGAGGCGCCAGTGGAGGCACTGCTGGCGCGGGGTGAGGCGCTGTTGGCGGAGGGACGCCCGGCGGAGGCGGCGGCGGTTTTCGAGCGGGCGACTCAGGTGGAGCCGGAGGCGGCGCAGGGATGGCTCTCTCTGGGTCATACGCTGAATCAGCTTGGGCGGCCCGCCGACGGCTTGGGGGCGCTGGACCGCGCGCTGGCGTTGGATGGGCGGTTGGCGCTGGCATGGGCGAGCCGCGCGCATGCACTCGACGCGCTGGGGCGCTATGCGGAGGCGATGGAGGCGAGCAACGAAGCGCTGCTGTTGGATCCGAACTCGGCCTTCGCGTGGAACAACAAGGGCGTGGCGTTGATGGGCCTGGGGCAGCATATCGAGGCGCTGGCGGCCTATGAGGCGGCGCTGGCGCGCGACCCGAATTCGGCGGATTACTGGCGCAATAAGGGGCTGGCGCTGGCGAAGCTGCGCCGGAACGGCGACGCGGTGACGTCCTATGACCGGGCGTTGGCGCTGAATCCGGGCTTCGCGCCAGCGTGGGCTAGCAAGGCGAACGCGCTCTTTCGCCTGGAGCGCTACGAGGAGGCGTTGGCGGCCTGTGAGCGGGCGGTGATGCTTGATCCAGGGCAGCTCGTGGCGTGGAATCGGACGGCGAGCGTGCTGGCGCGGATCGGCCGCTATGAGGATGCGCTGGTAGCCTGCGACCGGGCGCTGGCGCTGGATCCGACGTATGTGCAGGCGTGGAGCAATCGGGGTGGGGCGCTGGCGATGCTCGGGCGCTATGAGGAGGCGCTTGCGGCCTGCGACCGGGCGCTTTCGTTGGATGCAGACTACGCGCCGGCATGGAATAATCGGGCGCAGGCGCTGCGGGCGCTGGGACGCGGGGCTGAGGCTGAGGCGGCTGAGGCGCGGGCGCGAGCGTTGGGCGGGTGATATCAACTCCGGGTGGGCGGTTGTCGTTTGCGGTCGCGGTCCTGAAGGGGCCGGCGCAGGGTGCGCAGCGGGCTGAACCCTCACGAGACACCCACAACCCAGGCGAAATCGGTATCAGAACGACTTGGGTTGGGTTGTTGTGGTTTGGCGTCGCGGCAGTAAAACTGCCGGCGAGGGTGCGAGGTGGGCAGGAGGTGGAGGCGCTCGCGGCAGTAAAACCGCCGGCGCAGGGTGCGAGGTGGGCTAAAACGCTTGAGATATACCCCCAACCTAGACGAAATCAGTATCAGAATGACTTGGGCGATATCCGCATGAGGTGGGAATGGCGGCGGCAGTGGCGTGGGAGCGGATGGGTGTGCATTGGGCGGTGTCAGGTGGGGAGTGTGGAGTGAATCCGCGCCTGGGGTGTGGCTCCGTGACGGCGGCTGATGAGGACCAGTGGGAGGGCAGGCTAGACGGGCATGGTACAATAGCGCCGAATATGGCTCAGGTCCGCCCGGTGGGCCGCGAGGGGAGTGGGGTGCGGGAACGTGGTGCTGGGCTTCTTGCTGGTGACGCGCGGCGGCAGCTTGCTCAAGCATGCGCTGGGCGTCTTACTGCTTGCGTGGCGGCGGATGCTGTTGGTGGGGGCCGCGGCGCTGGTGGGCGGGCTGCTCGCCGGCGAGGGGGCGGCGGTGGTGGCGAGCGGGCGCATTCCGCCGCCGCTGCTGTCGCAGGTGGTGATCGCGATTTTCGCGATGGTGATCGCCTACGCGGCCAGCATGACGGTCTTCCTCGAAGAGCTGCTGCACGGCATCATCGCGACGATTCGCCTGGTCGAAGGCGACGTGACGGCGGGGGCGCGCGCCGCGGCGGTGATCGCCGAGCGCGAGGCCGGTGAGGTAGGCTCTGGGCTGATGCGTCTCTTTGGCGCGAAGCCGAAGCCCGCGACAGTCGCGGTGGCCGCCGCAGCGGTGGGGTCGTTAGGCGCGGTGGCTAGTTGGCGTGGGAGCGCGCCTAGCGAGACGGACGAGGCCATCGAGGCCACGGATACGTTCGTGACGACGGCGCCGCGCCCGCGAGTGGACGCGCGGCCGGTGCGGGCGGATCAGCTTCCACGCATCGGCTGGGCCGCTGATGCCGCTGAGGCGACTACAGACCCGTCGGGTGGAGCAAGCGGCCAGGATGTGGCGATGCCGCCGCTCCCCGCTGCACGCAACTCGTCGGTGCAGTCCTCTCCTCTGCCGCCGCTGCCAGTGCGCACGCCCGATCAGCCGTTGGCTCAGCCGGAGTCGTGGTCACTGCCCGACGAGCCGTTTGGGTTGGCCGCGCCAGCGACGCGTCCGCTGCCAGTCGAGGCGGAGACAGAGCCGACCGCCGCGCCGGTGAGAGAGCAACCGGCGGACGAGCAGGATCTTGGTGATTTTGGCGCGCCGGGACGTCCTACGCGCCCGCTCAGCCGTCCACTTGGCGGTGTCTTTGGGGGCCAGGGGGTAACTGGCGGTATCCGGTCGAGTGGCGAGGCGCCGCAGGCGGCCGAGGGCGATACGCCGGGTGATGAGGCGGCGAACGGCGAGGACGTCTCCGCGAGCTAGCTGTGGGGTGGGCGCACGCGGGCGGCAGAGTGCGATGTTTTCGGCCCGATTACGCGGCAAGAGAGCATCCGGCACGTCCACAGCCACGACAACGATCATGGCGGTAAGCTCGCCGCTGGTCTGGGCGAGTACCACCTGACGAACCACTCATACCGATTCTAAGCGGGATGGTGTCGTGTGTGGTCGCGGCGCTAAAGGCGCCGGCGCAAGGCGCGAGGTGGGCTGAGGCCCTCGCGAGATTCTCATATCCTAGACGAAATCGGTGTCTTGGTGGCGGCTAGAGGCGTTCCAGGGGCGGCGCGGGACGCCGGGTATCAACGTGTGGTGGCAGATGCGTCGGGGGGGAGCTCGATCAATCCTTGCCGTTCCGCCGCGCCCCTGGCGTTTTCGCGTAACGCAAGGCGGCGGGGAGCAGGGTAGCGCCCACGATCACTCCACCGCCGAGCAGGGTTCGCCCGTTGGGAATCTCGCCGAGGAGCGCGAGCGCGAAGATGATGCCCCAGACCGGCTCAAGGGACGCCAGCAGGCTCGCTAGCTGCGCCGTCACTGTGCGCATCCCGGCGATGAAGAGCGTATGGGCCAGCGCAGTGCAGCAGAGGCCCAGAATGAGCAGCAGGAGGATCTGCCGGCCGGAGAGCGGTAGCGCCGAGCGATAGAGCGCCAGCGTGGGCAGCAGGACCAGCGCGGCGACGGCATCCTGATAGAGGCTGATCGTCAGGCTGGCGTAGCGCCGCGTCAGGCCGCGGTTCGTCACCGAGAGCAGGGCGAAGGTCGCGCCCGCGCCCAGTCCCCAGAGGACGCCCGCCGTCGTGCCGCTCGCCAGACTCAGCTCCGGCACGAGCAGATAGACGCCTGGAATGACGAGCAGCGCCCCCGCGAGCTGCGCGCGACTCACCGGCTGCCGCAGCACGCCGCCTTCGAGGGCGACGGTGAAGAGTGGGAAGCTTGAAAAGCTCAGCAGCCCGACCGCCACGCTGGATACGGCGATGGACTGGAAGAAGAGCGTCCAGTGGATGGCGAGCAGCGCGCCCTGCCCTAGCAACACCGCCGCGTCGCGCCGGTCCTTGGGGCGCGCGTCAACGCGTCGCAGCGCCGCCGCCAGGCCCAGGGCCAACCCCGCCGTCAGGACGCGCCCCAAGACGATCAGCGGCGACGGCAGCCCCGCCATCTTGCCGAGGACTCCGGCCAGGCCGAAGAACAGCACCGCCACGTTCACCGCCACCAGGCCCGACGTTCCCGATGGCCCGGACGACGCCAGACGCTTGCCGTTCATCATGCCTCCCCAGCCTCGACGGGCGTTGCGCGCCATGCAGCGTCATCGTATCAGATCGGGTGATCGACGGGCGCGTGTGCGGAGGTCGCACTTGAGTGTGTCCAGGCGTCCAGAGATGGGATGTTATAATCTGGCCGCATTAATCTGGCCTGACCCACCGGCGCCCGATGGGTCAGGATCACTCTAGGATGATGACAGCTATGCCGGCCATTGCCTCCGACATTCCACAGTCTCCGCGACGCATCGCGGTCCTTGGCAGCACTGGTTCGATTGGGCGCCAGACGCTCGACGTCGTTCGGGCGTATCCCGACCGCTTCCGCGTGGTCGCGCTCGCCGCTCGCGGGAGCGTTG
>CAYYCB010000234.1:0-5053 GCA_964469715.1 uncultured Ktedonobacterales bacterium | reverse complement strand
GTGCGCGCCTACAAGCCCGACCCGCGTACCTATCAGATGACGTTCGGCCTGCTCGGTCTCGCACCAGACGAGGTGATGCTGGTCGCGGCCCATCCGAGCGATCTCCGCTCCGCCCGCACGCATAGCTTGAGAACGTGCTTCGTCGCGCGTCCACTTGAGCATGGCCCGGACGCCGATCCCGAACCGGCGCGGGACGGCGAATTCGACCTGTTCGCGTCCGACTTCGAAGATTTAGCCCGCCAGCTTGACGCCTAACCCTGCGATCTACCCGATACCCTCTCCCCCGATGGTGCCGTCTGCGTATGCCCCAACCGCCTCTGCCTGCGCGCGTAGACGACATGGCGCCCGTAGGACGGCAATGGACACAAGGTGCGCGCCGAAAGCTGCGTGAACCTTTTCACCGCTCCGCGCTACCCACTGCTCGGACCCGGCAGCGCGACCACCGCGGGACACGCGGGTGCGATTCGCGAAAGCACTCAGCGTCTCCCTTCATCGCACGCCAGGCGTGGTGGGATGTCCCGCGATCCTCTACGCTGATGGCGGTTCTACTGGGGAGTGTACCGAGCGTGCCCGGCGCCGGAGCCCGGCGCGAGCGGGACGAAGTGGGATGAGAGGACGGATCAGATGGCCAACGCGGCGGCAATCGAGCGCCCGGCGACAGCGCGAACCCAGCAAGGCGAAGTGGTGCTGCGCACGCGCAACCTGAAGAAGCAATACGGCGAGCGCCTCGCCGTGAATGGGTTGAATCTGGAGGTGCATCGGGGCGAGATCTTCGGCTTCCTCGGCCCCAACGGCGCCGGCAAGACGACCACGATTCGCATGGCGCTCGGGCTGATCGCGCCGACCGACGGCAGCGTCGAGATTCTGGGGCACGACGTCGCCACGCACGGCGCGGAGATCCTGCCACGCGTCGGCGCGCTCGTCGAGCAGCCCGCGCTCTACCTCTACATGTCTGGCCGCGACAACCTGCGCGCCGTCGCCTCGGTGCTCGGCGGCGTTCCCGAAGAGCGACTCGACTTCGTGCTCGATCTGGTCGGCCTCAAAGGGCGCGACAAGGACCGAGTCAAAACCTACTCTCTCGGCATGAAGCAGCGCCTTGGCGTGGCGATGGCGCTCCTGCAGGACCCCGATCTGCTCGTGCTTGATGAACCAGCCAACGGCCTCGACCCGGCCGGCATCGTGGAGATGCGCGATCTTCTGCGGCGACTCGCCGCCGAGGGGAAAACGGTCTTCATTTCGAGTCATGTCCTCACCGAGGTGCAACAAATCTGCACGCGCGTCGCCATCATCAGCCTGGGCAAGCTCGTCACCGAGTCCACCGTAGAAGAGCTGACCAAGGGGCACGGCGAGTTTGAGGTGACGGTGGAGCGAACCGCCGAGGCGCTAGCCCTTGTGCAGGCGCAGGCGTGGGGCACAGGCGCGCGAATCGCCGAAGACGGCAAGCTCGTCACGCCGGCGCCTGACGGCCGCGGGCGCGAGCTCAACCGCTTCCTCGTGCAAGCAGGCTTCGTACCTGACGCGCTCGCGCAGGCCACCGTCGATCTGGAGGACGTCTTCCTCCGGCTGACCGGCGACGGCCACGCGCAGGTTAAGTAAGCTCGGCACGCATCCCTCCTAGGCACCCGCCTGCTCGCGGCTCACGCAGCCGGGCCAGGCCGACCGACCGACCGCTCAACGCTCTTCTCCTGCGCCCTCAGGGCGTCGCGTTCTCGAAAGGAGCCGTTCGCATGACGGCCGCAGTCTCCGCTCCACAAACCGCCGCTCATCCGGCGCTGCATAGCGCCAAGCCTAGCTTCCTAGGGCTCCTGCGCGGTGAGCTCTTCAAAGTCTCGCGCCAGCGCGCCACCTGGTTCGCGGCCCTGGTGCTGCTGGGAGTCAACTTCCTGCCCTATCTCGTCGAGATGAGCGCGAGCAACCTTCAGGACCGCGCCGCCGGGCTCGGCGCTCACGGCTTCCTCTACGACGTGATGGGCACGGGCCTCTCCGTCTTCCGCATCTTCGCCGGGCCCTTTCTGGTAATCGTCACCGCCCGGCTCATCGGCATGGAATATTCCGGCGG
The DNA here is from genome assembly GCA_964469715.1 of uncultured Ktedonobacterales bacterium. Classification (GTDB taxonomy): domain Bacteria; phylum Chloroflexota; class Ktedonobacteria; order Ktedonobacterales; family JADMIN01; genus CAWAWP01. The sequence continues at coordinate 2,994 of CAYYCB010000234.1, read as the reverse complement.
AACGATTCGGATCCTACTCTCACGTGGTGTCGGACGGCTGCAATTGCTCGGCGCGAAGCTGCTCGCCGTGGGCATCATCGCCACCGCCACGCTGGTCGCCGGCCTGACCTTCCACTTCGTGATGAGTCAGATCCTCTTCGCGACCAAGCTGAGCAACCTGAATATTCCCCAGTATGCCGACGCCCAGTTCTGGGCTGACACCCGTGTCTACATCTTGACGGTTGCCATCAGCATGCTCGCCACCGTCCTCATGGCAGCCGCCGTCACCGTCATTGGGCGTTCGCTCGCCGTCGGCCTCAGCGTCGGCATGAGCTTCTTCGCCGCTGACAACATCGGCCTGATCTTCTTCCTCCTGGCCAACCGCGTGACAAACAGCGACTTCTGGCTCAACATCACCGGACTGCTGCTTGGCCCGAACCTGAATGAGATGCCCAAAGCCCTGCTGCCTGGCGTACCCGAGAACGCGACTCGCGCACTTCAGGGGCCGCTGGTCCATGTGGACGGCCAGCACACGTTAATTGTCGCAGCGGTCTGGTCGGTGATCTTCCTGGTGGCGGCCATCGTGCTCACGTGGCGCCGCGACGTCACGGAATGAGTGGCGCCGCCAACTAGGGACACATCTCCGCCCCTCCTCGTGCTTCAATGGGGAGGGGCCGCGTCGCACATTTTGGGATGGAGAGGCGCGATGAGCCAGCGGGCCATAATATCGAGGCCGGCGGTGAAAGCTGGACCTGTGGAAACAATGGCGATCACATCCGGGGCAGCCGCCAAAGTTCAGCCTCCGGCGTTCTTCGACGTGCTCGATGGTGAGTTGTTCAAAGTCTCCCGCCAGTGGATGACCTGGCTCTTCGCGCTGGGCATTTTCGTGATGATGACCGGCGGATACGTCGTCGCCCTCACCACTCCGCTGCTCAAGACCGCCCTCGATCTCGTGCCACTCGCCGTGCTCTATCAGATGATGTCCAACGGTCTGCTGGTGGTACGCGTCTTCGGCGGCACGTTCCTCATCATCCTGACGGCGCGACTCCTCGGCATGGAATATTCAGGCGGCACCATCCGTGTGCTGCTCGGACGCGGCGTGGGTCGCCTCCAGCTTCTCGGCGCGAAGCTGCTCGCCATCAGCGTCATCGCCCTCGCCATTCTGATGATCGGGATCCTCTACAACGGCATTCTCGCCTGCGCGCTGCTGCTGATCGTCCAGGGTAACCTCTCGGCGCTCTCCACCCTCGACGGCCGTTTCTGGGCAGACACCTGGCTCTACATCGTCAGCGTCATTGTCAGCATGGGCGCTACGATCCTCATGGCCGCCGCCCTCACCACAGTCGCGCGCTCGTTAGCTTTCGGGCTGGCAGCCGGTCTGAGCTTCTTTGCCGCCGACAACATCGGACTGATCTTCCTCTACCTCGCCCATCTCCTCACCGGCAGCGACTTCTGGCTCAACATCTCAGCGTACTTCCTCGGCCCCAATCTCAACGCTATGCCGGAGCAGCTTCTTTCACCTGACGCCGGACTCCAGCGTATCCACACCCTTCCCACACCCTGGGTCTCTGTGGACCTCGGTCATACACTCGCCGTCACCCTGGTCTGGTCGCTCGCCTTCGCCGCCACCACAATTGTGCTCACCCGGTTCCATGACGTGAACGAGTGAATCCAGGCTTATTCCGCCGCCCTCGCCACGCGTACAATCGCCTCCAGGCTGCGCTCGACGTCGGCCTCCGTCGTCGCCCATGATGAGACGCTGATGCGCATAGCCGCGCGCCCCTGCCACACGGTCGGCCCCGCCCAGAGCGTGCCCTCCTCCTGCACGGCGGCAATCACGCGCCGTGTTCGCTCGTCGTCACCGAAGCGCGCCAGTACCTGATTCAGCGCGACCTCGTTCAATACCTCATAGCCCGCGGCCCGCAACCCATCCGCAAAGCGCGTGGCATGGCGGCAGCACCGCTCAACAAGATCCGCCACGCCGGAGCGTCCCAACGAGCGCAACGCCGCCCACACCTCGACACCGCGCGCTCGCCGCGACGACTCCGGAGTGAATTGCAGCGGCTCGCGGCGCTCCGTCTGCACGAGATAGGCGGCGGAGGTGCTGAACGCGGCGCGCAGGGCGTCGGGGTCGCGCACGAAGGCGAGGCCGCTGTCATACGGCGTGTTCAGCCACTTATGCGCGTCGGTCGCCCAGGAATCAGCCTCGGCGACGCCGTCCATGAGGTACGCGCGGTCCGGAGCTGCGGCCGCCCAGAGTCCGAACGCGCCATCCACATGAACCCACGCCCCCGCGTCATGCGCCCAGGCCACGATCTCACGCGCCGGGTCAAAGGCGCCAGTATTGACGTTGCCCGCCTGGATGCAGACGATGGTTGGACCGTTGAGCGCGGGCAGCGCGTCGGCGCGCATACGCCCCTGTCCGTCCACTGGAACGCGCACTACACGCTCACGTCCCAGCCCCAGCATAGCTAATACCTTGAAGAGAGTGGTGTGGGCCTCCTCGCCGACCACCACCGTCACCGGCGGCGCGTCGAAGAGCCCCTGCGCCTCGGCGTCCCATCCCACTCGCGCCAGCATGGCATGGCGTGCGGCGGCGAGCGCACTGAAATTCGCCATCGTCGCGCCAGTCACGAAGGCGCCACCTGACCCCGGCGGCAAGTGCAACACGTCGAGCAGCCAGCCAAGTGCGATCTCTTCAATGGCCGCGGCAACCGGCGAGCTGGTGTTGGAGAAGCCGTTCTGATCCCACGCGCTGGCCAGCCAAGTGGCGGCAAGTGTGGCGGGCAGCGTCCCGCCCGTCACGAACCCGAAGTAGCGCGTTCCCGCCGAGGCCACCGTCGCTGGCGAGCCTGCCTCATCCAGCAGCGCGAGCACCTGCGCCGGATCGGTCGGGCCTTCGGGCACTACCCCTCTCAGCCGCTCAAGCCCCGCCAGCGCCGCCGCATCAGGGAAGGCACGCCGCTCAGGCAGGCCGGCAAGGTAGCGATTCCCGCGCTCGGCCGCGTCGCGCAG
>CAYYCB010000233.1:0-5060 GCA_964469715.1 uncultured Ktedonobacterales bacterium | reverse complement strand
GGCCCCCGCAACCCGCGCACGTTCGGCAGCATCTGCTCAGCCGGAATGCGGCAGTCGTCGAAATGCAGCTCACTCGTCACCGAGGCGCGCAGCGACAGCTTGTGGTGCACGTCGCTCGTCGTGAAGCCCTGCGTCCCCCGATCCACGATGAAGCCGCGGATGCCGTCCTCAGCCTTCGCCCAGACCACCGCCACGTCCGCGATGCCGCCATTCGTGATCCACATCTTCGTGCCGTTGAGCACGTAGCTGTCGCCGTCCTTGCGCGCCGTCGTCTGCATCCCGTTCGGATTGCTCCCCGCGTCCGGCTCGGTCAGCCCGAAGCACCCGATGAGCTCACCCGCCGCCATCTTCGGCAGGTACTTGTGCTTCTGCTCCTCCGAGCCGTGGGCCCAGATGGGGAACATCGCCAGCGACCCCTGCACCGAGACGAACGAGCGCAGGCCGCTGTCGCCGAACTCCAGCTCCTGGCAGGCCAGCCCATAGCTCACCGCATTCAGTCCGGCGCAGCCGTAGCCCTCCAGGTGCATTCCCAACAGGCCCATCTCCGCGACCGGCGCGATCAGTTCCCTGGGGAAGGTCCCGGCCTCGAAATGTTCTCCAATAATCGGCAGCACCTGGTCGGCCACGAACTTCTTGACCGTGTCGCGCACCAGGCGCTCGTCCTCGCTAAGCAGCGAGTCCATATTCAAGAGATCGGTCGCGCTCGGCAGCGGCGCGTGCTGCGTCGCATGAGCCGTCGCGCGTCCCGGCAGGGTGTTCACCATCTGTTCTCAACTCCGTTTCGCAGTCGCACGTCGTTGTACGGCAGCGCGGATTCCATGTCCCACCCGCCACTGCTTGCGTGCTGTCTCAGCCGTTCCCGGCAGTCGCACCGAGACAACAGCATATCACCCAGGCCAACGCCTGGGCCACTCGCCAGGAGGTCACACAGATTCCGGGCGACTTGTCACCACACGGCACCTGGCAGGGCCGTCGGTCGCCGAAAGGCGCCCATTCCCGAAGGCGCCTCTTCCCGTGTTCCCGCTCCGTGCGCCTCACCCACCAAAGGCTCAACCGCAAACGGCACCACGCGGCATGCTCAATGCCACATACCACTCCCACCGCAGGAACCTCCGCGCCATATCGCCCATTGGAGGCACCCCACCCGACCGCTCCCGCCTGCCAACCTCCCTCGCAGCGTGTCTCCTGGGCGTTCACGCCCACGCCACCGTGCCCTGCGCGTTCACGCGCAGGAACCTGTCTTAGATCAGTGTTCACGCCCATGAATCCAGGTACCACATGAACGAATCGCTATGGATACGCCTGACCGCTCGGCCGCACCACCAGCTCGTTCATACCCACATGCGCCGGCATCTCCGCCGCGAAGGCCACCGCGCGGGCGATGTCCCGCGGCACCAGCGGCTCGGCGCCTTTGAGCATGTTCGCCACGATTTCCGGCGTATACTGCGCCTTCTCCTGGAACTCGGAGATCACTACACCGGGCTCGATGGTCGTCACCCGCACGCCCTTCGGCCCCACCTCCTGCCGCAGCGAATCCGCGATAGCCGTCGCCGCGAACTTCGTCCCGCAATAGGCCGAGCCGCCCGGTGTCGCCACGCGACCCGCTATCGACGACATCACGATCACATGCCCGCCGCCCCGTTCCAGCATCGCCGCCACGCCGAACTTGAGCGTCAGCAGCAACCCGAACACGTTCGTGTCGATCATGTTCTTCCAGACCTCGATGTCGCCCTCGACCAGGGGCCGCCGGTAGCCGAAGCCGCTGTTGGCGACCAGGATGTCGAGCCTGCCAAAGCGGTCGAGCGTCTGCTGCACCGCGCGCTGCACATCCTCGACAACGCGCACGTCACCAGGCATCACCAGCGTCTCGCCGTAGTGTTGCGCCTCGCCCGTCTCGGTCGCCAGCCGCTCGGCAAGCTGTTGCAAGCGCTCACCCCGCCGCGCGAACATCGCCACATGCGCCCCACGCCGTACGAATTCTTCCGTAATGGCCTCGCCGATGCCGCTACTGGCTCCCGTGACGAGCGCCACCCGCTCGTGGAGGTCCGTCAGCCCCTTCGCCTGATCCGCCATGGCGCACATCCCCTTCGCGTGCTACCCGCGCTGCTTCTGCTTCGCCTGCCTACCGACTATAACACGGGCACGCGGAAAGACGCCGCCGGCTCGCCGCAACCGCATCGCTCAGTGTGTCGCGACCGCCGAGAGGTTGGGCTGAGTCAACGCAGCCGGCCGCTTTGCACGGCGGAAGCGATAGCTCCACCAGCCGGGACCGCGTTCGGGCGTCATCTCCCAGCCGCCGTCGAGCAGCCCCCGCGCCGCCGCCTCGATGGCCTCCCGCCCCTCGTCGCCCAGGTCGCCATACTCCTTGCGAATGCATCCGTCCTTCACCGGCGTATGGTAGGGTCCGTGCGGCCCGACTCCCTCGATGGCCACCTCGATATAGCGCTTCGGCAGGATGGAGCCGATCCACCGCGTCTGGGCCACGATCTCGCAGCGCTCCCATCCGTCCTCAGGGGCCACCTCGCGCACCACTCGCGCCCCACACTGAGGGCAGAAATTGGCGTCCGGCCGCAGACTCTGGCCACATCGTGCGCAACGATCCATCCGCCAACCTCCCTCGTTCGCCGGGCCGGAGACCTCACGCACGCGGCCAGGCCTGGCGCGTCCTCTCGCGCGACCTACTGTGCGTACATCAAGCGTAGCAAGACCCGTTCCCATGCGGCAGGCGGCCTCTGGCCGCGCCGCGCCTTCAGCGCCCTCGAGACCACCGCCGCAAACGCCGCGACCTCTCGGCAGATCCCCAGCCTCTCCACGTCCCGTCGAGTGCCGCCTCAGGTATACTGAAGTGCATCCGTCAGCGACCGCTCAGATAGGAGAATGACTGCGTGACCGCGACCTCCGCCCTTCCCCGCTGGGACATGGCCGTCATCTTCCCCGGCCTCGATTCGCCCGAGTTCGACGGCGCCTTCCAGGCCGCCGCGGACCACATCGAAGCGCTCGGCCGGCTCTTCGACCGCGCCCACGTCGGCCGTCACGAGCCGGCGCCGCTCACCCCAGAGGCCATCCGCGACGTCGAGAGCGTCATCGGCCAACTCAACGCCGTGCTGACCGAGGTGACGACGATCAGCGCCTATCTGAACGCCTTCGTCACCACCGACTCGCGCGACAATCTGGCCCAGGCGAAGTACAGCGAGCTTCAGCGACACACGGTCAAGCTCTCGCAGCTTGCCACTCGTTTCACCGCCTGGATCGGCTCGCTCGACGTGGAGGCCCTCCTCGCGCAATCGTCGTCGGCGCGCGACCACGAGTTTGCCTTGCGCCGGGCGAAGATCGCCGCCGATCATCAGATGAGTCCCGCCGAGGAAGCCCTCGCCGCGGAGCTCAACGTGACGGGTGGCAGCGCCTGGGGCAAGCTCCACGGCAACGTCACCTCCCAGCTCACCGTGCCCATCGTCCTCGACGGTGAGCTGCGCGAGCTGCCGATGAGCGCCATCCGCAACCTCGCCTCCGAGCCGGATCGTGAGATCCGCCAACGGGCCTACGAGGCCGAGCTGCGCGGCTGGGAGCGCGTCGGCGTGCCGCTGGCCGCCGCCCTCAACAGCATCAAGGGGCAGGTCAACACGCTCTCCTCGCGCCGGGGCTGGCAGAGCGCGCTCGACGAGGCCGTCTTCGACGCCAACATCGACCGGCCGACCCTCGACGCCATGATGACCGCCGCCCGCGAGTCTTTCCCCGATTGGCGGCGCTACTATCGCGCCAAGGCCCGCGCCCTCGGCCTCGACCAACTGGCCTGGTACGACCTTTTCGCTCCCGTCGGCGCCAGCTCCCGCTCCTGGGACTTCGACGCCGCCGCGCGCTTCATCGTCGAGCAGTTCGGCGCCTACTCGCCGCGTCTCAGCGCCTTCGCCGCCCGTGCCTTCGGCGAACGCTGGATCGACGCCGAGCCGCGATCAGGCAAGCGCGACGGCGCCTACTGCATGTGGGTGCGCCGCGACGAGTCGCGCGTCTTCGCCAACTACAAGCCGGCCTACGGCGGCATGAGCACGCTAGCTCACGAGCTTGGTCACGGCTACCACAACATGAACCTCGCCGGACGCACGATGCTCCAGCGCAACACGCCCATGACGCTCGCCGAGACGGCCAGCATCTTCTGCGAGACCATCGTCAAGCACGCCGCGCTCCGCGAGGCCGACGAGCCGGAGCAACTGCTCATCCTTGAGGCGTCGCTGCAGAGCGATTCCCAGGTCGTGGTGGATATCACGAGCCGCTTCCTCTTCGAGTCGCGTGTCTTCGATGGCCGGCGGGCGCGTGAGCTCTCGGTGGACGAGCTGAACGGCTTGATGCTCGACGCGCAGAAAGAGACCTACGGCGACGCGCTCGACCCCGACCAGCTTCACCCCTACATGTGGGCCATGAAGCCGCACTACTACAGCGCCGGACGCTCTTTCTACAACTTCCCGTACATGTTCGGCCTGCTCTTCGGCCTCGGCCTCTACGCCCAATATCAGCGCGACCCGGATCGCTTCCGCGCCAGCTACGACGATCTGCTCTCCTCGACGGGTATGGCCGACGCTGCCACCCTCGCGGCGCGCTTTGGCTTCGACCTGCGCACGCCCGACTTCTGGCGGGCCAGCCTCGACGTCTCGCGCGGCGACATTGCCCGCTTCGAGGCGCTGGTGGCGCGTCAGACACAGCCGGGCGAAGGGGCCGGCGGGAGGCAATAGCCGCCGATGGCCGCCGCGACGCCCACGTGGCGGCCTTCTCGTTCCTTGTCATACAGGATTCGATGGGTCGTTCGGGGCGGAGGGACGTATAGCTCCCTCCGGCCCTGTCGGGCGAGAACTGGCAGAAATCTGTCCGCCGCGCTGGCTGCCATCCCGTATGCTGCGGATACGGGCCGGCCGGCCGGCCCGCAAGATGGAGGAGCGGTCTCATGGGAAGCACGGTGCAGACGACGATAACGCTCAATTCGCTCGTGATGCCGCCCGCCGCGCGCTGACCAGCGCGCTATCCCCTCCCCTCTCCTGACTTCTGCCTGTGGCGCCTTCGCGCTGCCGGAC
>CAYYCB010000232.1:0-5081 GCA_964469715.1 uncultured Ktedonobacterales bacterium | reverse complement strand
TTGGCTCCAGAGCGTGCCGTTTGGGTGGAGTGGTCGCCATCTGCTGCTGTTCCTTTGGTGAAAAGACGCGGTTGGTGGCCACACCAGTGTAACAGCAAATGAGGACGAAATCTGGCCTGATGTGATCTGACCGGGAATGAAGAACGGCCTTCGTGGCATTTCACCAAGCACGCGGCACTGACAGGCTAGAAAGCTGGAAAACCGCACATCACAATCACACCTACCCAGGCGGACGTTAGCATGAGCCCTAGCACGGTGAGCGGTGCATCTTCCTCCATGCAATGCCGAGTCGCCGCCCACGCCGTGGGGAGATGGGCGGCGGCTCGGCATCCATAGGGACGTTACTGCGCGATGGCGCTCTCCGCGGCGGCGACACGCGCGGCGAACTGGCTGTTGTAGAGATCCGCGTAGAAACCGCCCGCCGCCAGAAGCTGCTCGTGCGTGCCCTGCTCCACGATGCTGCCGTGGTTCATCACTAGAATCCAATCGGCGTCGCGGATGGTGGAGAGCCGGTGCGCGATGACGAAGCTGGTGCGGCCCTTCATCAGCTCGGTCATCGCCTTCTGAATCAGGATCTCGGTGCGTGTGTCAACGCTGCTGGTGGCCTCATCGAGGATGAGGACCGCCGGGTCGGCCAAAAAGGCGCGGGCAATGGTCAGAAGCTGCTTCTGGCCTTGCGAGAGGTTCGACGCCTCCTGATTGAGCTCCGTCTCGTAGCTCTCAGGCAGCGTGCGGATGAAGTGATCGGCCTGCGCCGCCTTCGACGCGCGCACGATCTCGTCCTCCGTGGCGAACTCGCGGCCGTAGGCGATATTCTCGCGGATCGTGCCGTTGAAGAGCCATGTATCCTGCAAGACCATGCCGAAGAGGCGGCGCAGATCGCCCCGGCGAAGGGTGGTGATGTCCGCGCCGTCCACCTGAATCGCGCCGCCGTCGAGCTCGTAGAAGCGCATTAGCAGGTTGACGAGCGTCGTCTTGCCGGCGCCGGTCGGCCCGACGATGGCAATCATCTGGCCGGGTTTAACGGCGATGTTCATGTCCGTGATCAACGGCGTCTCGGGGTTGTAGCCGAAGCTGACGTGATCGAAGACGACGGCGCCTTGCGGCTCGTCGATGACTGCGGCGTCCACGAGGTCCGACGCCTCCTCCACCTCGTCAAGCAGCTCGAAGACGCGCTCCGCCGAGGCGATGGTCAATTGGATGGTATTGGTGATGCTGGCGAGCTGGGTGATCGGCTGGGTGAACTGGCGGGCATACTGGATGAACGCCTGCACGTCGCCGATGGTGATCGTCCGCTGCGTCACCATGATGCCGCCGATGACAGCCACAAAGACGTAACCGAGGTTGCCGACGCTCATCATGAGCGGCATGATCAGCCCCGAGACGAATTGCGCCCGCCATCCGGCCTCGTAGAGCTGGCCGTTCATGCGTTCGAAGGCGGCTACCGACTCGGCCTCGCGGCCGAAGGCTTTGACGATCTTGTGGCCAGTGTACATCTCCTCCACATGGCCGTTGAGCTCACCGAGCGCCCGCTGTTGGCGCGCGAAGTAGCGCTGCGAGCGCTTGGCGATGGTCGCGGTGATGACGATGCTCAGCGGCAGGGTGATCGCCACCACGAGCGTCAGCAGCGGGCTGATGGTCAACATCATCACGACCACACCGATGACGGTAACAATCGAGGTAACAAGCTGCGTCAGGCTCTGCTGCAGCGTGTTGCTGATATTGTCCATGTCGTTGACGGCGCGGCTCAAGATCTCACCGTGCGTCCGCGAGTCGTAGAACTTGAGCGGCAGACGCGCGAGCTTCTCCTCCACCTGCCGCCGCATGGTATACACCGTTGTCTGCGCCACGCCCGCCATGATGTACTGCTGGACGTAGGTGAACGCGGAGCTGACGACGTAGAGCACGCCCAGGATCAGCAGGATGTGGCCGATATAGTCGAAGTCGATCTTGGCGCCGGGGACGTGCCGAAGCTTCAGCACGAACCCCTCAAAGAGCCTGGTCGTCGCCAAGCCAAGGATCTTTGGGCCGACGATGGCGAAAACCGTGCCCAGAATGGCCGCGATGAAGACGACGACAAGTCGAAGCGCCTGCGGCCTGAAGTAGCCCAGCAAGCGGAAGAGCGTCCCGCGGAAATTCTTGGCCTTCTGCACGGGCATGCCGAGCATACCCATGGGTCCACCACGGCCCGGCCCGCCAAACATGCCTCCGCCGCCCGCGCCGCCGGGACGCTGGCCTCCGCGATTCTGCGCCATCATCTATGCCACCTCCTCGGCGGAGAGCTGCGACAGGACGATCTCACGATAGACAGGGCTGGATTCCATCAGCTCGCGGTGCGTGCCGATGCCAACCACGTGCCCCTCGTCGAGGACGATGATCTGGTCGGCGTCGAGGATGGTGCTGACGCGCTGGGCGACGATCAACACCGTGGTGTCGCTCGTCTCGCTCTTGAGGGCGGCACGCAGCTTCGCATCGGTGGCGTAGTCGAGCGCCGAGAAGCTGTCGTCGAAGATGTAGATCTCCGGCTGGCGCACCAGGGCGCGCGCGATAGAGAGACGCTGCTTCTGGCCGCCCGACACGTTCGTCCCACCTTGAGCGATGACGGAGTCGAAGCCTTGTAGCATGTCTTCGATGAACTCGGTCGCCTGAGCCGTGTCGGCGGCGCGGCGCACCTCCTCATCCGAGGCCGTCTCTTTGCCATAGCGAATATTGTCGGACACACTCCCGGAGAAGAGCACCGCCTTCTGTGGCACGAAACCGATCTTGGCGCGTAGCTCCGCCTGCGCCATCTCGCGCACGTCCACGCCGTCCACCAGCACCCGGCCGGAGTCCACGTCGTAGAAGCGCGGGATCAGGCCGACCAGCGAGGACTTGCCCGCACCGGTGCCGCCGATGATGGCTGTCACCTGCCCCGGACGTGCGCTGAAAGAGATATGGGCGAGCGCGGGTTCTTCGGCGCCGGGATAGCTGAAGGTGACGTCGTCGAACTCGATGTAGCCGCGCTGCGCGCCCGCGGGTCGCACGCGCTCGGCGTCGGTGATTTCGGGCGCCATCGCGAGCACTATGTTGATGCGGGTGGCGGAGGCCGAGGCGCGCGGCAGCATGATGAACAGCATCGAGAGCATGAGCATGGAGAACAGGATCAACGCGGCGTACTGCAGGAAGGCGAAGAGCGCGCCAACCTGCATCTCGCCGTTATCGATGCGAATGCTGCCGAACCAGAGGATGGCGATGGTGGAGATGTTGAGCACCAGCATCAGGATGGGCCAGAGGATCGCCACGATGCGGTTGACCGTGACGGCGGTGTCCATCAGATCGCGATTAGCGGCGTCGAAGCGGCGCTGCTCGTGGGCGCTACGGTCGAAGGCGCGAATCACGCGCACGCCGGTCAGCCCTTCATCGAGGACGAGGTTGAGCTTGTCAAGCTTGACCTGCATCGCCTTGAAGAGCGGGATCGCCTTCGCCATGATCGCGATGATCGAGACGACGAGGATCGGAACCGCAGCCACCAGCACCCAGGCGAGCGTGACGTCCTGCTGCATTGCCAGGATGACGCCGCCGATGGCCGTCATCGGCGCAGTAACCATCATCGTGAGCAGAATGACGAGCACCTGCTGCACCTGATTGGTGTCGTTGGTCGTGCGTGTGATGAGCGAGGCCGTGCCGACGGTATCGAACTCGTGGAGCGAGAAGCGCTCCACGTGGGTGAAGAGCTTGCCGCGGACGATGCGGCCAAAGCCGACGGCGGTGCGGGCGGCAAAGAAGGCCCCGATGATGGCGCAGATAGCGCCGCCGACGGTGATCAGCAGCATGACGCCACCCACCCGCACGATGTAGTCGGTGTCGCCCTTCACGATGCCTTTGTCCACGATGTCGGCCATGAGAGTCGGCAGGTAGAGATTGGCCAGCGACTGCAGGAAGGCGAGCACGAGAATCACCGCAACGGGGATGCGATAAGGCTTCAAGAAACGAAAGAGCCGAATCATCTGCGCGCTACTCCAATCTCCAGCGCCGCACGCTTGCCGGCGCTCCGCTCGTCCTGCGCGCCTGGCTGGCGCGCCGCCTGGGGATCAATCGTCATCACCCAGTGTCCCCTTGTCCTCATCACTCTCCTCCCTCCACCGCCACGTCGGCCGCAGCCCCCCTGAAGAAGAACCTGCATACGTAGCCAGCCAGCGTCTCGGGTGGGATGTCCTCACTCATGGACATCTCCGCGCGCCTGAACGTATGCGGATTGAGCAGATTTGAGAAAAGACCCACCAGGACCGCCGTGGGGATCTCCGTATCGAACTCTCCCGCCGCCTTGCCCGCCTCGATCACCGCGCCTATGCGCTGCGAGAGCGTGCCCAAATAGCCCTTCATGCTCTCCCTGCGCTCCAGCAGCCGGCTGCGCAGCTCGGGACTCTGGGTGAGCGCCTCCATCGTCTGCAAACGGAGCCGGCCTGCCGTCGCCTTGAAGACAAGCTCGATCAACCCCTTCAGCTTTGCACGCGGCGTGAGGTCGTCCTCCAGAATACTGTCCATCGCGGCGCCGAAAGCGCTCATGTGCCCTTCCAGCGTGGCGAACACCAGATCTTCTTTGCTGGAGAAGTGCAGATATAACGTCCCTTTCGAGACGCCTACCCGCGCGGCGATGTCGTCCATCGACATCTCGTGGTAGCCCTTCTCCAAAAGCAGGTCGTCCGCCGCCTGCAAAATGAGTTGCTCGCGTTCGCGCCGCTGTCGCTCTTTCAGCGAGAGAGCACCCGTGGCCGCTACCATGACGTACCCTGCCTTACCCACGCCGCGGACCCCACCGCTGGCGATGTGGCTGATCTCCTCCAATCGCGCAGAACCTGAACGAGTGTGTCATATTTTGACCATGCAGTCAAACCAACAATAAAGCAACCCGGACGCCTCATCACAAGCCGGCCCGCTTGGCTGGGCTCGCCATAAAATCAGGCAATCGAGACATTCGAACGATGAGGGGAAGCATTTCGATATATCTTTTATCACATCACCCTGACCGTGTAAAGATATATCGAAATAACACCGCGAGGCGCGCGATGGTCCGCTCGACACGTGCGACCAGGCTACACCAA
>CAYYCB010000231.1:0-5095 GCA_964469715.1 uncultured Ktedonobacterales bacterium | reverse complement strand
TCCATGTGCGGCAGCTCCGTGAGGCGCTTGGGCTGGCGGGGGAGTAAGGGGTACTGACGGCGGTTGGGCCTCGGTCGGCGGCTTTCACGGTCGGCGGCCGGCGACGAGGAGATGATTGAGGCTGGCAAAGAAGGCGTCGTCGCGGTCGGCGGCCTCTAACGCGGCGTGCCAACGGTCGAGCTCCTCAGTCGAGACGACGCCGGCGGCCAGCGCATCGTGCTCGGTTCCGGCGAGCCAGCCAAGGCGCACGAGCTCATAGCGTGTGAAGGTCTGCGGACGTACCTCCACCGAGACGTCCGCGAGACCCTGTTTATGGAACATGCGGTAGAGCGCGCGGGCGACGTAGCCGCTGCGGACGCGTCCGGCTGCGAAGCGCGCGAGGCGGCGCTCAAGGTCGGTGTCGTCGGCGTCAATCGTCATGGTGGAATAGTCCGTCTCAAGCACGACGAGCCACCCGCCAGGGCGCACCACACGGACCATCTCGGCCAGCGCGGCTCGTGGGTCAGGCAGATGTTGGAAGAGGCGCTCGGCGCGGGCAGCTTCGAAGCTCTCGGGCGCGAAGGGTAACTCCGCGGCGTCTGCGACGACATGGCGCACGCGGCCCGCGACGCCCGCTTCGGCCGCGCGCCGCTCCGCCTCGGCCACCATCGCCGCGTCGGCGTCCACGCCCGCGACAGATCCCTCCAATCCCACCAACTCGGCCAGTGGGATCGTGTCGTGGCCCGGCCCGCAGCCGACATCGAGCACGCGCATGCCAGGCGCGAGGCGCATCGCCGCGTACGAGGCGCGCTTGTCCTCGCGGGCTAGCTCGGCCGCCAGCGCGAGGTAGCGGGTGTCAGCATAGCCGGCGTAGTGGCGCTGATCGAACATGGTGAGGTGCTTTCGGTGGTTAGGCGTGCCTGCGACCGGAGACGACTCGGCCCGGCGTGGCGCCTGTGTGCTGCCCCGCGGAGAGGACGCGCACGCCGTTGATCCAGACGTCGCGAACGCCGGTGGAGAGCCGGTGGGCGTCCGCGAAGGTGGCTCGGTCGGCGATGGTGGCAGGATCGAAGAGCACAACGTCGGCGGAGCCGCCGTGGCGCAGGTAGCCGCGGTCGCGCAGGCCGAGCCGATCGGCCACGGCGCCGCTCATCTTGCGGATCGCGTCCTCCAGCGTCAGCACACCTTCCTCGCGCACGTATTTGCCCAGGATGCGTGGGTAGGTGCCGTACTCGCGGGGATGCGTCGGGCCGAGGTCCGCGGCCCAGGCGGGGTCCACGCCGCCGGAGTCGGTGCCGATCGTGACCCACGGCTGGCGCAGACCAAGCGCGACGTTGGCCTCGTCCATCCCGAAGTAGATGGTGAAGATACGGTGGCGTTCGGCAAGCAGCAGCTCGAAGACGCTTTCGAGCCAGTGCTGACCGCGCATCTCGGCGATCTCGCTGAGGCGCTTGCCGGCGTACTGGAGGTTCTCGGGGCGCTCGAAGCCGACGGGCATGACGCCCTCAGGCCCGATGCCGTGCGCCAACGGCTCCCAGTCGCCGGAGGGTGACAGCACCTCAGCGCGGATACGCTCGCGTACGGCGGGGTCGGCCAGCGTCTCGAAGAAGCGCCCTCCCTCGGCGACCCACGGCGGCAGCACGGAGTCCAGCCCGGTGCCGGAGGCGGCGTAGGGATACATGTCGGCGGTGACGTCCACACCTTCGGAGCGGGCCGCCTCGATGCGCGCGATGGCCTCGGGCATCTTGCGCCAGTTGTGTTTGCCAGTGGCTTTCAGGTGGTAAATCTCGACGGGCACACCAGCGCGCCGCCCAATCTCCACGGATTCCTCGATGGCTTCAAGCAGGCGCTCACCCTCCGAGCGCATGTGGGTGACGTAGACGCCACCGTAGCGCGCGGCGACCTTCGCCACCTCGATCAGCTCGTCCGTGCTCGTGAAGGTGTCTGGTGGGTAGATGAGGGCGTAGGCCACGCCGAGCGCGCCGCCTTCCATCGCGCCGGCCAGCGCACGGCGCATCATCTCCAGCTCGTCGGGCGTGGGCGCGCCCATCTCCATGCCCTTGGCGTACTCGCGCAGCGTCCCGCCGCCGAGGAACGCGCCGATGTTGGGTGAGACGCCGCGCGCAACCATCGCATCCAGCCAGTCGCGGAGGCGCGCCCAGCCTTTGGCGCGCTCCGGCCAGTCGCCTATGAGTGCGCGGTATTTCTGGGGCAGGTCGCGGAAGGCGTCTTCGATGCGGCCTCCGGCGGGGGCCGGCGTCCACCCCTCGCCCATGATCTCCGTAGTAACGCCCTGGGTGATCTTCGAGAGGGCGCGTGGATCGTGCATCAGGGGGATGTGCGAGTGGCTGAGGATGTCGATGAAACCAGGGCAGGCGACCATGCCCGTCGCGTCCACCAGCTCGCGCGCCGAGTCGGCGGGGATGCTCCCTGGCGGCGCGACATCGAGCACGCGGTCACCGGCCAGCGCCACATCGCCGTAGCGCCAGGGGTTGCCCGTGCCGTCCACGAGTCGGGCGCCGCGGATGAGGACGTCTATCCTGCTTGACATGGAGTGTCTCCTGGGTAGCTCACGACTCGACGAGCAGGCGGCGGAGCACCTTGCCGACGAAGTTCTTGGGCAGCTCGTCGCGGAACTCGATGACCGAGGGGACCTTGTAGGCCTCCAGCCGCTCGCGGGCCAGCGC
This sequence comes from uncultured Ktedonobacterales bacterium, assembly GCA_964469715.1. Taxonomy (GTDB): domain Bacteria; phylum Chloroflexota; class Ktedonobacteria; order Ktedonobacterales; family JADMIN01; genus CAWAWP01. The sequence goes on along the minus strand of CAYYCB010000231.1, from coordinate 2,429 downwards.
CAGGAGCTCGTCGGCCGTCGCCCGCTCGCCGCGCCGCAGCACGACGACCGCCTTGATGAGCCGCCCTCCGCCGGGACCACCGTGGGCGTCGGTGGGGTCGGGCTCCCCGACGACGGCCACTTCGAGCACCTTGGGATGCTCGTAGAGCACTTCCTCTACCTCGCGCGGGTAGACGTTGTAGGGGCCCGCGAGGATCACGTCGCGCTCGCGATCTACGATGGTGAAGAAGCCGTCCTCGTCCATGCGGGCGAGGTCGCCGGTGTGCAGCCAGCCGTCCTGCAATGTCTCGATGGTCTGCTCGGGCAGATTCCAGTAGCCGCGCATCACCTGGGGACCACGTATTAGTAGCTCGCCGACCTGGCCCGGCGGCAGCGGCGCGCCGGAGGCGGGATCCGCGATGCGTGCCTGCGTGCCGGGGAGCGGGATGCCGATGCTGCCGACGCGGCGCTCCCCTTGTAGCGGATTCGAGTGTGTCACTGGGGAGGCTTCGGTGAGGCCGTAGCCTTCCACAAGCCGTCCGTGCGTCAGCTTCTCGAAGGCCTCCTGCACCTCGACGGGCAGCGGCGCGGAGCCACTGACGCAGAAGCGGATCGAGGAGACGCCGTAGGAGCGGACCTTGGGATAGTTGGCGATGGCGAGGTACATAGCAGGTACGGCGGGGAAGATCGTCGGGTGGTGTTGCTTGATCGCCTCCACCACTGGCTTGATGCGCGTGGTGGGCAGCAGCACGAGCGTGCCGGCGAGCGCCATGCAGAGGTCGAGCGCGCTGGTCAGGCCGTAGGAGTGGGCGAGCGAGAGCGCGCAGAGGACCACTTCGCGTCTGCGGCGCGTCTCGGGCAGCCAGTGACGTACCTGGGCGACGTTGACCATCAGATTGCGGTGCGTCAGCATGACGCCCTTGGGCCGCTCGACGGTGCCTGACGTATAAAGGAGCACGGCGAGATTGTCCGGGACGACGCCGGGGTCGATTGGGCGCGCGGGCTGGCTGCGCAAAAGCTGTTGCAGTGCGTAGCGCTTGTAGGGGCCGGCCTTCTCGTTCGTGCCGTTGTCGAGCGGCGTGGGCAATCCATCGGGGGCGGGATGCTCAGCGCCGGTGGCGGGGTGGCGCACCATGGCCTCGATGCGGCTGGCGAGAGCCACGCGTTCGAGTAGCGGCAGATATTCACGCACGTCGGTGAAGATCACCTGGCGCACCGCGGTCCCGGCGCAGACGCGGCGCGCCATCTCGGCATACGACGTGAGGGTGAGCAGGACACTCGCGCCGGAGTCTTTGAGGTGCGAGGCGATCTCGGCTTCGGTCGAGAGGGGGCTGGCGAGCACGGCGACAGCGCCGGCTTTGAGCGTGCCGTAGAAGCCGACGAGCCACTGCGGCACGTTGGGCAGCACGATGGCGACGCGGTCGCCCTTCTGGACGCCGAGCTTGCGCAGCGCGGCGGCGAAGCGGTTGGTGAGGCGGTCGAGCTCGCGGTAGCCGATCTTCTGGCCGAAGTAGACGACGGCCGGGCGGTCGGGAGCGTCAGTCGCGGCGTTGATGACGAGGTCGTGCGGCAGTGTGGCGGGCACGGGCAGATCGTGCGGCACCTCGGCGTCGTAGTACTGCAGCCAGGGCATCTCCGTGAGGCGCGAGGCGGGCGGACGGCTGCCCGCGAGCGGGCGCGAGGGAGCGGCGGGCGCGCCGAATGCGCCGCTCTGCTGCGGCTCGACGAAGCGGCGGATGGCGCGGTTCACGGCGTCGGGCCGTTCGAGCTGGACGAGGTGCGCCGAGACGGGGATGATGGCGGACTTCGCGCCGGGGATGCAGCGGGCGACCTCCTCATAGTTGTCGCGCAGGAAGACGGTGTCGCGCTGCCCCATGATGACGAGCGTGGGCACGGTAACGCGCTCCAGCCGGCCGTCGCCGTTCCACTTCGACATGGCTTTGTCGTGCATGCGGCGCATAGTCTTGAGGCTGGTGGAGTAAACGGGGATATGGAAGGTGTCGCGGATGGCGGGGTAGAGGCCGCGGGGCAGGCCCATGAGCTGGCGCACGCCGGGGCGCAGGATGAAGCGCGAGGGTACGCCGACGAGCACGAGATGGCTGACGCGCTCGGGGTGGCGCAGTGCGAAGTCCACGGCGATGGCGCCGCCGAAGGAGTGCGCCAGCAGCGCGACGGGGCCGCGCACGTTGAGCGCGTCGAGCACGAGCTCCAGGTCGTCAACCAGGGCGTCCATGCCGGCGGGCAGCTCATCGGGATCGTCGCTGCCACCGTGGCCGCGCAGGTCCGGCGCGATGACGCGCATCGAGAGGCCGAACGCCTGGAGCTGGTAGAGCCACTGGAGCGCGCGTCCGCCGTAGCCGTGGACCATCACGAGGGTCTGGGTGGCGCCCTCGGGGGCGATGTCGATGACGCTGATGCGTCGCAGGCGCGACGATTTGGGTCCGGCGGGCG
>CAYYCB010000230.1:0-5136 GCA_964469715.1 uncultured Ktedonobacterales bacterium | reverse complement strand
TTGATGTTGGCGTCGTCGAGCAGCGCTTGCAGATTCTCCGCCGTCACTTCTTTGAATCCGCGCTGCTTTTCGAGCATCCGGCGCATCTCCGTCCAGAGGGTCTCCGCGTCCTGCGATTTGCGGCGCATGAAGTCAATGCTCGTGCGCAGATCGGCCTGGGCCCCCAGTCCCGCGGCGCCCCGGATGATGAGGCGCGCGCCAACGCCCGCGCGACTCAGCCCGACGGCCTGCGACATATTCCAGAGCACAACTTTGCCGAGGCCGAGGGCCGGAGGCGCCCAGATGGCGGAGAGAACCGCACCCCCCACCAGGATGACAAGATTGATGGCGGGCATCCACCGCTCGGTCGCGGCGTCGCCCTGAATGCGCTTTACATGCCGCGTCATCTCGCCCGCCAGCGCGGCATAGTCGCGGTAGACCTCTTGCGCCCGATCCTCGAACCGGAGCGGGTCGCTCACAAGCCCTTGCAGGCTCCTGGTGTACTTCTGCCAGGCGTTGGTACCGCGCACCTGAAGCACGTCCTCAAGCGAAAGCTGGCCCATAGATTTGAGATACAGGCCGCCCTGAACCATGTCGAACGTGGTGCGGCGCAGGAGCTTCATCAAGTCGTCGGGCGAGACTTCGCCATGTGGATCTTCGAGTGCGCTACTCAGCTCTTGCAGCGCACTACGCGGGAGAGACTCCACGGGAGTCAGCGCGTAGCGGTCGAGCATGTCGGGCAGGTTCGTGTTATAGCGGAGATCGAGAAGCTGCTTGATTTCCTTGGCAAACGGCTTCTCACCGTCGCCGGCATAGTAGCCGTCCGCGGGAGCGGAGCCTTCCCTGACGACAAAGGCCTTGTAGAGTATCTCGCGTGTCAGCGGATCGGAATAATCGGCGGCGAAACGCGAAACGTCCTTCAGCCGCTCGGTAAACGCGTCAACTCGCTCTGGCGGAATGCCTAGATCGCCGGCGAATTGTGCCTTGTCGCCGGAGACGGCAGAGCGCACCCACTGATCGAAGGTGCGCGCCATGGTCTTATTCCGCGCCGCGTTCTGCTCCGAATCCCACGACAAGCGGACACACTGGGTACGGACTTCCTGGCAGACGCGCCCCCAGGCCGCGCGCGTCGCCTCATTCGACGTAAATCCTCCGGGCTGATCAGGCGATTCCTCGGCGTAGAGATACGGAGCGATGATGCCCTGCGCGAGGAGCGACTTGAACGCCTCCCGCTGCTGGCCTGGTGCGGTGTAGTCCCTGGCGACGATGGAATTGTTGTAGAGGAAAGCGCGATTGATGACGACCTGCTCCGCATTTACGAGCGCCCGAATGTACTCAGTGCGGACGGCCTGCTCGCGCTGAGACGCGACGTCCTTCAGGCCCTGGCCCTGACGCACCATCGAGCCGAGCAGATGCTGAGGCACCCACTGGTTATCGAGCGCCTGGGCGACGACGGCAACCGGCTTAAGCTGGCGCGGCTCAAGCGCGACAAACTCAACGTTGCCCTCAGTGACCACCTTCACCTGCTGCGTCTCACGCTTGCGTCCAAATAATGCCATCGCCGCCACGCTCCACTCTCTATCGAGGCAAGCATCCAGGCTTACACACAGTCCATGTGAACAAGGCGGCGCTATTGTACGCTAGATTCGACTATGAGTAAAGCTCGTTATGCGGCGGCGCTGCCCGTCATTGCGCGGACGCGGCGCCACGCGGCGCGGGCATACGGCGTGTGGCGCGCCACCGACGGCAACAGCGGCAACAGGCGACGCGTGCCCGCGGCCCAAGCGTCGAAGATCGCCTGACGCGGGCGATCCCAGGTGTAGCCGTACATCTCGCGCAGGCGTGGCGGCAGCAGGGCGATGGTGATCCATCCGGTGGCGTCGAGCGCCGGCCGGAGCACGAAGGGCGCGGGCATCCGCATCACGGCGCGGGCAACGTCGCGAGCGGACTCCGTCACGGCCAGCGCGTCGCCCTCGATCATGGCACGCATGTACACCTCGAAGTCGCTGAGGGTGGCCGGAGTATCGCCGGATCGCAGGCCGAGGAGGCCCATCGCGGCGCGGGCCTCCTGGTAATAGCGCTCCTGGTCTGCACGGCGCAGCGACTCGATAAGCAGCGGGTAGACGGAGAGGCTGGTATCGACAAGAGTGGCGAAGACCCAGAGGAGCAGATCCGCGCGCCGGGCGGCATACGGCGTTCCCGCCGGATAGACGCCGGCTGAGGTGTCGAGCGTGCCGACGACGGCACGGTGCATATGGTTGACGGCGTGGGCCGCCTCGCGGGCCTCGGCGCGCGTGCCGAACGTCAGCTTCGCGGTGTAGTCGAGGGTGCGGAGCATACGCCCCCACGGGTCGGCGGCATAGGCGCTATGCTGGCCGACGCCGGCCGCGACGAGGGGATGAGCGAGCTGCATCAGCACGGCCCGCCCGCCGCCAAGCAGCAGCGCAGACTCGCAGCCGATACGCCAGGTCACGCTGTGGGGACCATAGTAGCCGGCCAGCTCAGGGTCGGGGCAGTCATCGGAAAGGTAGCGCATGGTGTCGTTCCCCTGGTGTCGTGGGAACCGTCAAGCGGAATGAATCTGAATCGCCGCGGGACGCCTTCCGTCCGGCGTCCCTACCCTTCGGTGATGATAGCCTCGGCTTCGATCTCGACCAGCATGTCCGGGTCGATGAGCCGCACGACTTCCACCATCGTCGCGACGGGCCGGATGTCCCGGAAGAACTCGCCGTGCGCGCGACCGACGGCTTCCCATTGCGAGATATCTGTCACGAACATGCGGGTGCGCACGACGTCGCGCAGGGTAGCCCCGGCCCGTTCCAGGGCGGACTCGATATTGCGCAGCGCCTGGACGGTCTGCGCGTAGGGATCGCCCGCGCCGACGACGCGCCCATCAGGTCCGGTGGCGGTGGTGCCCGCGACAGAGACCACATTCCCCACACGGACGGCGCGCGAATAGCCGACGACAGCCTCCCACGGCGCGCCGCTGCCGATGTTGGTGCGCGACATGATGACGAGCCTCACCCTTCAGAACATCTCATCCCGATTTCGTCTGAGTTGTTGGTGAGTCATGAGCGCTTCAGCCCGCCTCGCGCCCTGCGCCGGCGCCTTCAGCGCCGCGGCTGCTCACGGCAACATCCCACTCGGAATCGGTATCAAATACGAACGCTCACACAGGACCGCTCTCAGTATACGGTGTGGGAAACGCAGGCGAGTGTACGTGGGTGCGGCTCTGCCGGCAACCGAACCGCGGCGATGTGCCTACCTGTGCTCGGCGCTCGCGAGGCGTGTGCCCACCACGCGGAGCCACCAGTACGCCGCATTCGAGTAGCGGCTCACTCGTCCAGCGAGAAGAGGTCACGCGCGACTGACGCCAGGTCGACGTCGGGCCGCGTCTCCTCGATGTAGCGCAGCGCATTGTCGAGCACCTCCTCCGCGTGGGAGGGTTCGCCGCTGACGTAGGCCAGGCCGAGCGTCGCGAGTTGGAGCTTCTGCTGCGTCGCGACCTCGGCGGCTGAGACGCTGTACTCGTTGCGCAGGCGCTGAAGCAGCGAGCGCACCACCTGGCGCTTATCCTTGAGCGATTGGCTGGCGTCGAGGCGGAGCGTGACACGGGCGGCGGCGATGAACATGGCGTCTTCCCTCACGGTATCGGCTCGTTGGCGACGAGGGCCGCAGGGCGGCGCGCGGCCAAGACGACGAGGAGCAGGCTCGCGCCGATCAGGCCACCGCCGAGCAGCGTGGCCCAGTTGAGCTGGTCGTGCAGGAGCCAGACCGCCAGCGCCGCCCCGACAAGTGGCTGGATGAAGAGCATCGGCGCGGCAGCCGACCCGTCCAGCGTGCGCAGGCCGCGGAACCAGAGCCAGTACGCCGTGACGGTCGCCACGACGGCCATATAGAGCACGCCGAGCCACCCCTGCGCCGAGAGATGCGGAAGGCCGCTCTGCAACACGTTGACGGCTCCGGCCGGCACCCAGAAGATGAGCGAGCCGGCGATGGTGGCGGCGGTGAAGAGCAGCGGCGACATACTGGCGAGAGCCGACTTGCCGCGGACGGTGTAGGCGGATTCAACGAGCAGCGAGATGACAATCAGCACGTCGCCGAACACGCGACCGCTGCCGCCGCCCGCGCCGAGCGTCGGGAGGAACCCGCGCTCCACGATGAGGTACGCCCCGAGGAGTCCGACGCCGAGCGAGAGCAGGCCGGTCCGGCGCACCCGCTCGCGCAACAGGACCCACGAGAGGATGGCGGTGAAGAGCGACTCGGTGGAGATGAGCAGCGCCGTATCGGAGGCGGTGGAGAGGTTGAGACCCACGTATTCGAGCGTCTTGTTGAGCACCCAACCGTAGAAGATGCATTGCGCCAGCGTGACGACCGTGGCGCGCGTCCACTTGATCCGGCGCCACCCGCGGACGAGGACAGGCGTGAGGATGGCCGTGGCGATCAGGAAGCGCAGCGCATTCAGCTCGACTGGTGAGAGCTCACGCAGCGCGACCTTCCCGGCGGTGTAGGTCCCCGCCCAGAGCGTATTGGCGAGGGCCAGCGTAAGAAAGGCGTTGCGCCGCGTCGCGGGCGCCGCCAACGCGCCGACTCGTCCGCCGCTCGCCGCCGTGGTCGCCATGATCGCCGTATCCTCTCAAGCGCCGCCGTCCCGCACCTCGGTTCTCGGACCAGGCACATAAGGACAGTGTATCCCACCGAGACGCGATGGGCGTCAGGCGGCGTGACCAACGCCGCGAGCGGCTTGGTCATCCGGCAGGAATCGCTTGTGGAGACGCGAGCGCGCCACTGGTCGCAGGGACAGTGGCAGGCCCGTCCGAAGGTGCGAGGCCAGCCGTTGGTGGCACGCGCTACAGTGTCTTGGCGAGGAGGATTTCACCGTGGAACACTACATCTGCACGACCTGCGGCACGCAGTATCCCGCGAGTCAGACGCCGCCCGAGCGCTGCCCCATCTGCGAGGACGAGCGCCAGTATATCAATCCCGGCGGACAGCAATGGACGACGCTGACCGCCCTGCGCGCCGATCACCACAACACCTTCACCGAGGTCGCGCCCGGCGTCACCGCCATCGTCACAGAACCGCGGTTCGCCATCGGTGAGCGCGCCTATCTCCTGCGGACGCCCGCGGGCAACGTGCTCTGGGACTGCATCACCT
>CAYYCB010000229.1:1862-5142 GCA_964469715.1 uncultured Ktedonobacterales bacterium | reverse complement strand
CCCCGTACGCCTCCTGCGGTATCACCGGCCGCTTCTTCTGCCCGACCGCACCGCCCGCCGTCGTGGTCGTGCCCCTGGACTTCCCACCCGCAGCCGTGCCGGGCTTGCGCTCCTTCGCCAGTTCCTGCTCCGCCTCGCCACGGGCGGCGAGCGCCAGCCGCGTGCGCGCCACGTGGGCACGCGGGGCGGCGAGCATCTCCGAATACGAGCCGTAGGCCTCCATCAGCGCGAGCTCGTTGACGTGTGCGAGGACGCCGCGCCGGTGCGCCTCCTCGAGCGCGTCGGCCCCGCTGAGCTCGCCCTTATACGCGAGTTTTGCGAGGTGCAGGAAACCGCGCGATGGCCGCGCCCTCCGCAGTCGCCTGGCTCTCGTCCACCGGCCAGCCGCGCTCAGCAGCAGCACGCACCTCGTTCGCCTTTTCCTCGTCCGCCGGCAGCACCTCGATCTCCGGCTTGCCGTAGAGTTGGTCCAGCTCGCCGCTGACGAACTCGGTGTCACGTGTGGCGAACGACGAGATGAGGTCGCGGTCGCGGTGCAACGGCGTGCCGCTCTCGTCGGTGATCTCCTCGGTCATTTGCAGGAGCTGATAGAGGCGGGCGAAGGCGAGGTTGGCCTGGATGATCTGCTGCATCATCGCCTCGCCGAGCTGCTTGGAGTTCTTGCCGGCGGTCACCTGCGCCAGGCGTTGGTTGACCTTCTGCGCGATCTCCTGCTGGTCGCGTTCCGTCATCTCCTCGCGCACCACCCAACGTTCGAGGTAGCGCCCGCCAGCGTCCTTGGCGTCACTCCACCAGGGGGCGTGCAGATCAATCGTCTTGTTGCGGTCTACTGGTCGTGGCATGGCGTGTTCGTTCCTCTCTTTGCTGTGTCTCTCGTGCGTGTTCGCGATGCGCGAACAGTGCGAACAGATGCGAAGGCCGGCCCCCTCCCCGATGGAGGAAGCCGGCCGGTTCACCGTGATCGATTGGTGACGTGGCTCAGTCGAGCCAGTCGCCATAGACGGGGAAATTGTGGCTCACCGCGTCGTCGCCGGCGAGCTCGCGCCGGATGGCGTCCTTCGCGCGGCGGCGGAAGGCGCGGTGCGCCTTCGTCTTCTCGTAGGTGCTGCCGGCGGTGTTCACCCATTTCTTCCAGAACAAGTTGCAGCCGCAATGCATGCAGTGCACGCGGCTGCAACCGTTGCAGAAGCGGATGTCGGGGCCTTGCCGGACAACCCAATAATGGCACCACTCGATGCGGTGCTCACCCTTGTCCCAGGCCCACATCCAATCGCCCTTGATCCTGACGCGACGCGGCGCGCCGATGTGCCACCGCCCGTACCAGTACCAGGGCTTGCCCTTGCCGGTGCCCCGGTAGGGCTGATACTTCCCAGATGTGTTCATACCCGCGTTCGGCTCGCTTGCGGGGCCGGAATGACGTCGGCCCGCTACAAGCCATCGAGCGTCAGCAGAATGTGACTCTTGCCCATGCGCCCTCCACCAAGCGAGCGCCCTACCACGTCGGATATTGGGCGAACTGGGTGATTTTGTGCCCGTACCCGAGCGCGTAGTCATATTCGCAGAGCATCTTGACCTTGACCTCCACATTGCCTTTGTCGGGATCGAGTTGCCTATCCAGTCCGTCGATCCAGCGGCCGGCGAGGTTGAAAACCCATCCTTTGTAGTACGCCGTACCGGCCACTGTGCCGAGCAGCACGCCCTTTACCGTGAGCTGCACCTGGCGCTTCTTGCGCAGACGGAAGTTCATCACCTCCTTGTTGAGGATGCCCGCCGCGCCGCTGGACAGGTCGAAGGTGAACTCGGCCTCAACATACCTTTTCAGCCTATACGCCGGCTTCCAGGTCCTGAACGGGATCGGGTTGCCCCAGCTCGTGTACTTCACCTCCCACGGGCTGTGCACCGTGACCTTCCAATCGACCACGTCGAGGTTGGCGGTGCCGCCAGCCGTGCCAGAGATGTCGTCGATGTACACCAGTGCCTGCCAGCCCGTCTCGGCGTCGTCCTGCGCCTGCACCAGCGGCGTGATCTGCGTGGTGTTGAGCGCCGTGTTGCCGACCGGGAAGACCTCCTGGCACTTGCCCTTGATACTCTGCTTGATCTCCTTCTCCGCGCCGCCTTCGATCGACCACTCGTCGATGAGGCAGAACGGAGAGACGTAGCTGCCGACGCCATCGTACTGCTCGATGCTGTACGAATTCAGCGTGTCGCCAGGGTTACCAGAGAACTGCCAGCCGAAGATGCCGTTGACGGCGACGGTGGTGCCGGTGCCGCCGAAGGCGCCGAAGCTGACGCCGTTGGCGTTGACGCTGGCGAAGACGCCGATGGAGTACCACGTGCCGGCCTGGTTGGTGCTCGGGACGATGACCTCGCTATAGGGCTCGCCGTAGAGGTTCGTGCCCGTCACTGTCACCGTCGCAGCCGTGGCTGGCGGGCCGCCCGCGATGACCACCTGTAAGATCATGCCCGGCGCGGTCGGCTGCGTCGTGAGGCTGGCCGTGCCGCTGGTCACACAGGCGGTCGCCGCGAGCAGCGATGTCGGGCTGGCCGGAATGCTGGCAATGGTCGGCGACGCGGCGTAGGTGCCCAGCAGCGCGAGGAGACTGCTATCGGGGTAGCCGTCGATCGTGGCCTCCCAGTCGCAGTCCTTCTGCAGCGGGATGAGGTCCACGTCCCGATCATAGAAGCCGCGCGACTCTTTGGGGCTGTGCTCCTTGTACTTGTCGGTGAGCTTGACGATGCCCGGCAGCAGCCGCTTGCCGGCCTGGATGCCGAAGATGCTGATACGGCCGCCAGTGAGGCCCGAGCCGAGCGTCACCCCGCTGGCGTTGACAGTGGCGTAGACGTTGCTCGTCACGTAGACCGCCATGTCGCCGGGCTTCTCTAGGACGGGGAGACTGGTCGTAGTCTCGGTGACGGCCGCACCGGAGAACGGCGCCGTGCCGGCGACAGTGACGGTGCCGGCGGCGGTCTGGTTGTAGGCGAAGATGACCAGGCGCATGCCCTGTGTGGCGGCACCGGGGATGGCGGTGGTGAGCGAGGCGGGCAGCCCCGAGATGGGCGTGTCGGTCAGCAGTTGCTGCATGCCGCCGACATTGCCGTACTCGGCGCCCACCATGTTATAGCCCTTCGCCGCACTGCTTGCTGGAATCGGCATGGAACGCTGCTCCTACTGACTGACAGGTCGATAGCGGGTTACAATGGCCGAGATGGGTGTGGAGAGGATGGAGAGAAGGTGGGGAGAAAGGAAGTGCGGAGCTACTCGCCGACGTACTTGAGCTCG
>CAYYCB010000229.1:0-1762 GCA_964469715.1 uncultured Ktedonobacterales bacterium | reverse complement strand
CTCGCCGACGTACTTGAGCTCGGCGACGGCGAGCACGTCAAAGTGCGAGGGGATGACGGCGCTGCCAATACCCTGCTCGTTGGCAAAATCGATGTTGGTGAAGGATACGACCACGTAACCAGGCCGCTCCTCACCGACGGGCTGCCCGATGAGACTGTTGAGCCAGGCGGTCGCCTCCTCGGTGGTTACGTTGCGTTTGCAGAAGACGTGCGCCTGGACGTGTTCTGGCCGGGCTGGCTTGGGCAGATGATGCGACTGTGGATGAGTCATCGTCTGGCTAGGCCTCCCCCTCTGCGGGCACTGTCTCGAAGGTCGGCGCTTCCTGGTCGGGTGCGAGACGATACGTCCCGTCGGCGAGCGCCTCCACGACGATGAAGCCGTGGGGGATACAGGCGACGCCGATCTCGCGCGCCTCGCCCGCCGCGCGGTAACGTCGCACGACGACCGAGGCCGCATCTGTGGCCTCGGCGGCTGGCTCTGCTGCTACTACTGCTGCTGCTGGGGTGACGACCGGTACAGCGGACAGCGACGCGTCGCCCTGTGCCGCCAGCGTCGCCGGCGACGCTGGCGCCTCCTGCGGCTGTTCCTCTGGGGTGTCGGATGTGTTGCTGGCGGCTCGCGCCATGGTGTGCTGCTCCTATTCTCTGTCGGGTGTTCTCTGTCGGGACGGCTACGGTACGATGCCGCTGGCCACGCTCCATTCCTGGCGGAGGTAGAACGTGAAGCCCCATTGGTCAAAATCCTCGCCGGCGACGTTGATGATGCTGTAGGCGGTCTGCCCGGCGGGCTGCGGAACGAGGTTGGATGCGCTGACCGTGGGCGCGTTGGGCAGCTCGGCGTGCCGGAGGAAGATGGGCCACGCGGCGTCGCGCGCGGCGATGAGGTCCTGCTGCGCCTGATACCAATCTTGCTTACGCGAGAAGCGGAAGAAGACGCTGACATGCGCCTCGTCCCAGATGTGGCCGCCGAGGTTGCGCCGATGGACCGTTTCCGGCGTCGGCGGGATGATGTGGCACTGTTTGGGCAGATAGTTGATCGCCGCCCAGTCCTTGGGTACGCCGATGTAGATCGCTGTCGTCACCTGCCCGCCGGTAGCGAACGAATTGACGCCGAAGCGCGCCTGGTCCGTGGTATTCCACGTTGAGAATGGCGAGACGCCGCCGACAAGCACTTCATTGAATATTCTGGCCTGCAACGCCTGCAGCATGGTCCAGGTCTGCGGTGCCGATGGCATGGGTCGTTCTACTCCTCTCCTCTCCTCTCCTCTCCCCCGCTCCCCCTACCGCTCCGCGCGCCCTACGGGGTGCCGCCGAGCAGCGTCACATCGCGCACGGCCATCCCCACCGCGCCGCCGAAAGCTGACACGATGAAGCCGCGACTGCCTTCCAGGCCGTCACGCAGGTAGAACGCGCCCGGATCGTTGGTGTAGGTACGGCCCAGCGCGTCGGTCTGGCCGCTGAAGCCGAACTCGCGGCGCCGCGCATAGGGCACTTCGTGGCCCACGCCTACCACGCCGACGTAAGGGCTCTCGACGTAGCCCTTGATGCCGCGCGAGATGGTGCCCGTTGGTGTGATGCGCTCATAGCGGAAACGTCCGTCTTTTGTCGCGACGACGGCGTTCTCTTGGACCTTGAGCACGCACGCCCCCATGGCCGTCATGTAGTACGCGGCCATCCGTGTGGAGAGGCCCATCAGCGCGGTGAGCCGCGCCACGCTGCCGGGCGTCAACTCGACGACGTAGCCCGATGAAACGTTCGCCATG
>CAYYCB010000228.1:0-5142 GCA_964469715.1 uncultured Ktedonobacterales bacterium | reverse complement strand
GTGTGCAGGTAGTAGAGGAAGAGCGGCCCGCAGCCGTTCGCGTCCTGGTTCTGGTCGTCGGCGCTGTTCGAGGTCACATAGTCGACGTGACCGTTTGCCCACCAACCCTGTCCTGTCTGCTGCGTCAGTATGCCCAACTCTGGCTGGCGTTCCGTCGCCAATACGCGCGAGAGGGCTTCACCATTGACGTGTCCGCAGTCCCAACCGGCGTTCTGCGCGGCCTCGAAGACCTCGACCAGCTCGGCCACCATGAGGCCGGCCGAAATCGTCGGGTCAGGCTCGATGTAGAGATTGGTGGCGTCGCAGCCGAAGTGGTAGGCGCCGCCTGCCTGCGCATCCATCAGCACATGGAGTGGTAATGCCGTGCGCACTATTGTCTGATCGTCGCCCTCCTGGCCCTGCGGCAACTGCAGGCCGCCGAACCAGGCGTCCACCGCAGTGAAGTCGTCCTCGCATCGGCTGAGAACTGCCTGTGCGGACGCGTCGCCGTTTGCCGTGCCGTCCGAGTAGACGACGAAATGCTGCGTGCTGCCTACCGTGGTCTGCTGCGCGAGTTGGGCGGTGATGTCGGCGCGGGTCACGCTGGGCTGCGCCGCGCGGCCATGCGGCGACAGGATGATGACATGAGGACGCTCTGCGGACATGGTTACGCCTCCGTTTCCGCTTCTGCGCTGCCAGTTTCGCCGCTTGGCGACATGAACGATGATTTCTGACGGCCTCCGGTAGCTAAAGTCGTGCCGCTTTCCTACCGTGCGGTGCGAGGCGAAACGTCGCGCGCATGGTTCCTGGGATGCTAGCACACGGTGTTGATACCGACAAGACGGGCTATGCTGAAGGGTCGGCCCGCTGTCCCTCGCGTTGTGTTGTTCGCACAAGGCAGGGCACGTATAATGAGAGGTGCGGCTGAGCGCCGTCTTCCGAGACAACGGCGTCCGGTAGTGCCTGACTGCGGTGGAGTGCCATTGCCGCGAGTGCGAGCTTGCCCACCCGAGCGCAACATGTCCGCCTGGCAGCCAGCCTTTGACGCCTTTTCTTCCCCATCTTTCGCCGCCAAGTCGGCGCCCGCATCCCCAGCCGCTTGAATCATCGCAACGTGAGGAGAAGCCCGCATGTACAGAGGCCAATCGGGTCAATGGTCCTGGTTGCTGCATCGCGTGACCGGTCTGGCAGTGTTGCTGTTCTTGCTGATCCACATCGTGGACATCACCCTGATCGGCTTCGGGCCAACGGTGTATAACGATGCGCTGCTGGTCTTCAGCACAGGCATCGTGCGGCTCATCTCACTCGCGTTGATCGGCGCCGTGCTCTATCACGCGTTCAACGGTGTCCGCATCATCCTGATCGACTTCTGGCCGGGCGGCTATAAATACCAGCGCGCGATGTTCTATGGCGTGCTGTTGCTGACCATCGCGGGTTTCGTCCCCATGGCCTTCTTTGTCGTGGCGCCGATCTTTGGCACTTGCCCGACTGGCCCCAATGGCTGCACGCCGTTCCTTGGATAAGCCGAAGAGAGGGAACTAGGGCATGGCAACGCGCACATCATCCTTTCCGCGCAAGGTCGTCGCCTCATATGGCGCCTCGGCCAAACCCACCACCGGCGGCTTCGAGACGTTCTCGTGGTATTTTCTGCGCATCTCGGGCGTGGCGCTGATCTTCCTCGTCATCATCCACCTCTTGCTGATGCATGTCGCCAACGACGTATCGCAGACCACGTATTGCTTCGTCGCGCAGCGGTACTCCAATCCGCTGTGGCGCGCCTATGACCTGTTGCTGCTCACACTGGCCCTGCCACATGGCCTCAACGGCACGCGACTGGTCGCCGACGACTACATCCAATCGCGCGGCTTGCGCCTCGCCGTGCTTTCGGCGCTGTTCCTCACGGTGCTCTTCTTCTGGCTGATGGGCTCGATGACGATCATCACGTTCCAGCCGGACGCGTCGGCCCACTGCATCATTCGCCCCTAGCCCCTGCCGCGTGTAGAACACGCCGCGCCGGAGGGCCCGGCGAGAGGAAGCTCCCATGAATTATCACAAGTTTGACGTCATCGTCGTCGGCGCGGGCGGCGCCGGCCTGATGGCCGCGATGCAGCTTGCCCACAATTCGAGCATTGCGGTCATCAGCAAGCTCTATCCCACGCGCTCGCACACCGGCGCAGCGCAGGGCGGCGTGGCCGCGGCGCTTGCCAACCAGGAGGAGGACTCCTGGGAGTGGCATATGTTCGACACCGTCAAGGGTGGCGACTATCTGGTAGACCAGGATGCCGGCGAAGTGCTGGCGCGCGAGGCCATTGACGCGGTCTACGACCTAGAGCATTGGGGCTTGCCGTTCAACCGCACGCCAGATGGCAAGATCGATCAGCGGCGCTTCGGCGGCCACACACGCAACTTCGGCGAGGGGCCCGTGCGCCGCTCGTGCTATGCGGCAGACCGCACTGGCCACATGATCCTGCAGACGATGTATCAGCAGTCCGTGAAGAATCAGGTGCGATTCTTCAACGAGTACATGATGCTCGATCTGCTTATCAACGACGGTCAGGCCTGCGGCGTCGTGGCGCTCTGCTTGCGCGACGGCACAATCCACGTGTTCCATGCGAAGGCCATCGTGCTGGCTACGGGTGGATACGGGCGGGCATGGCGCATCACCAGCAACGCGCTGTCGCTCACCGGCGATGGCATGGCGGTGGCCTATCGGCGCGGCATTCCGCTCGAAGACATGGAGATGTACCAGTTCCACCCCACCGGTTTGTATAAGGTGGGCGTGCTCTTAAGCGAGGCGGCGCGCGGCGAGGGCGCATACCTCCTGAATAACGAGGGGGAGCGCTTCTGCGTGCGCTATGCGCCGACCCTGCAGGAGCTGGCGCCACGCGACATGGTCTCGCGCTTCATCATTCAGGAGATCGCCGAGGGCCGCGGCATCGGCGGCAAGGACTACGTCTATCTCTCCGTCGCCCATCTCGGCAAGGAGAAGATCGACGCCAAGCTGCCGGACATCACCGATTTCGCCCGCAACTATCTTGGCGTGGAGCCCTATTACGAGCCAGTGCCCATCCAGCCGACGGCGCACTACGCGATGGGCGGCGTGCCGACGGACGTGGAGGGGCGCGTGGTGGTGGACGAGAACAACACCGTGCTTCCGGGACTCTATGCCGCCGGTGAGGTGGCCTGCGTCTCCGTCCACGGGGCGAATCGTCTGGGCACGAACTCACTGGTGGATCTCATCGTCTTCGGCCGCCGAGCGGGCAAGCATATCGCTGGCAAATGGCTCCCCGAGGCGGACTTCGCGCCTCTGCCGGCGAATCCAGATGCGTATGCCACGGAGGTCGTCGAATCTCTGCTGTCGCGGGCCAAGGCCGGCGGCAAGGGCGAGAGCCAGGAGGTCATCCGCCAGGAGCTACGCGACGGCATGATGGATCAGGTGGGCGTGGTGCGCGACGAGGCGGGCATGCGAGCGATGCAGGCAAAGATCGTCGAGCTCAAGGAGCGCTGGAATACCCTTCGCCTGATGGACTCCGGCCGCACCTTCAACACGGAGTTGATGGAGGTGATCGAGCTGGGCAACCTGCTGGAATGTGCCGAGGCGACCGTCGCGGGGGCGCTGGCGCGCAAAGAGAGCCGAGGTGGCCACTTCCGCTCCGATTACGAGAAGCGCGACGACGTCAACTTCTTGAAGCACACCCTGGCGTATCGCTCCGACAAGCCGGGCGAGCCTGAGCTGCGCTACAAGCCGGTCGTCATCACTAGATTCGAACCGAAAGAGCGCAAGTATTAACCAGCGTTCGGCACTACCATCGCGTCGGCGTCGAGGCATGGCGTTTGGCCCGCGGAGGGCGCGGCGCCCGGAATGAGAGGATACGTCGTATGGCCGCCACCAGCGGACCGCGCCAGATACTCGTCAAGATCAAACGATATCAGCCAGAGACCGAGAGCAAGACGTTCTGGCAGGAGTATCGTGTGCAGGCGGAGAGCACCGACCGCCTGCTGGATGTGCTCAACAAGATCAAGTGGGAGCAAGACGGCACACTCACATACCGGCGCTCATGCGCGCATGGTGTCTGTGGCTCCGATGCGATGCGGGTGAACGGACGCAACCGGCTCGCGTGCAAGCTGCTGGTCAACGACCTGGGCGCGCGCATCACCGTCGAGCCGATGCTCGGATTCCCCATCATCCGCGATCTAGTCGTGGATATGGACCCCTTCTTCGCGAAATATGAGAAGGTCAAGCCGTTCCTGATCAACGACGAGCCGGAGCCGCGCACCGAGCGCCTTCAGGCGCCAGAGGAGCGCGAGCGCTACGACGACACGACGAAATGCATCCTCTGCGGCGCCTGCACGGGGTCGTGTCCGTCGGTGTGGGCTAACCCCGACTGGGTGGGGCCCGCCTCGATTGTCAACGCCCACCGCTTCATCTTCGACAGCCGCGACCGTGGCGGCGGCGATCGGTTGCAAATCTTGAGCGACCGGACGGGGGTGTGGCGCTGTCGCACCATCTTCAATTGCTCCGAGGCGTGTCCGCGCGGAATACACGTGACGGATGCCATTGAAGAGGTCAAGCGGGCAATCATGTACAACAGCACGGAGACACGCTGATAGATGTGATTCGCTCCTGAGGTCCAGAAAAAGTGCCACAGGTACCCTTGACTTCTCAGGGGCGCCTGTGGCACTATCATTAAGCGCCTTTTGCCAGGGCGTTCCCCGCGGATGCATCCTCAGTCATCACGCCACTTCCATGCAAGCGAATAGCTGACACGGTCTTGACGCCACGGCTGAGGTGTGATAATCTAAGGGGGTGCCTTCGAGAGCCACCCGTTTTGCTGGTGTCAATCGAGGATGGCGCGAGTCGCCGCCCGGCATCGCCGGGATCTGGCGAGCAGCACGTGAACAACCGCAGATAGAGATGTGATCCTGCATTGTCGCCAGTGCGGCGAGGCCATGCGAGAAGTGTGGTTGCGTCGCCAGGGCGAAAGTGAGGATTTGCTTCGATTTTGCCGAGACGAACGAGTTCCTGGATATCGAGAGATCGCCGGAATGAATGATCTCGCGCTTGGTCGTGTGTGAAGCGCGATGGGTAACCATCGCGATAGAGTGACATGCCAAGCGATGGGGGGTATCGGGGGGATGCCTTGGGGCCACGTGCCGAGGAAG
>CAYYCB010000227.1:0-5143 GCA_964469715.1 uncultured Ktedonobacterales bacterium | reverse complement strand
GTCTCCCGTCTCCCTCCCTGACCTCTGGAGGCCCCCGTATGAGCCGTAACCGCCGCCGCGCCGCCGCATCTCAACAACCCACCGAGACGCGCGCCCGCGGCGGACGTGGTAACGGCGGCAACGCTGGCGCCAGCAACGGAGCGCGTACGTCCGCGCAGCAGGTTGGCACTGCCGCCGCTGGGACACTGCCGCCCTACCGTGAGCGCCCCGTCGCTGGCCCCGCGATCCCTGGCACCGGGCAGCAGTATAGCGGGCACGGTGCCTCCGCCGCCGCCACAGCGGTCCGGCCGACGTCCTACGGCCAGTACGGTGCGAGCATGGGCCAGTACCCCGGCCAGTATCCGGGGCGTGGTATGGCCGGCGACAACTCTGCGCCCGTTGCCGCCTACACACCGGAAATCTCCGGTGTGCCCAATTTGCCGGGCATGCCAGGTGTGCCGGGCAACGGGAGCCTGATCTTCCCGCCGGGTGATCCGATCCGGCCCATCCCCGGCCTCGGTCCGCGGCAGTGGAACTTTCCGGTCGGGATCAACATCTCGCCGCAGCCGCGGAGCACACGCGGCACCGACTTTTCCACGCTGCGCAATCTCGCGCGCCTTTACGAGGGCGTCAATCTGTGCCGCCGCGCGATCTTCCGCATCCTGCGCCGCTCACAGCTCGTCATCGAGCCGCGGCCCGAGTTCCTACGCGACGGCGAGGACGCCACCTCCGACACATGGCGCACCCCCGCGCTGCACATGCAGGAGTGGTTTCTCGAAGGGCCGGACAAGGGTAGTGGCGATCTCACCACGTGGATGCTCAAGGCGATGGGCGACCTCCTGGAGATCGATGCCGCCGGCGTCTGGCCGGAGCCGACGCGCGCCGGACGGCTCTACGGCTTACGCCTTATCGCCGGTGACACGCTCCAGGTGCTTGCCGATGCCGGCGGCTGGCTGCCACGCCCACCGGCGCCAGCGTATCGCCAGGTAGTCAATGGCGCACCGGGCGAGATGTTTGCGCAGGCGACCGGCGCGCTCGACGGTCGGGAGCTCGACTATCTCCAGATGACGCCGCGCACGGACGATCTCTACGGCGACAGCCCGGTGGAGGACATTTTCCTGCGCGTCTCCACGGCGCTGCGTAAGGAGCATTACGACCTCGTTCGCTTCACCGACGGCGCTACCCCTGAGGGCGTCATTCAGACCTCGTCGCCCGAACTCAAGAACATGACGCCGGACGAGCTTCTGGAATGGGAGCAACTCTGGAACGGCGTGTTGGCCGGCAACTCAGCGCTGCGCGTGCGCACGAAATTCGTGCCGCCGCTCTTCACCTTCACCCCCACACGACAGGCCGACATCGCCACAGCGTTCGACGAGTTCTTGTTACGTGTCACCGTCGCCGCCTTCGGTCTGACGATGGACGAGCTCGGCTTCACCGACGCGAGCGGACGCGCCACGGGCAACGCGCAGGAGGCGGTGACCTATCGCAACGCCGTGATGCCCTACACGACCTTCTTTGCCAACTATTTCACGCATAGCGTCATCTGGCGCTACGACGGCCAACCCCTCTCCACCGTCGGGGCGACGGTTTCTCGCGCGGCCAGTCCGACGAAGCCCGCGCGCGGCGTGTGGGACCGGCGCTTCCACGCGCGCTGGGCGGGCATCGAGGAGCCGGAAGACTGGAACAAGAAGGCGCAGACGCTCGTCTCGCTCGCCAACAGCGGCGTCATCGGTCGTACGCAGGTGAAAGACCTGCTGCGCCTGCCGCGGCTACCCGGCGAGGAGGTGGTGCCACCGATGATCACCGTGCAGGGCGGCCCGCAGAGCGTGGTCATCATCCCCGACCTCCTGAAGCAGCGCGAGAACATCTCCGACGCGCATGAGGCAAGCCTCAAGGCGAGTGTGGCCAGTTCCAACTCGACGCAGGCTGCCATGGAGCAGCAGCAGCAGGCCGTGGAGAGCGGCCAGTTGCCCGGCATACCGGGCGCTGTTGCTGGGGGTGGCGGGGGCAGCGGTGGGGGGGGCTTGCCCGCCGGGGCGTCAAACCCCGTCGCGGCGCAGGCGCAGGCAGCCGGCAAGCCCGAAGCGGCTCAACAGGCCGCGAACGGCGGGAAGTCGCCTGCCGCCGGGGCCAGCGCGCAGGTCGCACAACAGGTAGCCGCGAAGTCGCAGGCCGCGGCGAAACGGGGAGAGGAGCGTGGTGATGACGACGACGACGACGATGAAGGTGGAGTTGAATATCGCGGGCGAGGGCATACATACGGGCTTCCGCACCCTGACGATGGCTCGGCAGCCGGACGGGACCTGGCTGGCGGAAGATCCATCAACCCCCTGGGGCCGGTTGGTGATCTCGCTGGGCGCGGCGGCGCGGACGCCCGAGGAGATCGCGCTGGAGCGGCGCGAGGAGATCGCGGAGAAATTCAGTGGAATCCGCGAGGAGACACTGGCGAAGCTCGCGGCGCTGCGTTCCGGCGCGACGGTCGAGGAGGCGCTGGCGACTACGATCGAACAGCCGAGGAGCGAGGCGGCTCCCGCAACGGTGACGTGGGACGGGACGACCTCCGCGGTGACGGTGGCGGGCGTGCCTCTGTCGGACATTTCGTACATGCCGCGGCCCGCGATCGCCGCGACGACATCGACCGAGAAGCCGACGAAGACGCTGGCACGGACCGTCGCACGGCCAGTCCTGAAGAAGTCAGCGACGAGTGGGCGCGCTACCGCGAGCGCGCATACAGCGCGGTCCGGCGGGGGCAGCGCGTCAAAGCGTTCGTGAGTGACGTGCTGCCCGCCGACCTACACGCCTGGGCGGCCGGGCGTCTCGCCACGGCGCACACGCGCGACGACGTGCGCGCCATCTTCAACGAGGTGAGAGCGAAGGAAGCGGTGAGGCAGCAGAACGACAGCGACGAGGACGAACACACCGGCATGATGGTGGCGCTCTTCCCGTCGCCCGACGCCGCGAAGCGCCTTGCCATCCCCGGCGGCGAGCCCGCCGACGAGTTACATATCACCCTCGCCTTCCTGGGCGACAAGCGCCAATACACATCGGCTCAGATCCGCGACCTGCGCAAGCTGCTGGCGGGCTGGGCCGCTGAGCAGCCGCGTCTTGCCGGCACGGTGACGGGCACCGGGCGCTTCCCGTCGAAGAGCCCCGGCACGGACGAGGGCACGTACCCCTGGTACGCGACGCCGGAGGTTCCGCATCTGAAGGCGTGGCGGGCAGCGCTGGTGAAGCGACTCGATGCTGAGGGCTTCACCGTGGACAAGACATTCGCCGACTACGTGCCGCACATCACCCTGGCCTACATCCCCGACGGCGAGGAGCCGCCCTTTGCTGACGTGGTGCATGTGCCGCTCGCCTTTGACCGGCTCTGGCTCGTCGTGGGTGGCGAGCGCTACGCCTTCGCTCTCGGGGACGAGCAATATCCTGTCTCGGAGACGGGTGCGCGCGCGGCCGTGCCCACCACCCCAACCGATAACGATCCGCTCGCGCGGTTGGCCGAGGCGCTGGCGGAGCGCATGGACCTACTCAACGCCCGCCAGCGGGCCGAGCAGGAGGCGACGCTGCGCGATCTCAAGGCGCGCGTGTCCAGCGCGCTCGCGTAGTGTGATGATTTTCGCTAGCTGACATCCCCTCGGAGGTTCAGACATCCATGAGCAGCCGAGGGAGACGAGTAAACGAACGCCGTGGGGTGCCTGGCGGTGGAGGCGCTGGTGGCGGTGCCGCTGCTCGACAAACACCCGCACAGCGCGCGGCGTCGTTAGATCGTGGTGTGGCGGCGCTCGACCGTAAGGCCGATGCGTTGGCTGCCGCGGGGCGTGCTTCCGGTGGGCCGGATCATCTGCGTCAGGCCTACGAGGACGCGGTGGCAGAGCGCAACCAGACGCGCATGCTGCTCGACACCAACGGCGCCTGGCACACCACGATGACGCCGCAAGTGCGGGTGCGGATGCAGGCCGACCTTGACACGGAGGAGAAACTGGTCGCCCGTTCCGCGGCGGTGTGGCGTGCCGCCGGTGGGCATCCTGATCTCCTGGAGCGGGCAGAAGCCATGCGCGCCAAAGCTGATGCGCTATCCGGCGAGGCTGACCGCCTGCGCGGCGGCACAGGCGCGTCGGTACGCTACGTCAACGAGGACGCTCGGCAACGAATGGGTGAGATCCTGCCGGGCATCTCACGCGCCACGCTTGCGACCGTCGTGGGCGCGCCGCGCGGCGGCCTGGTTTACGTCGCGCCCTCGCAGGGCCGGTTACTGCGCTTCCAAGTCGTCGGGCCGGGCATGCGGGCCTCGCACTGGATCGAGCGCATGGGCAGCCTGGTGACGCTGCATACCGACATCATCCACAACGAGCCAGGGCGGCGCACCGCCGAGAGCGGCAAGGCCATCCTGCGCGCGCTGCAGGCCATGCCCAAGGCGGGCATCTCGCGTGTCGTGGCACGCGCGGCCGCCGGTGCAGACTACACGGGCTATCGCACCTGGGCGCTGGCTGGCGCGACCGGCCCCATCCCGGCGCGCCTGCTGCCCGCCGCGCGGGCAGCGCTCGGGCCGTCAGTGCACAACGTCGAGGACCTGATGCAATCGGCCAAAGGTCGCGCCTGGTGGCGGCAGCACGGCGATTCGTGGGATGCTACCTTCGACTTCAGCAACCCCTACACGCGCGAGCGCATCGCCGACCTGGCTCGCTCCATGAAGTCGTAGTCCGCCGTCTGGGGCGAGGGGTACAGGGGTACAGGGGTACAAAAGAGGGAGGCATCCCCCATATGAGCTGGCTCGACGCCGAGTTTACCCCCGAGGAGGAGGCCAAGATCGAGGCCTACCTCCAAGAGAAGGAGCGCAAGCAGGCCGCGAAAGCGGTGCGAGCGGCGAAGAAGGCGACGCCATCGCCAAAGAAAACGCCGCCAGCGCGGGCGAAGCGCCCACCGGCGACGAACAGGGCGACGAGGAAGAAGGCACACTAGTGGGCTTGTGAAGCTGAGGTATCGGTAGCCTCATCAGGATTCGGGCTGTATCCGCACTCGGAACACACCCACGTCACGGCGTCATATCTCACGAGGAGGGTGATGCCACACCCTTCGCACGTTTCCTCACGCGCACCATTAGCGATTAGCTCTGAGAGTAAGAGCATATCCGCCTTGAGACGCTCTCGCATTTGTACCTCACTTC
>CAYYCB010000226.1:0-5174 GCA_964469715.1 uncultured Ktedonobacterales bacterium | reverse complement strand
TATAAGACTAGTGTTGGGTGTTTTGAACGTTGAGCGCCTGATCGCCGATATCAACCGTGCCGCAGGTATCGCAGGCTCGCACGGTGACGCGTCCCTTGCGCACGCGCACGCTGCCGGCTGTGCGCATGCCGCCGTCTTGGCAATACCCACACGGGGAGACGGCGACGAGATCGAGGTCACGCACTGGGCGGAATGACGGGCGCAGCATCACTGCGAGGAGCTCATCGCTACGAAGCTGCATCAGCGCGCGGATGGCGCGCCAACCTGGCTCCAGCTCGGTAAATGGATCGTGTCCCGCAGATCCGTCCGGCGCAGAATTTGGGACCGGGAAGGACTCAAATCCATTCCACCCTTCGCTCGGCCCACCTTGAGGCTGTGGCATGCGGCATTCCCCTCTAGACCCGGCACTCTTGTGGCCACGTGCCACGACGCTTCGGCGCCTCCGCGCCGCCTCGCCGTTAGCGCAGCCTATGTGCCATGCGCAGTCCCTTTGGCCCATCTGCGCGCAGGAATCGCGCCAAGACAGCACAGCCGGGTTACGCGGGTTGTGTCGCCCTGCGCCGTTCGTTACAATGCCCACGTTTGTAGTCGGCAAGAATCCGGTCGGCACGGCCTGCCCGGCGCGACTCGAAAGCCCGCACGGCGCCATTCACCACACTCGCTTAGGCATTCGCAATATGTAGGATTGGAGACGGTCATATGTACGCGTCGATCCTCGCCGGAGGCAGTGGCACGCGCCTCTGGCCTCTCAGCACGAAACAGTCCCCGAAGCAATTCCTGCCGCTGCCAGGCCCGCGCACGATGCTGCAAGAGACGGTGCATCGCGTCTCTCCACTCGTCCCGCTGGATCAGGTCTACGTGGTGACCTCGCAAGCCTATGCCGACGCCTGCGGCGAGCAGCTCCCTGGGCTGCCGCGCGGCAACATCGTGGGTGAACCGTCCGGCCAGGGGACGGCAGCCTCCATCGGGCTGGCCGCGGTGCTCATCTCAGCGCGCGACCCGCGGGCCGTTATGGGCTCGTTCGCATCAGATCACGCCGTCGCCGACGTCGAAGGATTCCGCGCCGCGCTGGCCTTCGCCGAACAAGCGGCACACCAGGGCCATCTCGTGACGCTGGGCATCCAGCCGACGCACGCGGAGACGGGTTATGGCTACATCCGCTATGGCCAGCCGTTCGCTCGTTCCGGAGGGTTCGCTGCGCACACCGTGGATGGCTTCGTGGAGAAGCCCAAGCGGCACGTTGCCGAAGAGTACCTGCGCCAGGGAAACTATGTCTGGAACGCCGGCATCTTCGTGTGGCGCGTCGATAGAATCCTAGAAGAGATCCGGCGCTATGTGCCGGCAGTGGCGGACGTGTTGGACGAGATTGCGGAGGTCGCCAGACGTTCGGGCGGGCGGATCACGCCGGAGGTGGAACGGACCATTGAGGCGGTCTGGCCGCGGCTGCGAGAAAACGTCACCATCGACACTGGCGTGATGGAGAAAGCGCGCGACATTGCCGTCATCCCCGTCTCCGTCGGATGGAACGATATCGGGAGCTGGACCCAGGTGGCGTCGCTCTTCGCACACAACGAGTTCGGTAACGTCATCGCCGGGATCGAGCCGGAGCGTCACTTCGAGGTCAACACCAACGACACGCTCGTCTACAGCACGACGGGCCGGTTGGTGGCGACGGCGGGTGTGGACGGTCTGGTCATCGTCGACACAGGCGACAAGCTATTGGTCTGCTCGAAGGAGCATGCGCAGCTCGTCAAGGAGATTGCAGAGCACCTTCAGACCAGGCAGACGAACGGCTAGCGGCGCATCCACCTGCGTCATAGCGTGCGATAGCCCTTTTGGGCAGCGGGATGCAACGGCGGATTCCGTTCGCACGCCCTTCGTAATGCGAGGTAAGAACTCGCCCAGTCTCCCAGATCAAATGCGGGCGGCCGGTGAGGCCAATGATACCCTCCTAGTGAGTCGTATAGCCGTGGAGTGGATCGCCATCTTACGCGGGCGGGGGCACCGTGCTATACTTACGGAAACTGTGCCGGACAGGGAACTGACGTAGCGGGTGAGCAGTGTCGCGTGTCAAGCCGCGGCGCCTGAGGGGCGTGGGTGTGGGGCGAGAGGCGACCGGCGTGTCGCTGGCAAAGGGCACGTAAAGAAAGCATGTCGAAGCCGAGAGTTACCGCGACTGACCAATTGTCAAACGTGATAGAAGTGGTGGAGTTGGGGCAGCGGACAGGTCTGCTCTCGGTGGAGCGTGGTTCGGGTTCTGTGCTGGAAGAAGGCGAGATCTACTTCGTCTCAGGTCGTGCGATGTACGCGGCGCTCGCCGGGTTGCGCGGACGCGAGGCGTTGGCGGCGCTCAGTCGCTGGGGCGCCTGCCGATTCGCCTTCGACCGCGACGCGCCGCGCCCGACTCCGAATCTGACGAATCCGCAGCATCCAGCGGTGCAGCCGCTCGGTTCGCAGCCTTCCCCTGTGCCGAATCCTGCCAGCTCATGGCCGCACTTTGCCCAGTCGCAACCGGGTCACATCCCACCGATGGCGCCGAACAGCACAAGTGGCGGCTTCAACGGAGGTTATGCGCGTCCCGCATTCCCGACGACCGGCCCATCGCTCGGCTCAGTTCAGCCGGGACCGCAGACCGGCACCCTGAAGCCGCTGGGCGGAGCAGCACCCGGCGGGCAGCGCAACCCATACTCGCCGGCAGAGTCGTATCCGACTGGCGGCCAGTATGGCGGTGGCTACGCTGGCAGTCAAAATGGCAGCGGCTACGCTGGCAACCAGGGTGGCGTATTTCAGCCTGCCTCCGGCGGCGTGAGTGGCACGACGCTGGGTAGGCGCCCGCGGCGCGCGCCAGACGTCCGTGACTTGATGATCGTGGTCAATACGCACAACCTGTCGCGAAGCCATCGTACGATCTTGCTTCTGGCCGATGGCGAGCATTCGGTGCTCGATCTGGCGCGGCTCTCCTCCAAGGCCCCAGACGAAGTAGTAGAGCTACTTCAGGAACTTGAGGAGCGCGGACTAATCTACTATTACGAATAGGTCACTTACGAGCAGACAGAGCAGTGGGGGGTAGGAGTGGAGTGGCTATGAGCGCAGGGTGAAGGGTGGATGAAGCCGCTCGCCGCAACTCCACATAAGTTCACCCCAAAAAGTACCAACGGCACCGCTGGGCCAATACCTTTCGTGACACGATGCAGCCAACAGCGCACGCGGTGCGTCCTTGCATGCGGGCCTCTCGCAGCCTGCTCCTTATCCACCGCCCGCGACGTCGCTTTCCCCACCGCCAGGGATGATAGCGCAAGTGCGCTCCGGCCGGCGGAGGTCATACGATTCTTGTGCTTGTCATCACCTATCCGCGGCGCACCGCCACCACGCGCGAAACGAGGGATTTCGGCATGGCAATGAAACAATCTTCACGGCGAGGCTCGGCCCGGCGGCGATTGCCGCTCTCCGTGCGGCTCTCGCTCCTCGTGCTCTTCGCCGCCCTCCTTCCGCTGGCGGCGGTCGTCGGCTTCAACTCATATTCCGCCCGAAAGGCGTTGGTGCAGCAGAGTCAGGACGGGTTGGTCGTTGACGCGAAGTCTCGCTCGAACGAAATCGCAACGTACCTGCACGAGCGCGTCCTCGACGGCGCCGCGCTGTCAACGCTCCCAACGGCACAGGGATACCTTGCCTGCGTCACCCTGCCTACGCCGCCTGATGCATTCAACTGTGATACGAGGCTGCGCGAAGATCTGCAGTCGACGGTGCGCGCCTTGAATATCGGCATCATCCGTGACCCCGCATATGCGCAATGGACGCTCTTTGATCCGAAGGGCAAGCCCCTACAGAGCGCCTCACGATCAAATGACGCCTATGCTAAGAACGAGGTCCAGCCGATCTCCTTGCCTGAGATCGGTCCACTTCTCAAGGGACAACCGACCATCTCGCCCGTCTACTACGATCCTCAGGGCAAACACGCCTACCTGTTCATTAATTCACCCATCGGTATCGACCTGGGTAATGGCAGCATGGCGCCAGGCGGTTTCCTGCGCGCGACGTTGCGCCTTGACTACATCAGCACGCTTATCGGCGCCGAGAAGGATGCGAACGGCTCCGGCAGCTATGCATTCATCACGGATGAGAACGGTGTGCGTGTTGCCGATGTGAATAGCCAGGAGCTGTTCTCCTCGGTCGCGCCCCTCAGCGCGGACGAGCAGCAGGCCATTACAAGCCAACAGCGTTTCGGCAGCAAGGATCAGGTGTCTCAGCTCAATCTGCCCGCATTCGCCAGCTCGCTCAGCGCGAAAGGCGATTCTGACACCTTCCAGAGCGCCTTGACCCCTGGTAGCACAAGCCTGTATCAGGTCGCGCGTATGCGCATTCATGTCCCCAATGCGCTCTCGAACGCCAACACGAACCTGACCTGGACCTATTTCGTCCTTAGTCCGCTCTCCACTGTGACGGCGGTGGCGGACGATCAGGTACGGATCTCTCTGCTCAGCGCCGCCGTCATCGCGGTGCTTGCCATCCTCATCGGTCTCTTGGTCGGACGCAGCATGGCGCGTCCGGTCCACACTGCCACCGAAAACCTGCAAGGCGCGGCGGCCTCACTGAAGGTGCTCGCCGCTCGGCAAGAAAGCTCGGCCAGCGAGCAGCAGTGGGTGGTGGACGCCTGCAAGACGGGCCTCGACAGCGTTCGCTATCTCGCGGACGCCATGAATCAGGCCGCCAAGCGCGTCATCGACGCGAGCAACTGGTTCGGCGAGTATTGGGACCGGCTGACCGAGGAGCAGGCGCGGCGAACCGTGCAGCATCTGCAAGAGTTAGCGCACTACATCGACGAGGCCGCGCGGCGCCAGCACGTCAGCAGCGAACGCCTGGGCAAGGCCATCACCGTGACGACGCAGGTATCTGAGCAGCTCGTCTCGGGCGCCTCCGCCGCCAAGCAGAGCTCCGACCAGCTCGAAGAGGTCGTAGGCAATTTGCAGCACGTCGTCGGTGGTCGTCCGCCCGCTCCAGCGCCTGAGCTGGAGCAGGCCGATGAGCTTGATATGGTCGGGCGCATCGCGCCTTCGCCCGCGCCGGCGCGGGCCGGCCGCTCGGGCCGGCTCCCAGTGGGGGCGCCTCAGAGTCAGGGACAGATGCGGCAACTCGCGGCGCCACTCTCGCCCGCGCCGATGTCGCGCGTCTCGGGG
>CAYYCB010000225.1:0-5190 GCA_964469715.1 uncultured Ktedonobacterales bacterium | reverse complement strand
GAGGACGCGCGCCGCATCGTCGCCGCGTGCCGCGAAGCGGGCGTCCTGCTGCTAGAGGCGTTCATGTACCGCTTCCACCCGCAGATCCGCTGGGCCCTCGACCAGATCGCCGCGGACGCGCTCGGACCCGTTCGTACCATCCGCGGCGCCTTCGCTTTCGACATCCGCACGCGTCCCAACGACGTGCGCCTCCTCGCCGACCTCGCCGGTGGCTCCCTGATGGATGTCGGCTGCTACCCGCTGAACTTCTGCCGCGCGGTCTATGGCCGGGCGCCCGAAGTTGCCACGGCACGGGTCGTCATACCGGAGGATAGTGAGGTGGAGCAGACAACCGGCGCCGTGCTGGACTTCGGCGCGGGCCAGCTCGGCGTGATCGACTGCAGCTTCCAGCAGCCCTGGCACCAGTTTGCCGAGGTCGTCGGGGAGAGCGCCCGAATGCTTCTGTTCCGCCCCTTCACGCCCGGCAACACCGAGGCGGTCGTACGCATCGAGCGCGGCAACGAGGCCGAAGAGCGCCGCTTCCCGGCGGTGGACCAGTATCGCCTCGAAGTCGAGCACTTCGCCGAGTGCATCCGCACGGGCGCCCCGCTCGCCATTCCGCCGGAGGACGCCGTCGAGCAGGCCGACGCCATAGAGCAAATCTACGCTGCCGCCGGCTACCAGCGCCCCTGGTAGCCGGCATCGCCCCCTGCGGCCTCTGGGCCCTTATACCGATTGCGCCTGGAGTGTTGGGGTATTGTGAAGGGCTTCAGTGCGCCGTGCGCCGGCCCCTTCAGGGCCGCGACGACATACGCCACCGTCCCACCCGGAATCAGATTCCAGCTTATATATCTGAGGTCAAACCTCTCACTGCCGCCTCGTAGTCCGCGGGCGTGATGCGCTTTTCGAACCGCCGATAAATGGCGTGAGCGCGCGAGCAGACGCGGCCGTTCGTATCGCGGCAAACGCCGTCCACGAAAAAGATCTGCCGCCCGCCGCTCAACACCCGCGCCTCGAACGTCAGCGGTGCGTCATAGGCCGGATGCTCGAACGTCACATCCAGCTTGACTGTTACCTGTGGCTTCGATCCGTGCGCCAGCGACGCCACCGCCGCACCCGTTACGATGTCGAAGATATAGGCCTGCACGGCGCCCGTCACTGCCAGGCCGCCGACGCCCGCCCCGCGATGATGCGCGCCCGGCTCGAAATACACCGTCGCATGCCCATCGCTGCTCTCGGTGATACGCGCGCCCATCCAGCTCAGCATATCGAGCTGATTCCAGTATTCATAAAATGCCACAGGCTCTCGCCCGGTCTCCGAGCCACCTTGCTCGCGCCCTCGGTTCACCGCGCCCGAAGCGCTTCGATCTTCCCCGGACATCTCGCTCACTCCTCACCACATAACGTCACACGCGCGCTTGCCGCCGCCAGGCGCCGTCTCAACAGCGCGACCCTGGCACGCCATTCACCGTTCAGGGCCGACACCGATATCCAGTAGGAGCGCTCCGCGTGCGCCCTCCCATGTCTCCTGTACTGCCCCATACAGTGCAGCACCCCGCTCGCCCAATTCTAGCGCACGAACGCCGGCTGAAACCGCCAAGCCACCCGCTCCGCAAAGCAATCGCGCGTCCCCCGTTCTTCCCATCCGTTTGCCATACGCCTGCCCTGCTCATACGATGGGCCGTGTTTGGTTCCCACACCGCGACGGCGGCCGCCCATGGAAGCTCCAGAGCAGCGCGCGCCGCACGAGCGACAAACATAGGGAGGTGGCTGGATGGGTCGGGACATGCCGGACGCATATCGGAATCGCCCGCGGTCACGCGGAGACGACGACGACAATAATCGGCAGTCCGGCGAGCGTCCCGCCCGCCGCGACCCCATGGGTGGGCCGACCATGGCGCCCCGCGGCAGCAATCCCCGCTCCGGTGAAGGCCCCCGAGCGGACGCCGGACCTCGCTCAGGTCAAGGTCGCTCGATGCCCCCGTCGAACGGCGGACGCTCCCTACCGCCCAGCGGCTCCGGTGGACGCACGAGCGGCCCTGGTGGCGCAGGCGGTGGCGGCGGTGGATTCATTCGGCGGCCTGGCGTCGCCAGCGACGGAGATGGCGACAATCGCCGCTCAGGACCCTCGCCCGCGTATGGGCGCGGTGCGAGTGGCAATACCCCGCCGCGCCAGACACGCATGCCCGCGCGCCGCGACGGCAGCGGCGAATCGTCCGCCTACACGTCCGCCGAGCGGCCGCGCCCCCGGCGTCCTCTCGCCGAGCTCGCCCGCGACGCCTCGCGCTCGGTGTCGCGCCAGCTCAGCTCCGTGGTCTCGCGCGTCGGTCGCGCCGCTCGCGAGCTAGAGGGACCGCCGCCGCGCCGTCCCGGCAGCCCGCCCCCGCCGCGCGCCTCCATGCCCGATGACATCGCCGCGCAGCTCGACCCCAAGCCCTATCGCCGCTCGCGCGCCCGCGTGATCGCCACCAAGTGGCGGCGCGGCCGTGTCCGCCCGAACCCCATCGGCTACGCCGTCGGAGCGATGGTAGCCGTGCTGCTGGTGCTCGTCGTGCTCGTAGGCGGCGGCGCCGGCAGCGTCTACGCCATGAGCTACTACAACGCCCACATCGGCGAGATCCAGGCCGTTGCCAATCTGAGCAACGCGCAAAGTACACAGATCCTCGATCGCAACGGCTCTTTGATCTACGTCGTCAAGGGCGGCGACAGCAACTTCAACTTCTACCTGCCGCTGAAGCAGATGAGCCCCCTCATCCAATGGGCCACCATCGACACCGAGGACCGCACCTTCTACTCCAACCCCGGCATCGACATCGCCGGAACCCTCCGCGCCGCGCTCACCGACGCCCGCGCCGGCGGCGCCGCATCGCAGGGCGGCTCCGGCATCACGCAGCAGCTCGTCAAGCTGCTCGTGCTCAACGACTCCTCCAAGGCGCTACAGCGCAAGCTCAACGAGGCTATCCTCTCCGTCGGCATGACGGTCGGCCCCTCGGGCTACAGCAAGGCGCAGATCCTGGAGATGTACCTCAACGAGATCGACTACGGCGACCAGAACACCGGCATCGAGGCCGCCGCGCGCAACTACTTCGGCTACAGCGAGATCAAAGACCCGAACAATCCGAATAATCCGCCGACCGAAGCCAATCAACAGCTCACCCTCGCCCAGGCGGCGATGCTCGCCGGCGTGCCCAACGCACCGACCATCTACCGCCCCAACCGGTTCAGTTGTGACAGCACGCCCTGCCCAATGAGCAAGTGGGACAACCCCTGGAAGCCCGGCCAGATCTGCGCCCAACATATCCCGACCTTCGGCCCCTCCTGGTACCTCGATCCCACACACGGCCACGAGTGGCTGATCTACTGCCGCTCGCTCGAAGTCCTCGACAACATGGAGAAGTTCGGCACGCCGGGCCTCAACCTGACCGCCGCCGATTACAATAAGGCCAGGGACGACGTCAAGTCCATCCTGGAGAATCAGCAGGTCTACCACTGGAGAGGCCGTACCGGCAACACCTCGAACAATGACACCGGTTCGACCAACCGTGCGCCGCACTTCGTCGAGTACGTCACGGGCATCCTCGCCGATCAGTTCGGTTTGGACCACCTCGACAGCGCTGGTGTCCGCGTCACCACCACCCTCGACCTCTCGCTCCAGGATGAGGTGCAGAAGGACATCCACTATTACTTGGATGACAACTACATGAATAATTGGTATATGTGCAAGACGGGAGCACATTGGCCCTGCCAAGACATACCATTGAGCAGCCCAAACAACGGCAATGCGCACAACGGCGCGGCCGTCGCCGTCGACCAGCACACTGGCGACATTCTCGCTATGGTCGGCTCTGCTGACTACAACAGCAAAGACCCGCAAGTGCTGGGCGCCAACAACGTCACTACCGCCTACAGGTCGATGGGTTCGGCGACCAAACCGATCATTTACGCGACAGCGTTTCAGATGGGCTGGACGCCCGGCATCATGATGCAGGACACCCCTATCTGCTTCCCTGGTGGCGGCCTCACCGCCTCGGATGACAAGACGAACGCGAAGCCTCTGCATCACGACCAAGCTCCCGCCTGTGATGGCTACTACGCGCCGACCAACTACACCG
Organism: uncultured Ktedonobacterales bacterium; assembly: GCA_964469715.1. Classification (GTDB taxonomy): domain Bacteria; phylum Chloroflexota; class Ktedonobacteria; order Ktedonobacterales; family JADMIN01; genus CAWAWP01. The sequence goes on along the minus strand of CAYYCB010000225.1, from coordinate 1,099 downwards.
ACACGAGTTTCGCCGGCACGTTCCCGCTGCGCCGCAACTTAGCTGACTCGCTCAACATCGCCGCCACAGAAGCGATGGAATTCGTCGGCGGCACCGCCTTCACGGCGAAGAACGTCATGACGATGGCTGGTCGCCTGGGCATCTCGACCTGCCCTTACGGCCAGAACGACCCCGCGCAATGCAAGGGTTGGAAGTATGGCGCCATCGGCCCGACCACCGCGCTCGGCGGCCAGGAGACTCCGCTCATTCAGCTCGCCGGCGCCTACGCAACCTTTGCCAACGGAGGGAAGCGCAACCCCAACCGCGCCATCCTGCGCATCGAGCGCATCAAGGACGGGCAGGTGCTCTACGATGTGAGCTCATCCGCGCCCCCGAACACGCCCGTGCTCAGCCCGCAAGCCGCCTACATGCTGACGAACGTCCTCACCGACAACTTCGCTCGGTACCCGGACTTCAAGTACAACAACCCGCTCCACCTGGAGAAGTACCCAGACATGGAGGTGGCGGCGAAAACGGGTACCTCATCAGGTGTCAACGGCCCTCGCGACATCATCACGTCGGGCTATACGCCGTACATGACCCTCTCTGTGTGGATCGGCAACACCGATGCGAGTGACCTCAACTCCGGTATCATCGGTATCGCCGGCGCCGGCTACATCTTCCATGACGTCATGCAATTCGCCGCCGACCACTACAAGTGGGACCCGAACGCGAAATTCCCCGTGCCCTCCGGCCTGGCCTACGGCAACTTCAACTGCGACACCGGCCTCGCGCCTTACAAAGACGCAAAGGACACCGACTTGAAGTGCCCATACAAGAAGGTCACAAGTTTGCCGCCTGACTTCAACAAGGCCGGCGGCGGCAACACCTCCTACGACGTCTATAACCCTGATGCTCGCGGCGACGCACCGCCGTGGATATTCCCCGGCTCCGGCTACGACCACGACATCTACATGCAGAACGCGCCGTGGGTAAACTCCTGAGACGAATCGTCGGCCGTCCGAAGCGCAGGGAGGCTCCCGAAATGGGAGCCTCCCTCATTTGCCCGATCGGCGCCTTCAGCGCCGAGACAGCACCCCGCGACGGCCCCCGCATCATC
>CAYYCB010000224.1:3221-5202 GCA_964469715.1 uncultured Ktedonobacterales bacterium | reverse complement strand
TTCGAGCAGGGCCTGACGTACGACGAGTTCAAGGCGCGGATGACACGCAACCAGGAGCGCTTCGCGGAGAACGAGCGGCTGGTGGAGCTGTCTCCTGACGATCTGGCGGCGTTCAAGAGCCTTCCGGAGCCGTTGAATGTGCTCGTGCTGGCGGAAGACTGGTGTGGCGACGTCATAGACAATCTGCCGGTGCTCGGACGCCTCGCCCAGGAGAGCGGCGCCTTGAACGTCCGCGTCTTCCCGCGAGACGAGAACCTCGACCTGATGGACCAGTTCCTCAAGGACGGCCAGTTCCGCTCAATCCCGGTCTTCGCCTTCTTCGACGAACAATTCCGCGAGCTAGGCCGGTTCATCGAGCGGCCCGCGAGCGTCACCGACCGGCGCGCGGCGCTGCGGCGCGACCTCTCCGCGCGCAACCCTGAGTTGGGCTCGCCAGAAACGGCCTACAGCCAGCTCCCCGAGGAGGCGCGCACCAAACTCCTCCAGCTCATGGGCGAGGCGCGCGAGCAATCCCGTGCGCAAGACAATCGCGACGTCCTGCGCGACCTGCGCGCCATCATCTCGGCGGTGCACGCCTAGCGGTCGGGCGGCTATTATTCGCAATCAGTGCGGGAGGACATATGGCGAAGCGTCCGATCAAAGTCACCATCGCATACTGTTCCGAGTGCGGCTATGAGCCACAGACGCTCAAGCTGGCGGAAACGCTCATGAAGACCTTCCGCCATGAGCTCTCCGCCGTCGAGATCGTCCCGTTCTTCGAGGGGACGTTTGAGGTGACGGTGGACGGCGAGCTGGTCCACTCGATGGAGCGCGAGGGCGGCTTCGGCGACCCGGCGGTCGTCATCGAGGCGGTCAAGCGCCACCAACAGGTTGCGGCGGCGCTCGCATAGCGGCGGACGAACGGCCAGTGGCGCCGCCTTCAGTGGCGGCGCCTCATCGTATTCCAGCGCTCCGCCGGCCATGCGCATCGGAAATTTTCGGACGGAACGGAGCCGGCCAGCCGACGGCGAATCCCGCGAATGGTCGCTCCCTATACGCCTGCTCCGCGTGACCTGGATTGCCCTCAGTAGCCGCTCTTAGTTGCGGTAGGCGCGGGCGTGCCGCCGTTGTTGGCGGGGCCAGACGACGAGCCGCCGCAGGCGGCCAGGCCGAGGCCAAAGAGGAACAGCATCAACAGCACAAAGATCCACTGACGCGCGTTAGGCATGCCACACTCCCTCGCTCATCGGAAGGATTCCACAGCAAGGAGTTACGGGAACGGGTTACGCGCGGTGCGCCACTGTTCGGCCCGACGAGCGACATCCGAGGGTTCTCAATAGCTTTTGCCCGGCGCCGGGCGATGGAGCGGGAGGCGGCATGCTCTGACCGATAGGCGCGCTCACGCCATACGATCCATCGCAAGGTATTCGAGCTGCCTACCCTGAGTCGCCCTGCAAAAACGCCGTACTTCGCGGAAGCCGGCGCGCTCATAGACGGTACGCGCCCGCACGTTAAACGTCGCGACGTCGAGGGTGAACCGCGCCGGATGGAACCGCTGACGGGCGAAATCCAGCCCTGCCTCCAGGAACTCCAGGCCCAGGCCGTTGCCGGTCAAATCGGGCCGCATGGCGAGCCCGATCTCGATGGACGCCGCCGAAGGCGTGAAGGTGAAGATACCAACCAACTCTCCGCGCTCGTCCAGCGTGGAGAAGTACACCGTGGCGAGCAGCACGCGCTGGAGCAGCGCCGACGCCAACAACTCGGCGATGTTGAAGTTATAGATGGTGTACTCCGCCGGGTAGCGCCAGCGTCCCGCCGCCAGCGCGTCGCGCACGCGAAGTGGCACGAACGTATAGCGCATGGCACCCCTCATCCCGCCGAACCGCCGGGCCTCGCAACCAGTATAACCCCATCTCACCTGCCACCCCACGCACTTACGCAATCCACCCGCCGGATGATTCTCGCGGCCCGATGTTTCCGTGGCCCGCTCTCTGCGGTAACA
>CAYYCB010000224.1:0-3121 GCA_964469715.1 uncultured Ktedonobacterales bacterium | reverse complement strand
TTCCTGCTGGCGATGTGTCGCGCCGCTGCCGCGGGCGACTCGCATCGCCGTCTGCGCCGCGCCCATCCTCACTCCGGTCCTCACCCCTCCGACGGACCGCGCACCACCGCCGAGACGCGCCCGCTCGACTTCGCCAGTTAAGTGCGAAAACGCTGCTGGCGATGCTGCTACCCCACGCCCGATAGGACTGTGGCGAGTAGGCGCCACTGGCAGATCATCTCATCGCGCGGCGGTTTCTTCGCGGGAGCCGGCCTCGTCGCTCACCTCAGGGACATTGCTGTCGCCTGCACGCAACACGTCCCGTAAGAGCTCGGCACGTCGCTGCATCTCTGCGGCACGATCCGCGTAGCGCTTCGCCAGGAACGTGTGGCCGCGATGGCGAGAATCGCGCGCCAGGCGCTCAGAGAGCTGGAAGCTTTCCATGAGCGTATTGACGGCGGCCCAGAGGGCCTCCTCCACGGCTTCGGACTGCTCGGCGGCCATGCTCTCATAGCTGAACGCGTGACCGGACCGGCAACGGAAGCGGATAAGCTTGCCGTCTTGTAGTTCGTAGATCGGCCCCCCGCACTCAGGGCATGTCAAGGAGGAGAGTGTGCCGGGGGTGTCGGCGCGCTCCATCGTGCCTTCGTCCATTTCGGCCATGTTCGCCTCGTATCGTAGTAACTCGGGCGCCGGCCTGGCGGCCACCGCGTCCGCGGGCTCGCGCACGAGCCGCATGAGTAGCGCCGGCATCTCGCTCAGTGTCACACAATGATCGACGTCGACATACTCTAGCGCGCTCATTGGCATGCTGGGAATGAGTGCATCCTTCGGGTTCTGCACGATTGCGACGCCACCACACTCTTTGACGGCAAAAAGGCCCGACGTGCCGTCGTCGAGGGCACCAGTGAGCACGATGCCGATCACACGCGGTCCGTAGGCGAGCGCGGCCGAGCGGAAAAGCGGATCGACCGCCGGGCGCGTCCGGTTCTCCTTTGGTCCCCGAGAGAGTCGCACGCGCCCTCGCTCTATGAGTAGGTGCCGGTCGGGAGGCGCGACATAGATGCGGCCGTGGGCAAGCGGCTCGCCGTCTTCGGCGTGAGCCGCGGGGAGCGCACTATTACGGCCGAGAATCTGCGGCAAATAACTGTGGGACTGCGCCGGTATGTGAAGCACCACGCAGATCACTGCGCGCAGATCCTCAGGCAATCCATGCACGAGAGAGGTCAGCGCCTCAACTCCGCCTGTAGATGCGCCTACGACCACCAGATCGTGTCCGTGGATGCCGTTTCGGTCGTCGCCGATATTCGCATCGCCGTGAAAGCGCTCTCGCATTGACTCATCCTGCCTGCAACGGAGATGTCGAGTGCCGTGCCGTGCATATCCCGTACCACACGCCGGTGAGGGCAGCGGCCCCAGCCTCAAACTCGCTGGCGCTGGGCGCCAGTGGTCCGAGTCTGTGATATGCTGACAGCAATGCCATGCGTTGTGCCGCGTCCTCGGCCCAGCACTGCGCGAGAGTAGATCGTGCACGACGGTGCTGGCGGGTCGATGGGGTGAGAGGAGGCCGTGTCATGGCGCAGGACATGTTGGACTCGCATCTCGTCGTGGTCGGCTCGTCAGCCGGCGGCATCGATGCGCTCTCTACGCTCGTCGGGACGCTGCCGAAAGATTTCCCCGCCCCCATCGTCATCGCGCAGCATCTCGACCCGACGCGCCAGAGCCACCTGCAGGACATCCTCGGCCGCCGCAGCATGCTGCCCGTGCGGTCCGTCGCCGGTGAGGAGCCTATCGAGAAGGGCGTCATCTACGTCGTGCCCTCCAACCGGCACGTCGAGATCACCGACCACACCGTCATCGTGCGCTTCGACAGCCTTCCCCAGCCCAAGCCCTCCGTCGACCTGCTGCTCTCCTCCGCGGCTAAAGCCTACGGAGAGTCGCTGATCGCTGTGATCCTGACCGGCACCGGCACGGATGGCGCGGCGGGCGCGCGCACGGTCAAAAAGGCCGGCGGCACGGTCATCATCCAGAACCCGGACACGGCGCCGTATCCTGGCATGCCGCTCTCGCTCGCCCCGACCACCGTAGATATCGTGGCCGACGTCGAGCGTATCGGCCCCATCCTGGGCGACCTCCTCGCCGGGATCAAGGTGCCCCGACAGCCGGACGCCCGGCGCCTGCTGGAAACCTTCCTCGACGAGGTACGCGAGCGCCAGGGCCTGGATTTCAACAGCTACAAGACACCCACGATCCTGCGCCGCCTACAGCGGCGCATCGTCGCCACGAACTCGCAAAACTTCGAGGACTATCTCGAGTACCTCAATGCCCACCCTGAGGAATATCAGCGGCTGGCCAATAGCTTCCTCATCAAGGTTACTGAATTTTTCCGCGATCCTGAGCTATTCACCTACCTGCGCGAAACCCTCCTGCCGGAGCTGGTCGTGCAAGCGCGCAAACGCGGCAACGAGCTGCGCATCTGGTCGGCGGGCTGTGCCACTGGCGAGGAGGCCTATTCCCTTGCCATCCTCGTCGCGGAGGCGTTGGGAGGTGCGCTGGAGCACTTCAACATCCGCATCTTCGCCACCGACGCCGACGCGGACGCGATCGCGTTCGCGCGCCGGGGCATATACCCCGCCTCCGCGCTCGCGCAAGTGCCGGAGGAGCTGGTCATTCGCTACTTCGTGCGCGAGGACGACAGCTATCAGGTCAAGAAGCAGGTGCGCACGCTGACGGTATTCGGCGAGCACGACCTGGGCGGTCGAGCGCCGTTCCCGCGCATCGACCTGGTGCTCTGCCGCAACGTGCTCATCTACTTCACACCGGAGCTTCAGCAGCGCACGCTCAAGCTCTTCGCGTACTCCCTGCGCGACGGGGGCTACCTCGCGCTTGGCAAGGCGGAATCCACCGGCCAGCTCGGCGAATTCTTCGAGCCGATCCAAAAACAGTACAAAGTGTTCCGGCGCCGCGGCGATCGTATCCTCATTCCGCCGCAAGGACCATCCGTCCAGCGGCCAGCCGCGCTGCCTCGCCTGAATCGAGCGACCAATCTGGGGCACATCCTGCGCGCCGAGAATACCGCGCAGCGGCGGCGCAGCCAGGAAGAGGGCGTCCTGCTGAGGCTCCCCGTGGGCATCATCGTCGT
>CAYYCB010000223.1:2521-5242 GCA_964469715.1 uncultured Ktedonobacterales bacterium | reverse complement strand
GCGACGTCGTCAGGTGTAGCGAAGCGGCCCATCGGCACGCGCCCCTCGATGTCGGCGTCGGTGTAGGCGCCGGAGCCCATGTCGCGTTCGTCCATCTCGGTCTTGACCCAGCCAGGGCAGACGGCGTTGACCCGCACGCCGCGCCCGCCCCACTCGGCGGCGAGGGTACGCGTAAGACCGACCAACCCATGCTTGCTGGCGTTGTAGGCGGCGCGGTCGGCGATGCCCACTAGTCCTGCGATGGAGGCGACGTTCACGATGCTGCCGCTGCGCTGCGCGAGCATCATCGTTCCGAAGGCGCGCGAGAGCAAGAACGGACCGGTGAGGTTGACGTCGAGCACGCGGCGGAACTGCTCCGCCGAGATCGTCTCAGCCGGCGCGATGAAGCTGATGCCCGCGTTGTTGACCAGCACGTCCACCCGGCCGAAAGCGTCCGCGACGGTGCGTGCCATCGCCTCCACCGCCGCCTCGTCCGAGACGTCGCCGATGAGCGGGATGGCGTCGCCGGCCGGCAGGGCCAGCGCGTCCAGCGTTTCACGCGGCTCGCGCAGATCGTTGAGCGCCAGTCGGTAGCCTCGCTCGGCGAGCAGCTCAGCCGTGCGACGGCCGATGCCCTGCGCGGCCCCGGTAATCACGGCGACGGGCTTTGCGTCCATGGGAACGACTCCTTCTCGGTGTGGGTTCAGTGCAACGGGTCGAGATTCAGGCCGGTGAAGGGAGCCGCGGTATCGAGCAGAGGATGTGAGTCATGCGGCTTGAAGATTGTAACCACCCCATCCTGGAAAACGACCGACGTGTCGTCGGGCAGCGCGAGATACGGGAAGATGTGCACGTAGCCGCCCAGAAGCTGGATGAGGGGCACGAGGCTCACATCTCCCGGCGTGTTGTGTGGATGTTCGCGATCCGTGCAGCCGACGAGCCAGCGACTGTCGCGCGGATTGGGTGGTTGGCCGTGGAGCGCCGCGCGCCGCCAGAGGAAGAGGGGTGAACCGCCCTGCGGGTCGACGCGGGTGCAGACCGTGGCATAGCTCGACCTGTGGGGGTGTTCCGCCGCTTCCAGGCCGAAGCGCACCGCCGCGTAATCCTGGTGCAAGTGCAGCCAGAGCACGCATTCCACGCCGTCCACATACTCGGCCAGCGTGTCGCGCAGCGGTTCGGCAATCTCGCAAATGACGAGGCGGGGGCGGCCGTCCGGCGAATCCTCCGCTCTGCTCTCTCGAAACGTCAGCGTCGTCCAACCGTAGCGCATGGTCTGCTCGGCGAAGATGTGTCTGGGGTGCGACTCGACATACGCGCCGATGAATTCGAGCACCTTGCGGGCCTGTTTATCGCGCCAGTCACCCTCGTGCCACGTCATAGGCAGCGCGAAGTCTTGCTGCTCATACTCGTCCAGCCCCTCGGTCCAGGCCCAGCGGCGGCCGTCTGGTCCCAATCCGACACGGATCCGCATTCGACCCACTCCCGCCGCTACGCTTGCGAGCCCAGCAGTGGACCCTCGTGGCCGCGCGCCGTCACGCGCTCGACGCCCACGATCCGGCCGCCCACGACGATCAGCGCGGCGTCGAAGTTGTTGACGGTGGGGCAGATATGGCGCGGTACAAGGTAGAGCGTGTCGCCGATGGCGGGCACGGGAGGGCCTGCGGCTACCTCGATAGGCAAATGCTCCTCGCTGGGATGTAGCGGGCGCAGGTCGAGGCGCGCGAGCACGGCGCACGTGGGGTCACCCATGTCGGCGGAGACTGCCTTATGCCCCGCGTCGCAGGTGATGCGCTCCGGCGTGGGATGGCTGACGACGGTGGCGACGACGAGCGCGGCGGGTTGGTAGCGATACTCGGCGGGGAGCTGTGCGAGGCTGGTGACGTCGGCGTAGACGACGGTACCCGGTGAGACACGGTGCGCGAACGGTGCATCGCGGAAGGGCGCATACGAGAGCGACGCGGGGAAGGCAGGCGTCCCGGCGGTGACGACCTCAGGCACGGAGATGCCGGCGTCTCGCAGGGCCGCGACCAGACGCAGCAACTGGTCGTAGCCGTGATGCGCCGCCGCCTCACGCTCCTCCACGGGCACGCCCGCCATCTGGCCGTCGTAGTAGTGCAGCCCGCGAAACTCCAGTCCGGCGCCGAGGATCGCCCGCGCCAGCGCAACCAAGTCGTCCGTGCGCTCCTGCCCTAGCCCTGTCCGGTTCATGCCAGGGTTGACGTCCACGAAAAGCCCGACCCGCGAGCCTTCCCACACGCCTATCTGCGCGGGGCTCTCCACCAACGCCGAGACGCGCACGCCTGAACGCTGCGCCGCGATCTCGAGCACCCGCGTCACGTGCGGCCCCACCACACCATAGGCCAGCAGCACGTCGTCAAAACCCGCGTCGCAGGCCGTCGTCAGCTCCAGCGTCGTCGCGCACTTGCACTGCCGAATCCCGTGCTTGACCAACCGCCGCATGGTAAACGCCAGCTTGGCGGTCTTGACGTGCGGACGCCAGCGGTTCGCGTCGCTCCCAAGGAGGCGCAGCGTCTCCGCGATGTTGGCGTCAACCACCTCAGGGTAGATGGCAAGCGCTGGCGTAAGGATGGCGGTCGCGCCCTCCGAGACGATGCGATACCCCGCGTCGGAGGCGAGCGCGGGATGCTGCTGTGGGCCGGCGGGCATGCTCATGAAGATACTCCCGAGGGTGTCGCGAACGGCTGGCATCCTCAGTGTATCATGGCGGCGCCCAGCGAGCGG
>CAYYCB010000223.1:0-2421 GCA_964469715.1 uncultured Ktedonobacterales bacterium | reverse complement strand
CCGTCTTGAATCACCGTGCGGACGCGGTCGCGGTCGTGGACGAGCAAGCGCTTATGCGCGATGCTCATGACGTAACCCTTCTGTGGCGCGCCCCCGTCGGTGAGCAGGAGGGCGAACTCCTCGGCGAGTAGCCGCGCCTCATCGCACGACAATAGGCGGCCCGCCGCGGCTACCATGGCGCCCTCCCCGCACGCGCTCTCGACGTCCGCTCCCATGCCCGCCGCGCCCAGAGGCTTGTGGCGCTCGGTTTCTTGGGCGTCGTCGCCTCGCGTTCGGTTCGTATGCCACAGCGCCATCGTCACACCCTTCCTCGCATTCTCATCTATCTCAGGATTGGTCTTGTCACAGATACAGCCCGGCGTCAGTGTCGCGGGCCGTCGTCGCCCAACTAACTATAGGCGCTCAATGTAAAGGAGATGTAGGTACGGCGTCCGAGTTTGCTTAAATGTCCTTGCGTGTTCCCCACCCCACGCCGCACAATCCCCAGTGCGTCGCGCCGCGAGCCCCATCTTCACGGCTCGCGCGCACGGACAATCCGTAGGGGCGCACGGCTGTGCGCCCTCCGCCCGCCCCGGCCTCCCCACGATACCCAAGGAGCACTCATGGATCCGCGCATCTCCCGCTGGGCCAAGACCCTCGTCAACTATTGCCTCGAAGTTCGGCCAGGCCATCTGGTCTACATCATTGCCGAGCCAGTGGCAGAGCCGTTGGTGGCTGAGGTCTATCGAGAGACGCTGCGGGCCGGTGGGCATCCCATCGTGCGACTCGATCTGCCGCGGCTCTCCGAGATCGCCTATGCTGAGGCAAGCGACGAACAGCTCGCGTGGGTCAATCCCGTCGAGAAGATGCTGATCGAGCAGGCCGATGCGCGCCTCTTCATCGAGAGCGACACCAACACGCGCCACCTCACCAACGCCGACCCGCACCGCCTCAGCGTCGCCGCTCGCGCCGCCCGCGAGCTAGGCAAGATTCGCAGCCAGCGCATGGCAAGCGATTCCATCCATTCCTGCCTGACGCTCTACCCCACACAGGCCTACGCGCAAGAGGCCGATATGTCGCTGGCGGACTTCGAGGAGTTCGTATTTCAAGCCTGCTTCCTCAACGACCCTGACCCCGCCGAGCGTTGGCGCGACCTGGGCCGCAAGCAGCAGTTCTACGTGGATTGGCTGCGCGGGAAGGAGCGGGTCCACGTCGTCGGGCCAGACACCGATCTGCGCCTCTCCATCGCCGGGCGTACCTTCCGCAACAGCGACGGCAAGCGCAACTTCCCCAGCGGCGAGTTCTTCACCGGGCCTGTCGAGGATTCCGCCGAGGGCCATATACGCTTCACCATTCCCAGCGTCGTCCGTGGCCACGGCGTGCAGGACATCCGCCTGACCTTCGAGCGCGGCAAGGTGGTCGAGGCCACCGCGGCGCAGGGACAGGCGTTCCTCAATGAACAGCTCGAATTGGACGGCGGCGCGCGCTACCTGGGCGAGTTCGCCTTCGGCAACAATTTCGGCATCACCCGCGGCATCCGCAACATCCTCTACGATGAGAAGATCGGCGGGACGATCCACATGGCCCTTGGCAACAGCTATCCCGAAACCGGCGGCAAGAACGTCTCCGCCCTGCACTGGGACATGATCTGCGACCTGCGCGCCCCGGCCGGCGGCGGCGAGGTCTGGGTAGACGACACGCTCTTCCTCAAGGACGGCAAGCTGATGCTGCGGCCAGAGTAATACCGATTGTGTCTGGGCTGCTGCATCGCGAGGGCGTCAGCCCGCCTCGCACCCTGCGCCGGCGCCTTTAGCGCCGCGACGGCACACGACGCCTTCCCGCCTGGAATCTTGAGAGTCTTTAGCCCGCGTGTGTGAAATCGGGGAGTGGGGACCGAACATCCCAACTCCCCGATGCCCCGGAGCCTCTACGCCGGGAGAGTGAGCAGAGCCTCTATGAATTGAGCGCGGCCCGTTATGCACGCCCGTAGCGCATGAACACAACGCCGGATGGGAGTGGCGTGGATTCGATCAGGCGCAGATTGATGCGTCGCCCCTCAGGAAACAGCTTCTTGCCACTGCCGAGCACAATCGGGTAAACATGCAGGCTATATTCGTCAATCAGATCGTGCTCGGCCAGGGTATGAATCAGCACACTGCTGCCGTCCATGAGGATGTTCTTGCCCGGCTGCGCTTTCATGGCGCGTATTTCCTCGACAGCATTGCCGCTGATCAAGGTTGAGTTGCGCCAGGCCGAGGTCGTCGTCAGCGTCCTGGAAACAACATACTTCGGCATGGCGTTCATGACGTCGCCAAAAGGGTCGCCTGCCGCCATTGGCTCAAATGCCCCACCATGGATCTGCCATGTTTTGCGTCCCAGGAGCAGCGCGTCACTTTCGCTCACTGCCTGAAAGAAGTGCGCGCCAATGTCATCGTGCCAGAA
>CAYYCB010000222.1:0-5247 GCA_964469715.1 uncultured Ktedonobacterales bacterium | reverse complement strand
TACGGGATCCGGGTGGGCCGCCGGCATCCGTCGGCAGTCCCCGCCCGCGGGCGGGGACTGCCGACGAGGGCTCAATATCATCATCATCATCGCGCTCAGAAGCACGAGCACGCCTCAATGCAGCGCTCCGCCTCCGTGAGCTGTGAGTACATCAGCCGCACCTCGTCGCCGATGCGCCGCCAGTCGAGCCGCCCCACCGACGGTCGCGCCGCCGCCGCCAGCCGCGCACGCAGCGCCTCGTCGCCCAGCAGCTCGTCGATGCGCTCGGCAAACGCCTGTGGGCAACGCCAGCGTACCAGCAGCCCATTCTCGCCGTCGCGCACAATGCTCGGCAGCCCGCCCACCGCCGACGCCACCACCGGCGTCCCGCAGGCCAGCGCCTCCGCCGCCACCAGGCCGAAGCTCTCATAGCGCGACGTCACCACCACCGCATCCGCCGCGCGATAGTAGTCAGGCAAGCGATCCTGCGACACCGCGCCAGGGAAGATGACACGCTCCGCCAGGCCGAGCTCCGCCGCCCGCGCCCGCAGCCGCTCCACCTCAGGGTCGCCCTCCGGTGCGCCGCCGACGACGATGAGCCGCGCACCTGAGCGCAGCGACGCCACGCTCTCCAGCAGCAGATCTATGCCCTTGATCGGGTCGAGCCGTCCCACAAAGAGCAGCGTCGGCTCAGGCCAGGGCGCCACCGCACGTCGCGCCGCATCCCGCTCCTTCGGCGTTCCCGGCGTAAAAGTTCGCACATCCACCCCACAGGGGATGATGCGCAGCTTCTGCGCGTGCAGGCCGTAGAGGCGCCGGAGCTGCTCGCGCTCGTGTTCGGTCGAGACCGTAATGCGGTCCACCTGCGCCGCGATACGCCCCTCCATCTCGATGCGCGTTGCCGCGGCCGGCGTCGTCCCGCTCGCCGCGCCGTATTGCTGCTCCTTGAGCCGCTCGACGGTATGGAACATGGTGACGTGGGGCACGTCCCAGAGCCGAGCCAGCGTCATGCCCGCGACCGCGGAGAGCCAATAGTGGCTGTGGACGGCGTCGTAGGTGTATTCCGACCGCTCGGCGAAGCGCGCGACGCGGCGCGCGAAGTCCTCGACATACGGAAACAGCTCGGTCGGGGGGAGTGGGGCCTCGGGGCCGGCGGGGATGTGAATGAGCCGCACCCGGTCGGTGATGGGCTGGATAGGAGGAAGTGTCGGATCAGAGCGCCGTGTGAAGATATCGACGTACATGCCACCACGGCCCAGCTCGCGCGCCAGCTCGCGGACGTAGACGTTCATCCCGCCCGCGTCGCGTGTCCGGCCGAGACGTGCCAGGGGCGACGTATGGAGGCTGAGCATGGCCACCCTAAAGCACATGTGGCCACCTCGCCTTTCGCGTCCCCGCCGCGCACGGCCGGGCGCCCGGTGTTCTCTCGCAGATGCGCGGCCAGCGGCCCTCGCTGGCCGCCACCGCTTGCGCCTCCATCGCCATCTCGGTTCCCATGAGATCTCCTGAAGATCCTTCATTACGGGCTGGTGGCCCGATACTTCACGAAATGTACCTTTCAATATACGGCTCCATGTCCACCTCCTGCCACTACCCAGACGGCCAGCCACGCCGCAAGCTGGGCTATCCTGCTTGACGCCCCACTTGAGCCGGGCCATAATGGCGCGGGGAACGCGCTCCTGGCAGGGTTGCTCGCGACTGGCGCCTGGCAGAGAGAGCCGGCGAATTGCAAGGCCGCAGACGGGCGCGACGGAGTCGCGGGGGACCAGGAGGAACCGGATGGGCCAGACGACGCTGAGTGAGCGCCTGCGCGCCGTCGAATCTGAGATCGCCGCCGGCCGCTCGGACCGCGCGCTTGAGCTGTGTCAACAGATCGCGGCGCACTACCCGCGCGCTCTCGCGGTCCAGCGCGTTCTCGGCGAGGTATACCTCGCGCTCCGCAAGCCTCGTGAGGCGCTCGGCTCGCTCGACCGCGCCCTCGAAGGCAACCCTGAAGACGCCCGCGCCTGCTGCGCGCGCGCCATCGTCCACCAGATTCACGGCAATGCCGCCGGCGCCCTCGACCTCTACCGCCGCGCCTGCGACATCAGCCCAGACGACCAGACGCTCCGCGCCGCCTACCGTGAGCTCGCCACATCGCTCGGCCAGCCGCCCTATCAGCCCACCCGCCGCGGCCTTGCGCGCCTCTACCTGCGCAGCGACCTCCTCCCCCACGCCATCCGTGAATGGGAGACGTTGCTCGGCGAGCAGCCCGACTCCCTTGAGGCACAGGTGGGATTGGCCGAGGCGCTCTGGCGCTCCGGCGCCACGCGCGCCGCCGAGGAGCGCTGCCGGCGCATCCTGGCCAACGCCCCCTCCTGCATCAAGCCGCTGCTGATCCTCGCGGTCCTCGCCCACGACGCCGGCAATTCCGACGAGGCGGAGCGTCTCATCCGTCGCACCCGCGAGCTCGACCCTGACCAGCGCATCGCCCAGACGCTTCTCGCCGACCGCCTCGTCGCCGACCTGCCACTCCGCACGCTCATCCTCGGCGCGGACCAGCCCTTCGACGGCGCCGTTTCGCGCCCCTTCCCGCCCCAGCCAGCGCCTTCGGGACAACCGACCGGGCGGCCGCCCGTCTGGTCGCGCCCTCTTGTGGAGCATCGCAGCGGCGGTCCCGTCTCCCAGCCGCTTCCCACCGGGCCTTTCCCGACCCCGCCGGGAAGCGGAGCCCCCAACGGCCACGCGCCCCAAATACCCGCCACGGCCCCCCTGCCACACGACATTCGGGCCATCTTCGCCGAGACGGAGTACATGCTCTGGAGCCGCGAAGACACCGAGCGGATGCAAGCCATACGCTCACCGCAGACCTCCGCGCCCGAAGCCGTAGCACCGCAGGACTTTGTAGAGCGCGGCAGCTCGTCCTCGGTGCTCGTGCCGCCGGCGCTACGTGATCAAGGCTTCAATCTCGAAGAGACGGAAGCGCGCGCCGCCATCAACTGGGTACACTGGCTCCAGGCACAGGGAGCGCGTCCCCGTCCAGGCCAGGAGCCGCCACAAGCGACCACCCCGCAAGCAATCCCATTCACACATGAGCCGGCCCAACCCAGGCAGACGGGCTCGCTGCATCAGACGACGCCCGATGCCCTGCGTCAGATGTTCGAGGTGCTCAACAGCGATACCTCCAGCCTACGCGTGGTCGAGGCCGACGCCCTCCCACCGTCGAACACGCCTGCCCCTGAGCCGTCCGCCGCATTCGCCCAGACCAGCGAGCACGACCACCAATCGGAAGCCTCCAATGGCCACGTAGCCGCGGGCCACGGCCCCGATACACATGACGGCGCTTTGTCCTGGGGCCTCGAGCCGCACACCACAAGCGCTCCCGCGTCCGCGGATGTGCCACCGCCAGCGTCCGGCTCAAGCTGGCCCGCGACGAGCGACAGCCCAGAATCAGCATTCGCGCCAGACCGCGAGCCGCTGGACATACCCGCCTGGGCGTTCAATTACGCGGGAGCGGAGGCCCCGGCGCTCTCCGACACGGCATCGCTTCGCTTTGATGACCCGGCGAGCGAGGACGTGGGCAATGCAATCCAACAGCCCGGCGCTTCCTCGGAGCCATTGACCATAGAGGCGCTAGAACACGGTTTTGCCAGCTCAGGCTTCCAGCCCATCGACCTGCTGCCCGGCAGCCTCGCGCGCATCGCCGCCGAGTCGCAGCCCATGCCCGCGGCGTCACCCGTTACCGATTGGCCCGATTCCGCCAGCGTGGACCTCGCCGCGCACGAAGACCAGATCCCCACTGAGTCTGTGCTTGGCGAGACGAGCGGCGCGCCCGCCGAGCCGAGGCCGGCCCCCGACGACTACCCAGCCCGACTTGAGCTCGCGCGGCGCTGGCACGGCGAAGGGCGCGCCGACGAGGCCATGACCGAGTATCGCACCATCCTGCGAAACGCGCCCGACCAGCTCTCCGCCGTGATGGGCGACCTCGAACAGATCCTCGCCGACAATCCCGACGACGGCGCCGCACACCGCCTGATGGGCGACGCCCTCGTCCGCCAGGGCGACTACATCCGCGCCCTTGAGTTGTATAATCGCGCGGTCGCCCTCGGCGACGGCCAGGCCAGCTAGCGGCGCTACCGCATCAGGAGACGACCTCGTGGAGACCATTCTGCAGCGGCTACTCGACATCGAAGGTGTCACCGGCGCTCTGCTCGTAGGCAAGGATGGGCTTGTCGTCGCCAGCACGCTCGAAGGCGAGGACGAGGAATATCTCAGCGCAATGGCGGCGGCGGGCTATGACGCGGCCTCTCGCTATATCAGTCAGCTCGGCATGGGTGACATCCGCCATAGCATCTTCGAGACGCCTGGTGGCGTGATCCAGGTCAGCGACGCGGGCGAGCTGCTCATCGTCGTCCGCTGCACCTCCCAGAGCAACATCGGCCGCGTCCGCATCGAATGCGGCCACGCCGCCCTCCGCCTCGGAGAGCGCGTCGGCTCCTACTAGGGATCTTAGAGATCGCCTTCACAGATACACGCCGCCCCCCGCCACATCGCGCCACCTCTGCACACGGCGCATGACCGCGCCGTCGGTTCCGGTTCTGGCGTCATGCGCGCCGTTTCCATCACGATCCGGTCATCCCTTCTTCCCCCGCCGCAATCTCTTCCCACTCCCCGCCACTACCCACCGTTTGTCGCGATAGGCTACACTAAGCTTTGGCGTCTTGCCAATTACGATCACCCAACGCTGTATAAGGAGTCCACACCGTGGAGCGTACGCTCATCATCGTCAAGCCGGACGGCGTCCATCGCGGCCTCGTCGGCCCCGTCCTCAGCCGCTTCGAGGAGCGCGGCCTCAAGATCGCCGGCCTCAAGCTCATCCATATCTCGCGCGACCTCGCCGAGCGCCACTACGCCGAGCATAAGGGCAAGAGCTTCTATGAAGGGCTTGTCGGCTTCATCACCTCCGGCCCCGTCGTCGTCGGTGTCATCGAGGGCCCTGGCGCCATCGCCCTGGTTCGCACGATGATGGGCGCCACCAACCCGGCCAACGCCGTCCCCGGCACCATCCGCGGCGACTTCGCCACCGCCGTCAGTTACAACGTCATCCACGGCTCCGACGGGGTCGAGTCCGCCCAGCGCGAGATCGCCCTCTACTTTTCCCCCGAAGAAATCTTCAGCTACGAGCGCGGCAGCGACCGCTGGGTCGCCGGCGACTAGCCCTTCGCGCGCGCAACCGTCGCGGCCATTGGGCGCATCCCACATGCCGGCCGCGGCGGTTGCCCTGTCCTC
>CAYYCB010000221.1:0-5291 GCA_964469715.1 uncultured Ktedonobacterales bacterium | reverse complement strand
ATGATGTCCTTGACGGGGACCGGGCCCCAGTCGCGCGAGTCGGAGCTATCGCCGCGATTGTCGCCGAGGACGAAGTATTCACCTGGCTTGAGGACCCAGGTATTGGGCACGTAGGGGTTGGTTAGGTCGTTGACATATGGCTCGTTGATCGCCGCGCCGTCCACCGTGACCTGCCCGTTGGCATCCACCTGAACGGTGTCGCCGGGGACGCCGATGATGCGCTTGACGAAATCCTGGCTGGTGTCTCGGGGAAATTCGAAGACGACGACGTCGCCGCGCTGTGGCTTGCCGAGGACGTATTGCGCTTTGTCGACGAGAATATATTCGTGATTGTGGAGCGTCGGCTGCATGCTGGGGCCGTCAACGCGGTAGTTCTGAACGACCAGATGGACGACGATGAAGAGCAGTAGCGTGAGAATGGCGACTTCGAGCATCTCACGCACGAGGCGCACGCCGCGTTGTTCGCCCTGCTCGTCTTCGTAGGCGTAGTCCTGGCGTTTCTGAATCACAGCCTCGCGGGCCATCCGCCCCTCCTGAATTCGGCCACCATGCTTGCGCCATCATGCCTGGCGTCCGTCGCTCGATCCTGATCGCTGCGCCCCTAGGGGTATCAGCGGCAGCCGAGCGTGTTGTGGCCTCACGCTGGCCTTTTGGCATCTGGCATGCCAACATGCGCTACACCGCACCGGATGCCGCCACGTTTCCCAGCGTATCACATGGATGGAGCAGGACTAGTATAGAGTAGCTCACATCTCTAGTAAACATCTGAGCGGCGATTTGGGCGCGCCGCCTGCGTCTGATCGTGATCGCTGGTGGAGGTCCGCACGGCGCGACCGAGAGGTGTCCGTCGGTGCTGGCATCTCCCGTCGAGTGGGCTTTGATTGCGCGATTGCGCGGCCAGACAGCCGTCCGCGCGCTGTGCTCGATACCAACCGCCCGGGTTCCTAGACGCGTTGTGCGGCGGGATGGCGAATGGTATCATGCGTGCGACTCAACCGCGACCAGAACGCCAGGGAGGGAGCGCCACCATTATGCAGCGACGGCCGGATTCGTTCGATCCCGAGCGCACGCGCCAGCAGCGCGCCGCCGCCGAGGAGTCCCGGCGTCCTCTCTTCCCCGCCGACAGCGCCCCGGAATATCCGCAGCCGCCGCGCGGCCAGGAGCCGGCGTCGTCGGCTCAGCCGCAGACGCCGCAGAAGCTCTGGCCGGACGACCGTGACGTCAACCCTCCGTGGGAGATCGACAGCACGCGACTGCCGGCGGTGACGCCACCCACGGAGGCAGAGCAGCCCAGCGACAGTTTCAACTGGGAGTATGACGCGGCGATCTCGCAGTCATACCCGAGCGTCAATTTCAACGACATGTCCGGTACGGGACGCATTCCGGCAATCGTACAGCTTGCGCCCGGCGCGTCGTGGAGCAAGGGGATCCGCGCGCCGCGGGCAGGGCAGGCGGTCGAGCGGGCGGGTGTCGGGGTGGACGACCAGCCCTCGGCGCAGATACGGGCGCTACGCGCGGGCAATCTGGTACGCGCGACGGCCATCGTGACGGCGGCGCTGCTCGTGAGTCGCGTGCTGGGCCTATTCCGTACGTCGCTCTTTGCCTATGCCTTCGGCGCGACCTACCAGGCCGACGCCTTTACTAACGCCTTTACGCTGCCCGATACCATCTTTAGCATTGTCGCGGGCGGCGCGCTGGCCTCGGCCTTCATTCCCGTCTTCACCAGTTATCTCATCGAGAAACGTGACAGAGAGGCGGCATGGCATATCGCCAGCGCCGCGCTGAACCTCTCCATGCTGGCGCTGACGGCGCTCGCGGCGCTGGCTTTCGTCTTTGCCGAACCCTTCCTCCAGCTCACTCTGCACTCATACTTCGTCGTCAATTGCCCGGGTCCCAAATGCGAGGGCCCGATGATCGTCAGCCTGACCCGCATCATGCTGCTGCAGCCGATCTTCCTGGGTGGCGCGACCGTGACCATCGCCATCCTCCAGGCCCGGCAGCATTTTGTTCTGCCGGCCATCGGCCAGGTCATCTACACGGTGAGCCTCATCGGCGGCATCGCGGCCACGCTGCTCGATCAGAAGACGCATATATTCGGCGGCAACCTCGGCATCAATGGGCCGGCATGGGGCGTCGTCGCGGGCGGCGTGCTGCAGTTCGCCATTCAGGTGCCAGGGCTGGCGCAGGCGCGGATGCAATACACACCCACCTTCGACATTTTCCATCCTGGCGTGCGTCAGATGTTCCGGCTGATGCTGCCGCGTATCTTCAATGCCGCGCTGCTCTTTATCTCGATCTACGTCAACCGCGATCTGCTCGGCCTGCTCGGTACGGAGGGCGCGATCTACGGCTACGTGACGGCGTTCACTTTGGTGATGCTGCCGATTGGCGTCTTCGGCATGGCGGTGTCGCAGGCAGCCTTCCCGACGTTCGCGGCGCTCGCCGCGGCTGGAGAGTGGCAGCGACTCCGAGATATCATTCTGCGCATGGTCAAGGGCGTCGCGTGGCTGGCGGTGCCGTCGGCGCTTGGGCTGATTGTGCTGGCGGACCCGATCACGCGACTCTTCCTGGCGCATGGCAGCTTCGACCCGGCGACGGTGCCGCTGATCTCGCGACCGCTCATCTTCTTCTCAATCGGCCTGCTCGGTCTCTCGCTCGTCGAGATCCTTACGCGCAGCTTCTACGCGCTGCACGACAGCCGCACCGCCGTCGAGGTGAGCGTGCTCCAGTTCCTGTTTGTGATCGCTCTGAGCATCATACTGCTGCAACCGATGGGCGCTGGAGGCCTGGCGCTGGCGACGTCTCTCGGCTCGATGGGCGAGGCGTTTGTGTTGCTGCTGTTGCTGCGCCCGAAGCTCGGCGGCCTGGATATCAAGGGCCTGGGCGCATTTATGCTCAACGTCTTCGCGGCAAGCGTCGTCGCCGCGTTGGCGGCGCTCTTCGTCTATCGGCTAGGTGTCGTGCTGCTGCCATACCGCTCCACCTCGGTCTCCGAGACGGTGCGCGAGATCGTGCGCGTCGGTGCGGCGGTCGTGGCGGCGGGCGTGGCCTATTTCGGTTTTTCGCGCTTCCTCGGGACCGATGACGTGGTGGCGTTGGACCGCATATTCAAGCGGTTCGTCCGGCGATAAGAGGTTTGTGTGTTCGATTACAACAATCAATATAGATCCTACGGCTCGCAGGTCTTGGGGTATGGCGATCCGCGACGCTCGCCCAATCCGCTGCGCGCCATCGCGGCCCATGTGCGCTGGGAGATCGTGCTCGGCTTCTTCGTCGTCATGGGTTTCTTCGTCTTCACACTGGTGAAGGGCGATCCAAATTTTCGCGGCCCCGGCACGCTAGGATTGGTGGCGACGGGCTGGGTGTTCAGCCTCTGCCTGCATGAGTTCGCCCACGCGGCCACAGCCTACCTCGGCGGGGATCACAGTGACGGCACGCGCTCATACTTGTCGTTCAACCCGCTGCGCTACGTCAATCCCCTACTCAGCATCGTTCTCCCGCTGCTCTTTATTATTGCAGGCGGCATCGCGTTGCCCGGCGGCGCGGTATATGTGCGGCGCGACCTCGTGCGTAATCGCGCCTGGCAGAGCGCCATTTCGCTGGCCGGTCCGTTGATGAATTTGCTCTGTCTGGCGATCATCGGCGTCATCTTCAAGCTCGGCGTGGTGGATCACCAGGTCTATCTGGCGGCGGCGCTCGCCGCGCTGGCGCTGTTCCAGGCGTTCTCCATCATCCTCAACCTGCTGCCGATCCCGCCGCTAGATGGTTTCGGTGTGATCGCGCCCTGGCTGCCGCGCAACGTCCAGGCAGCGGCATACGGCGTTGGCGCGTTCAGCGTCATCCTGATCTTCCTCATCCTCTCGCGCGACTCGTCACTCACCAATGCCCTGCGCAACGCCATCGACGCCGTGCTGACGAGTGTGGGCATTAACCCGCTGCTCTCCGCGTTCGGCCTCTACAACTTCCAGTTCTGGACGCACCAATAGCAGGCATCAACACTCGACGGCCAGGAGTGCCCATTTCCAGGGTGTCCCTGGCCGTCGAGAGCCGAACATCGGCGAGCACGAGGGGCCACTGAACCCCTGGACTGACCTCCTATCCAGCGACAACGTGCGCTCCCATCCGGCGCGGCAGGCTACGGATACGGCGCTCTATGGTTTCCGCCGGATCGGTATCCAACCACACATGGCGCGCGTGAAGCTGATCCGCCCCATGTGTCCCAATTCACTGACGCGACCGGCCAACGCGAGTACAGTGAGAGGCAGGCGGTAATGGCCGGGAATCCACGCAACCTCGCGGACGAAGCTTTCGCGTCCGCGACGACCCACCGCACCCGGCCGCCGAGGAGCACAGCATGCGCTTCGTCGCTTCCGCGCGTCAACTCCTGGTCTTTTCATCGTTCGTGATCGTCCTGGCGCTGGCTGGCTGTAGCAGCCCGGCCGGCGCACACAACTCGACACCGCCGACCAGCACCCCCGCAGCCACCGCGACACCGCTGCCACCCTGCGCGCAGCTTGTCCCTGGCGCCACGCTCTTCCAGGGTGTGAGCGGGGTGTCGGGCCTGCAAGTACCCTCCGGGACCTATATAAGTGCCGCGACCGCGACAGGCGGAGGGCAGGGCCAGTACACCGTGCAATCCTATACGATGTGCTTCCCGGGCGCCGAGTCGGCAATCGACGGGGGGATCCTCACGCAGTCGGCCACGCCGACCTCGACCATCGGCTACCTCGTGCACGTCGGCTGGACGCCGAACAATCTGTTCCCCGATCCCACCAACTTCGCGTATCTCGACTCCTGTAGCAGCGGCCACACCTGCGTGAACGACGCCGGGACGGCCAATCCCTTCACTTTCGTGGGGGTGGATCAATTCGCCGGCCACAGCGGGGGCTACACCACCTTCCGTTTGCAGGTGGCCACCATCGCCGCGCCGTCCTGCCTCAACGATCCGCAGTACTACGCGGGCATGCCGAAGTACACGCTCTACGAGGACGGGAACAACGCGAGCTCGAGCAATCCGACCTATCACTTCCTCATGCCACCGGGCACGCGCGTCAGCACGTTCCAGGGGGGCGGGACGGCCGGCTCGACGTACGTCTACTTCTGCAGCGCCGGCACGCAGGCAACTGTCGTCAGCTTCCTTGAGCAGGCGATGCAGAACGACGGCTACGCGATCTCCAACGCCTCGGCGAGCGGATTCAGCGCGACGACCGGTAGTAACCCAAGCTATCGCGTGGACGTTAGCGTGCAGAATCCGAACAACTACTACCTGCGGGTCTTCATCCCGATGTGAG
>CAYYCB010000220.1:0-5303 GCA_964469715.1 uncultured Ktedonobacterales bacterium | reverse complement strand
CCGCCTCGTCGTAACTCACCCGCACGCGGTCCATCCGGCCATCCGTGAGCGCTGGATGCGACCTGCGGAGCCGCGCCAGCGCGCGATGCCAGCGGAGCAGATCGGCGTGCGGCTCGCGGTCACGCTCGCCCCAATTCAGCTTGGAGCGCGCGAACGTCTCCGACGCCTGGGGATCGGGCACGTCGGCGGGGTCCCAGCCGAAAGCGGCGAACTCGGAGCGCCGCCCTTCGGACACGGCCCTCGCCAGGCTGGGATCCTGGTGATCGGTGAAGTATTGGAAGGGCGTCGAGGCGGCCCACTCCTCACCCTGGAAGAGCATCGGCACGAACGGCGCGGAGAAGATGAGCGCCGCGGCGACTTTGAGACGCCCCGCTGGCATCAGGGCCGCGCTGCGCTCGCCCCTCGCACGATTGCCCACCTGATCGTGATTTTGCAGGTAGCCGAGGAAGCGGTAGCCCGGCAGCCCACTGGCCGGTCGCCCATGGCGCCGCCTCCGGTGTGGCGAGTAGCGTCCGTCGTAGACATAGGCGCATTCGAGCGCATGCGCGAGGTCTGCCAGCGGCCCGAAGTCGGCGTAGTAGCCTGAGCGCTCGCCCGTCAGCGCCGCGTGCAGCGCGTGATGGAAGTCGTCGCTCCACTGCGCGTCTAGTCCGTAGCCGCCACACTCTCGCGGACGGATGAGGCGGGGATCGTTCAGGTCGCTCTCGGCGATGAGCGACAGGCCGCGCCCGAGGTGCGCGCTCAACTCGTCCACCTCGCCGGCGAGCTGTTCGAGGATGTGGACCGCGGACGTGTCAAGGATGGCATGCACCGCGTCGAGCCGAAGGCCGTCGAGGTGGTAGTCGCGCAGCCACATCAGCGCATTGTCGCAGACGAAGCGGCGCACCTCCTCACTCTCCGCCCCGTCGAAGTTCACCGCTGGACCCCATGGCGTGGTGTAGCGGTCGGTGAAATAAGGACCGAAGCGGCCGAGGAAGTTGCCTGAGGGGCCGAGGTGGTTGTAGACCACGTCCAGCAGCACGGCCAATCCGCGAGCATGGCAGGCGTCCACCAGGCGCTTCAGGCCGTCAGGGCCACCGTAGGCGTTCTGCGGCGCGTAGAGATCCACGCCGTCGTAGCCCCAGCCGCGTGCGCCGGGGAACTGGTTGACAGGCATCAACTCGACGTGGGTCACGCCGAGGTCTACCAGATGGTCTAGTTTGCCGATGGCCGCATCGAAGGTGCCCTCCGGCGTGAACGTGCCTACGTGCGCCTCGTAGATCAGAGCTGACGACAGCGGCGGCGCGTTCCAGTGGGCGTCGGTCCAGACAAAGGAGGCGTGGTCCACGACACGCGAGGGGCCAAAGACGCCCGCCGGCTGCCAGGGCGAGCGTGGATCGGGCAGTGGCTCGCCGCCGTCGAGCACGAAGGCATAGTCCACGCCGGGTCCGGCCGCCGGCACGTCCGCCACCCACCAGCCGCTAGCGCCGGAGGTTTCGCTGGCCATCGGTGCCATCGAGATGTCCATGTCGGCGACGCGAACCGCGACGGCATGCGCGAAGGGCGCCCACACGCGGAAAAGGGTCACGAGATCACTTCCTCCTTGGAGAGCAGCGCCACAGGGAACCGTCGCAATACCTCGGCGAGCGCCACCTCGCCGCCGGCAACCACGTCGCCGGTCATCTCATTGCGCCACGTGCCACTAGGCAGTTCCAGCGCCGTGTCAGCCCAGTCGCCACGCACACCGAGCACGAGCCGCGGCGCGATGGTCACCGCGCCTCCACCACGGACGAACGCGACCACGTGGCCGGCCTCCGCCCCATGTGCGGTGAGCGGCAGGTATGTGCTCCGCTCTCCGAAGAGATCGGGACGCCGGCCGCGCAGCGCGAGCGCCCGCTGAATCGTCCACAGCTTGGGCGAGCCGTCGTCGCGCCGCGCCCAGATCGCCTCAGGCTCGGCGCCCGCGAGCTCGCGCAGCAGCAGCCGGCGCAGCTCATAGTCCACCGGGCGGCGGTTATCGGGGTCCACCAGGCTCAGGTCCCATAGCTCAGCGCCCTGGTAGAGATCGGGCACACCCGGCGCGGTCAGCTTGAGCAGCGTTTGAGAGAGTGCGCTGACCCATCCCGGCTCGATCAGCGGCGCTACGAAGCCGCGCAGATCGGCCTGGAACTCGTCGTCCGCCAACACGCCCTCCACGAAGGCCCGGAGCGCCTGCTCGTACGCCGCGTCTGGCTCGGTCCACGAGGTATGCAGCTTGGCCTCGCGCACGGCCTTCTCCATGTAGGCGGCGGCACGTTCAACATCGAGCGGCCACGCGCCGACCAGCGTTTGGTAGAGCAGATATTCCGCGTTGCGGTCGGGGAAGTCGTCGCGCCGGTGCCGCTCGTTGTGGGTTGACCACCGTCGTACCGCGTCGCACCACTGCTCCGGGATCTCGGAGAGCAGGCTGATACGGGCACGGACATCTTCACTGCGCTTGGTATCGTGGGTCGAGGTGGCGAGCATCGTCCGCGGCCAGTGGAGCTGCGCGTTGGCGCAGGCGGCATGGAACGTCTCTAGTGGGACGCCGAAGCGCGCAGGGTCGCCGCCCACCTCGTTGAGCGAGACGAGCCGGTTGAAGCAATAGAAGGTGGTATCCTCCGCGCCCTTTGCCATGGCCGGGCCGGTCAACTGCTGAAAACGCATTGCTAGCTCAGCTTCGAGGTCACCGCGCACGCGCAGCAAGAGCAGATCACCCAGGAAAGAGAACAGGTCCGAATCCAGGTCCGGCCGCTGCCGCCGCGCAGACTCCACCGCCTCCACGATGATGCGCAGATCCTCCTCACGCACGGCCGCTGCGGCGTCTGGCTGGTCCGCGCGGACGTAGGTGCGATAGACCGGGAAGGCGGCAATGACTTCGCGCAGCGCCTCGTGCAGCTCGTGGCGTGTGAGGTCGCGGTAGCGCCAATGCCGCTGACAAATCTCCAGCCACAGTGCGGTCAGACGGTTGACGTCGCTGCCGAGCGCCGTCTGCAAGACGAGCAGCTTCTTCTCGCGCACCATCGCCGAATAGTCGGTCGGCTGGCCGGTGAAGTCGGCATAGAACGCGGTGAGTGATTGCTCCGCGGCCGGGTCCACGAACAACCCGCCTGCCAGATTGAGGAAGTCGTAGCCAGTTGTTCCAGCAACAGGCCATGCGGCGGGCAGCCGCTCCCCCGGTTCGAGGATCTTCTCGACGACGATCCAGGCATCTGGGGCGTGCTCGCGCAGCCGCGCAAGATAAGCCGCCGGGTCGCGCAGGCCGTCGATGTGGTCCACGCGCACGCCGTCGAGCAAGCCATCGCCAAGCCAGCGCAGCACCAGCTCATGCGTATCGGCAAAGACGGCGGGGTCCTCGCTGCGCATGCCGACGAGCGAATTGATGTCGAAGAACCGGCGATAGCCTAGCTCGCGCTCGGCCGCGCGCCAGAAGCTGAGGCGATAGTTCTGGCGTTCTAGCAGGTCATCTAGCCGCTGAGGATCGGCGCCGATCTCGGCCAGCGTCGCGTCAATCGCGTCAGCGACGCGAAGGTCGCGCCGGCAGAGATCCTCCAACAGCCCGCGCAAGACTGCCTTGTCGCGGTGGCGGCGATGGTCACTCTCGCGGCGCGCCAGCGCCGGTGGCGGAAGCTGGCCGAAAGCGCCGGCCAAGAAGGCCAGCTCGTCCGAACCAGCGCGCTCAGCCGCCGCCGCAAGCAGTGTATCGAGCGAGCGCGGCGCCAGCGGCAACTCGTGCTCGAAGTAGGCGACGGTGAACGTTCCGCCGTCGCGTCGCAGCCGGAACTGGCCAGCCGCGAGTGCCCGGCCGTAGTGGTCGCCGAGGATCGGCAACAGCACGGTATCGCGTAGCTTCACCTCGGGCGGCACCCAGTCCACGTCGAAGTAGCGGGCGTAGGGACTCGCCGGCCCGTTCTCGAGTACGTCCCACCACCACGCGTTTTCCCGGCCACCGATGGCCATGTGGTTGGGCACAATGTCGAGCACCTGGCCGAGATCCCGCCCGGCAAGCGACGCGGTGAGGCGGGCAAAGGCTTCCGCACCACCAAGCTCAGCATTCACGCGGCGCGGATCGACCACGTCGTAGCCGTGGGCGCTACCAGCCGCAGCCTGCAAGATGGGGGAACAGTAGAGGTGGCTGACGCCTAGCTCCGCCCAATAGTCTGCGAGGGCCGCCGCCGCATCGAACCCGAAGTCTGCGCGAAGCTGGACGCGATAGGTCGCGCGCATCTCGCGTTGCTCAGCCGACATGGCAGAGCACCACGAGCGAGCGTGCGGCGAGCGGATATTGTTCCCCAGCGCCGTAGATTGGCTTGGCGGGCGAAAGCGTACCTGGGTCGGGGCTTGCTACGAACGTGTCCACGAGCACGCGCCAGCGCCCATCCGGCGCGTCAGGCAGAACGAACGGCACCGACGCGCCGTAGGCGTTCAGCAGCACGAGCAGCGTCTCATCGGTTTCAGGCTCGCCGCGCGTGTCCACCTCGCCGATGGCGCCGCCGCCCAGTCGCATGCCCAGCGTGCGCACCCAGCCCGTATCCCATTCCTCGTCGGTCATCTCGGCGCCGTCGGCGCGCAACCAGGTGATGTCCTTCACCTCCGAACCACGAATGCGCCGGCCGCGGAAGAACTTGCGGCGGTGCAGGCTGGGATGGACACGGCGCAGCGCGATCATGCGGCGGGCGAAGTCGAGCAGGTTGCGCCGCTCAGTGTCAAAGTCCCAGTCGTACCAACTTAGCTCGTTGTCCTGACAGTAGGCGTTGTTGTTGCCCCGTTGCGTGCGGCCGATCTCGTCGCCGCCACAGATCATCGGCACGCCCTGCGAGAGCATCATTGTCGCGAAGAAGTTGCGCCATTGTCGCCGGCGCAACGCCAGCACCTCCGGATCGTCGGTCGGCCCCTCCACACCACAGTTCCATGAGTGGTTGTCGTTGGCGCCATCGCGATTATCTTCGCCGTTCGCCTTGTTGTGCTTGTCGTTGTAGCCGACGAGGTCCGCGAGGGTGAAACCGTCGTGGGCCGTGACGAAGTTGATGCTGGCGTTGGGGTGGCGCCCGTCGTCCTGGTAGAGGTCGCTGCTCCCCGTCAGGCGGAAGGCCAGCTCCGAGGTCTGCCCCTCGTCGCCGCGCCAATATTTGCGCACCGTATCGCGGTACTTGCCGTTCCACTCGGCCCAGAGCACAGGGAAATTACCGACCTGATAGCCGCCCTCGCCGACGTCCCACGGCTCGGCGATCAGTTTTACCGTCGAGAGTATGGGATCCTGGTGGATGATGTTGAAGAACGAGGACATCTGATCCACATCGTGCAGC
>CAYYCB010000219.1:0-5342 GCA_964469715.1 uncultured Ktedonobacterales bacterium | reverse complement strand
TCGCCGAGGTGACCACGGCGGTGGCGCGCGGCGACCTCAGCCGCAAGATCACCGTCGACGTGAAGGGCGAAATCCTTGAGTTAAAGGTCACGATCAACACGATGGTCGACCAGCTCAACGCCTTCGCCGCCGAAGTGACGCGCGTGGCGCGTGAGGTCGGCACCGAAGGTAAGCTTGGCGGCCAGGCGCAGGTGCCGGGCGTGGCGGGTACCTGGAAGGACCTGACGGACAACGTCAACGTCATGGCCAACAACCTGACGGAGCAGGTGCGCGGCATCGTCAAGGTCGTGACCGCCGTGGCGAACGGCGACCTGAAGCAGAAGCTGACGGTGAACGCGAAGGGCGAGGTCGCGGCGCTCGCCGAGACTATCAACAACATGACCAATACGCTGGCCACCTTCGCCGATCAGGTGACGACGGTGGCGCGCGAGGTCGGCGTAGAAGGCCGGCTCGGCGGCCAGGCCAACGTCCCTGGAGCGGCCGGCACCTGGAAGGACCTGACCGGCAACGTCAATCTGCTGGCCGCCAACCTCACCAACCAGATGCGCGCCATCGCCGAAGTGGCGA
Organism: uncultured Ktedonobacterales bacterium; assembly: GCA_964469715.1. Taxonomy (GTDB): domain Bacteria; phylum Chloroflexota; class Ktedonobacteria; order Ktedonobacterales; family JADMIN01; genus CAWAWP01. The sequence goes on along the minus strand of CAYYCB010000219.1, from coordinate 4,775 downwards.
CCGCCGTCACGCAAGGCGACCTGACCCGGTCCATCCAGGTGGAGGCGCGCGGCGAGCTTGCCGAGCTCAAAGACAACATCAACACGATGATCGACAACCTCCGGCTCACCACCGACCGGAACAACGAGCAGGACTGGCTCAAGACGAACCTGGCCCGCTTCACCGGCATGCTGCAGGGGCAGCGCGACCTCTCCACCGTCGGCCGGACGCTGCTCTCGGAGCTGACGCCGCTGGTCAACGCCCATCAGGGCGTGATCTATCAGATGGAGGCGGAGCCGGAGGAGACGCCGCACCTGCGGCTGCTTTCGGCCTTCGCCGACGACGCCACGGACGGGCATGCCCAGCAGCTACAGCTTGGCGACGGTCTGCTTGGGCAGTGCGCCGTCGAGAAGCGCAGCCTCGTGCTCAACGACCTGCCGCAGCATACCGTTCCGATCCGCTCAGGACTGTTCCAGGCCGTCCCGCGCAACGTCGTGGTGCTGCCGGTGCTCTTCGAGGATCAGGTGAAGGCGGTGATCGAGCTAGCCACGCTCAATTCCTTCACCGCCTCGCATCTGGCCTTCCTCGAACAACTGACCTCAAGCATCGGCATCGTGCTCAACAGCATCGAGGCCACCATGCAGACGGAGGGCCTGCTCAAACAGTCGCAGCAGTTGGCCGCGGAGCTTCAGGCGCAACAGAAGGAGTTGCAGCAGACCAACGAACAGTTAGCGCAGAAGGCGCAGCAGTTGGCCGAGCGTAACGTCGAAGTGGAGCGCAAGAACCAGGAGATCGAACAGGCGCGACGCGCACTTGAGGAGAAGGCCGCCGAGCTGGCGCTGACTTCCAAGTACAAGTCCGAGTTCCTGGCCAACATGTCGCACGAGCTGCGCACACCGCTTAACAGCATCCTGATCCTGGGTCAGCAGCTTGGCGAGAATCCTGACGGCAACCTCACGCCCAAGCAGGTTGAATTCGCGCGTACGATCCACGGCGCCGGGACAGACCTGCTGAACCTGATTAGCGACATCCTCGACCTGTCGAAGATCGAATCGGGCACGGTCTCCGTGGACGCCGAGGAGATCCCCATCACCAACCTGCTGGACATGGTGGCACGCCCATTCCGCCACGAGGCCGACAATCGCCGGCTCGCCTTCGAGGTTCATGTCGATCCGCACCTTGGCCGCAGCATGGTCACCGACTCCAAGCGCCTGCAGCAGGTGCTCAAGAATCTGCTCTCCAATGCCTTCAAGTTCACCGAGCAAGGCGGCGTGCGCCTGAACGTCTCCGCCGTCGGCACGGGCTGGAGCACAGAGCATCCGGTCTTGAAGGGCGCGGCGAACGTGGTGGCCTTCGAGGTCTCCGACAGCGGCATCGGTATCCCGCCCGAGAAGCAGAAGATCATCTTCGAGGCCTTCCAGCAGGCCGACGCCAGCACGAGCCGCCGGTTCGGCGGCACCGGCCTGGGGTTGGCCATCAGCCGCGAGCTTGCCAATCTGCTCGGCGGTGAGATCCAGCTACGCAGCACGCCGGGCGTCGGCAGCACCTTCATACTCTATCTGCCTCAGACCTATCTCGGTCCCTCCCTGCCAACTGAGGTAGTCAAAGTGACCGCCGCTGACGTACCGGGCGCCGACGAGAGCGAGGGCACATCGACGCGTCGCGCCGGTGGCCTGAGCGCCATACGGCTTCCGGAACGCCCGGCGGAGCTGGTGACGATCACAGACGACCGCGACCATCTGGAGCCCGGCGATGCGGTGCTACTGATCGTCGAGGACGATCCCTACTACGCCCACATCCTCGTCGATCTGGCCCGCGACAAGGGATTCAAGGTGCTCGTGGCGATGCGAGGCCACGAAGCGCTCGCGCTGGCGCGCGAGTTCCGCCCGACCGCCGTGTCGCTGGACGTGTTCCTGCCGGACATGCTGGGATGGACGGTGCTCAGCCACCTGAAACAGGACCCGACCACGCGCCACATCCCCGTCCAGATCGTGACGCTGGACGAAGACCGACAGCACGGCCTGGCTCGCGGGGCATACGCCTTCGTCACCAAGCCAACGACGACCGAGGGACTCGAATCCGCCCTGACACGGATCAAGAACTACGCGACGTCGAACCGTAAACGGCTGCTGGTCGTGGAGGATAACGCCGCCGAGCGGCTCAGCATCACGGAGCTGCTCGGGCACGACGATATCGAGATCGACACCGCCAGCACGGGCGCGGAGGCGCTTGACGCCCTCCGCGCGCAACCGTTCGATTGCGTCGTGCTCGACCTGCGCCTGCCCGACATGTCGGGATTCGAGGTGCTGGAGCGCCTGCGCGACGACGACGGCCTACGCGATGTGCCGGTGGTGGTCTTCACCGGCAAGCAGCTCTCGCCTGAGGAAGACGCCCAACTGCATACACTGGCCCGCAGTGTGGTGGTCAAGGGGGTCGAGTCGCCAGAGCGGCTGCTGGACGAGACGTCGCTGTTCCTGCATCGCGTGGTCTCGGACCTGCCGGCGGAGAAGCAGAAGCTGCTCGACCGGCTGCACAGCTCCGACGACGACCTGATGGGCAAGAAGGTGCTGGTGGTGGACGACGACGTCCGCAACATCTTCGCCCTCAGCAGCGTATTGGAGCGCCGCGGCATGGCGGTGCTGACCGCCGGCACGGGCCGCGAGGCCATCGCGACGCTCGAATCCACTCCGGACGTAGCCATCGTACTGATGGACATCATGATGCCGGAGATGGACGGCTATGAGACCATGCAAGTGATACGGCAGAATCCGGCGCTCCGCCGGCTGCCCATCGTCGCGCTCACCGCGAAGGCGATGAAAGGCGACCGTGAGAAGTGTCTGGAGGCGGGGGCGTCTGACTACCTCGCCAAACCGGTCAATACCGAGCAACTGTTGTCTGCGCTGCGGATGTGGCTGCATCGCTAAAGCGTGCGGTACACTTCGGAGGCCCGGCCTACACCCGCGCACACCCGGAGAGAAGTAATGAGCACGAGCGAACGCGTCAACATCCTCATGGTGGACGATCAGCAATCAAAGCTGCTCACCTATGAGGCCATCCTCGCGGACCTGGGAGTGAACCTGATCAAGGCCACCTCCGGGACGGAAGCGCTTGAGCATCTGCTGAAGACCGAGATTGCCGTCGTCCTGATGGACGTGAGCATGCCGGAGATGGACGGATTCGAGCTGGCGGCGATGATCCGCCAGCATCCGCGCTATCAGAAGACGGCCATCATCTTCGTCTCCGCTGTGCGCCTGACGGACCTGGACCGGCTCAAGGGCTACGAAGTCGGCGCGGTGGATTACATCCCCGTGCCGGTGATCCCTGAGATCCTGCGAGCCAAGGTGAGCGTCTTCGCCGAGCTATTCCGCAAGACGTGGCAGCTAGAGGAGCTAAACCGTGACCTGGAGCGGCGCGTCGAGGAGCGGACCGCGGCGCTAGCGGCCTCCACGGCGCGCGAGCGCGAAGCCCGCCTCACGGCGGAAGCGGCGACCCAGGCGCGGGACGAGTTCCTCTCGGTGGCGGCGCACGAGCTAAAGACGCCGGTAACGGGGCTGCGCGCCACGGCGCAGATCATCGCCCGGCGGCTGCAGAAATGGGATGTGGAGGTGCCGCCCTGGCTCGGCGACGGGCTGCGCGTCATCGACCAGCAGGCGGAGAGACTCACGCGCCTCATGGCGCAGCTACTCGACGTGTCGCGGCTCGATCAAGATAAACTGGCGCCAGATCGCAGAGAGACCGACCTGGCCGCGGTGGCCGAGCGGCTTGTGGCGGCGTTCAGCGCCCGCACGAACAAGCATGCCCTCGTTCTGGCCGCGGACCCAGGCACCGTCGCCGAGGTTGATCCGGTCGCCATCGAGCAGGTGGTGAGCAACCTGCTCGACAACGCCATCAAATACAGCCCGGACGGCGGCCAGATCGACGTGGAGGTGAAGCGAGACGACGACGAGTATGCGCGGGTGGCCGTGCGAGATCGGGGGCTGGGCATCCCACCGGAGAAGCGGAAGGCCATCTTCGAGCGCTTCTATCAGGCGCATGCCGAGGACCATCGGTCAGGGCTTGGGCTAGGACTCTACATCAGCCAGCAGATCGTCGCGCTGCATGGGGGCGAGATCGTCGCGGAGTTCCCACCCGACGGCGGCACGCGCTTCGTGGTCACGCTGCCCCTGCAAGCGAACGCCGCCATCGAGAATGCGCCCGTGGAGGCGCCGACGCCTGTTGCACAGGTGTAGTACGATAGGTCCGCTCGGCATGAGATGGTGCACGCTCGCGGCGGTGAGATCGCCGGCGCGGGGGCAGCGAGGGCTACTGGTCGCTCCACGCGGCGTCTGGTCACTCGACGGCGCTCCGAATGGCGGACGTGCGGAAGTGAGCCGAGGAGAGCGCCAAGGAAGTGGAACGCGTGGATCAACGGCCGATTCTCGTCGTGGATGACGACGACATTATCTTGAGCTCGGTCGAGTTCCTTCTCATGGACGAGGGATACGACGTTGTGGTGGCGAAGAACGGCCAAGAGGCGCTGGAACTTTCGGAGCAACACCGGCCGCGCTTAATTTTGCTGGATATGAAGATGCCGGTGATGGACGGCTGGGAGTTCGTCGCGGCCTATCGCCAGACGCCAGGGCCGCATGCCCCGATTCTCGTCATGACCGCGGCGCACAACTCGGCGAGCCGGGCCGCGGAGATCGGCGCCGACTGCTACATCGCCAAGCCCTTCGACGTCGACCTCCTGGTCGAGCTCGTGCGCAAACATGCTGAGTGATACCGATTTCGTCTGGGTTGTCGGTGAATCCTGAAGG
>CAYYCB010000218.1:2609-5403 GCA_964469715.1 uncultured Ktedonobacterales bacterium | reverse complement strand
ACGCCAGCTCGCCCTCAGTATAGCCGATGCCGTAGAGGCCGCCGTGGAAGCGCAGATAGCGGAAGGGTCCGGCGCCGGGCAGGTCGAGCGGCGTGTGGTGTGGCCCGCCGACGGCAGTGACGAGCGCGCAGCCGTTGTCATCCAACAGATGCAGGATCTCAGGGGCAAACCAGGAGGGGTCGCGAAACTCGAAGGCATGACGATAGCGCCTGGGCAGCATCCCTAGGAACTCGGCGAGGCGCTCTGGGTTGGCCTTCCAGCGGGGCGGAAGCTGGTAGAGGAACGGACCGAGACGCGCGCCCAGCCCTTCGGCGGCGTCGATCAGGCGGCGCAGGCCCTCGGCGGGTTCCTTGAGCTTCTTGAGGTGCGTGAGGTAGCGGCTGGCCTTGACGGCGAAGAAGAAGTCCGGTCGGAAGGCGACCTGTTCCGCCCACGCGGCGAAGGTGGAGCGGTCCGGCAGGCGGTAGAAGCTGCGGTTGATCTCGACGGTGACGAAGCGCGCGGCGTAGTAGGGGAGCTGGTCGCGGTGGGGCAGCTCGGGCGGATAGAAGCGCCCAAGCCAGTGGGGATAGTCCCAACCGGAGGTGCCGATTTGAATCATGGGAGGCTCGCTGACGAGAACGGCGCGACGCTCTGGCGCCACTCCCACCATTCGCAGAGTCAAGGCCGGCGCCCTTGGCTCCTGCCCAGACTCTATGCTGACGACCGCAGAAGCGCTAGAATGCGTGCGAACCAGGGGACAGTTATCGGGCGCAGAACCTCTACAACCAGCACAGCCATTGTCACCACTTCCTATAGTGGGCAAAGGGGCCACATGAACCTTGAGTCCGCCAGCCCCCGGAACAACCTGCCCGCGCCGGTTTCAAGCTTCATCGGGCGCGAGCGGGAGCTCAGCGAGATCGCGCGCCTCTTGCGCGAGCGCCGCCTGGTCACGCTGACGGGGGTAGGCGGGACCGGCAAGACGCGCCTGGCCCTGCGCGCCGAAGACGGAGCCGCGCTCATCGGCGGTCCTGGGCAGGAGTTCTGGTTCGCCCGGCTGGAGCACGGGCACGACAACTTCCGGGCGGCGCTTGGCTGGGCAATCGGCGCCGGGCGGACGGACGAGGCGGCGCGAGTGGCGCGACTGCGCGCAAAGCGGGGACTGAGAGCGTCCATCTGGTGGGGGCGACTTTCGCACCGGACATCATCGCGCTCCACAGTGGCGAGACCCTGACCGTCCTAGACGACGAGCCGATTCCCCACACGCTCGCGAACGGCAGTTGGAGCGCGAACAATCAGGCCACGTCGAGCGTGGAGCCGGGCGCGCCGGTCATCAAGAACGTGGATCTCAGCGGCAACACCGTCACCATCGGTCCGTTCGCGACGCCGGGCACCTACCACATCTATTGCACGGTCCATCCGGGCATGAACGTGACGATCATCGTGCAGTGACGCAGACGAATGCCGCAGTGGCGCGACGGAGGGAAGCGCACGCCACATCGCCTGATTGAAATGCCATCACCACTATGTTAGGGTTGGGCGCAACGTATCCACCGCTTAATCGCTTGGATATGCCGCGCCCTTCGGCGCGATGGGATGAACCGCCCGCGCACCCTGACCCCGCGACGACGTTATGGAGCCGATTGGGCGTCGAAGGGGCACCGCGACCGCTCGACACGATTCCGCATGACAGGAGATCAGACGCTATGAAACACCGCATATCCGCCCGGTGGCGCATCGTTCCGATGGTCGCGGTGGTCTTCCAGGCCTTCGCGCTCGTGTCGGGCCTGGGCGCTCCTATCGCGCATGCCGGCCCTGGCTCACGCACGCTGCTGAACTTTGACGATTTGAGCCCTAATACGCCGGTATACAACCAGTATGACGGGGTCACCTTCGTGGGCGGTGACACCAGCGACCACCAGATCGTGATCGGCGTGCCGGCGGAAGGGACCGCCTCGGGTACGCAGGCGCTCATCGCCAACACCACAACTATCTGCGACCACGAGTTCCATTGCCGCGACCTGCATATGGTCTTCGATGAGCCGCAAACGCTGGTGCAGGTCAGCGTGGGCAGCACGGTCACCGGGGGTGGTACGACCGTGCGGATTACGGGTCTCGACGCGTCCGGCGCCGAGGTGACGCACAGCGAGGCAAGCGCCTTCTGTACCCGGTCTACTCCCGCACCGGTCAAGACGTCCCTGACTCTCGCCGATGCGGGCGCACGGATCGTGGCTATGGATGTGGCGTATGTGGGCTGCACAGGCCCGAGCGCCGGGCAGCCGCTATTCGCCGTGGCCGGCGTGCCCATGGAGATTGATAACCTGGCGTTTACGCTGCCGTTGAGTCCGCTGCCGCGCGAACACGTTCCACCGATCTTCAAGAGCACGAATCCTGCCGACGGCGACTCCGTCACCGGCGGATATCCCGAGGCGATCTATTGGACACTGTACGTTGTGGTGCAGGAGGACGCGCTCGAGCGCCTGACCGTGCAAATCAACGGCGGGCCGGAGCGCGAGATGCGGTTCTCGCGCCTGGACGCTTCGGATTACAGCGGGGGCGCCGACCTCACGAACGCCGATGGGTTAGTGGCGGGGCTCAACACGCTGACGTTGCGGGCCGCCGATTTCGATACGACGACGATTACGACGCGCATCGTCCACTTCACCTTCACGCCGCGACCCGCACCGCCCATCTCCGACGACATCCGCCTGGGTGGCTTCGAGGTGACCCAGGTGATTGATCCGGGCTGGCAGAGCATGTGTTGCGCAACCCCGGTAACGACCGGCCCCTGGGATGGCTACAACGTGGATTACCA
>CAYYCB010000218.1:0-2509 GCA_964469715.1 uncultured Ktedonobacterales bacterium | reverse complement strand
GTTGCGCAACCCCGGTAACGACCGGCCCCTGGGATGGCTACAACGTGGATTACCACCCCACGATTCCGCTGCTGCAAGGGAAGCAGACGCTCGTGCGTGTCTACGCGGACTTCAATGACGCGACCAAATCGGTCGCCAACGTACCCGCCATCATCTCCGTTCGCAAAGCGGGATGCAGCAGCGACTGCGACCTCGAGCAGAATTTGCCGCCCGATACCTACAATGCCGCAACTAAGACCAGGACAGCGAATCTGAACGGCATCACCGTTCAGAGCCTGGCCATTGCCGGGCTCACGAAGGAGGAGGGCGACCTCTCGAAGACCTGGGACTTCGTGATCCCGCCGGGCTACACGAATCAGGATCTCGACGTCACGATCAGGATCAACGACGGCCACTACAAGGGGTTCCCCGAGACGAAATCCGTTCCAGAATGCACCAGCGACGCCGGCTGGTATTGCCAGCACAATAACCTGCTGGTGCTGCATCTGCACTTTCAGCCAACTCCGACGATCACCGTCACGGTGGTGCTTGTGCGCGCTTCGGGCAGCTACACCTGCTCGGACGGTGGGGCTAATAACGGCAAGACGCTCAGCCCGAGCGATCCTACAGCGCCGTCTCAGGCGCGCGTAGCCAGCGACGCGCAGGTCAACGAGGTGTTTCGGATATTGAACATGTTCTATCCGATGCACGTGAATCGGGGGGCAACTCGCTACCTCGACTTTGATATCTCGCCATCCCCGTTCCCGCTGTATTCCCCGAGGAGTGCCCTCCTGAACGCGGTTACGGATCTGGCGGACGATGAAGACGAATTCATCCTCGGGCTGTTGCCGGTGGATCCGCGGTGCCCCAACTTTTACGGTCCCAATGAGAACAACGGATCGAGCTTTACAGGAGGATACGGCGGGGTTGGGCACAACGGCGCCTGGTCCAACGTGCCAAATCTTACGCTGAAGTCGTCCGACGTCTCGCATGTTGACGCGGCACATGAATTGGGGCACAACATCGGCTTCGACCACTGGGGCTGCGAGAATGGCGTGGGCGATGACGAGTGCGGCGCATTTCCGATTGCGCATGCGGGCATCGGCGCATTCGGGACGGACATCGACAACTGGTATGTCCTGCCGCCTGGAGATAACAGCTCGAATGCGACCCCGCACGCACATGACTTCATGAGTTACGGCCAGAACTGCGGGTCGGCCTCGGACGGCGGCCCCGGCTGCGATACGGGCGAATGGGTCTCGTGGTACACCTACAGCATCTTGTACGGGAATACGAGCATCGGCGACTACGACACCGATGATCCGCCCGCGCTTTCGATCACTGGGAACATCGCAGAGAACGGCAAGGTTACCTTTGAGCCGGTGTATCAGGTCGATGTCAATCATCCGCTGACCGACCTGATCCACGAAGACGACGCCGAGCAACTTTATACGTTGCAGGGTTACGACGCGAACGGGAACGTGGTGCTGGTGCATAACTTCGAGCCTAGCAAGCGAGAGACGCATGCTCCGAACGCCGGCCACTCTTACTACTTCCGGGAAGCTGTGCCGGTGGTGTCAGGTCTGGCGCGCATCGACCTGCTGCATGGCTCTACCGTCTTAGGCTCGCTTAGCAATCCGGCTCCGGGCCAGCCGCCAACCGTCACCATCACGTCGCCGACGCGGGATGCAGCGTGGGCAGCAGGAGGCCAGCAAACGATTCGCTGGACGAGCAGCAGCCCTGCCAATCTGCCGCTGAGCGCGCTAGTGCAGTACTCGCCGGATGGCGGGACAACCCGGATGACCCTGGCGCGCGACGTCCACGGGACATCCCTGACCATCAACGCCAATGAGCTGCCCGGCGGTACGCGGGGAACGATCTACGTGGAGGTGAGCGACGGGATGAATTTCGCCAGCGCTCAGGTGGGTCCGATCCAGGTGGCGTCGAAGGCGCCGGAGGTGGAGATCGCGTCGCCCGTTTCTGGGCTGCGCTATGCCTCTCCCATCCCCGTCACCTTCACCGCGATGGCATTCGACCCGCAGCAGGGCGCCAAGGGATTGACGTATCGCTGGTCAGCGGATAACGGGGCGTACACCTTCCAGGAGACCAGCGCGATGCTCACGCTGCAAAACGCCCTGCCGGCCGGCGAGCATACCGTGACGGTCTCCGTGACGAACGCCGATGGGCTGACCGCGAAGGCCTCCGTGGCGGTGACGGTCTTGACGCCGAGCGGCCAAGCGGTGGCGGGCGGCTCGCAGGCAGGGCAACCGCCGAAATGGCTCATCGGGATCATCGTTGCGCTAGTGCTGCTTGTGGGCGTGGTGCTTGCGGCGATGCTGCTGCGCAGGAGGCGCGGCGCGGCGGACAGTAAAGCCGCTTAGCGATGCGGTAGCTCGAGCGCAAGACGGGTTTCGGTTCAGGTGGACGCCGGGGAGGGCGAGGGCTCTCTCCGGCGTTCGTGTGAGCAGAGGGGGGCGCGGCAGTGAAACTGCCGGCGCAGGGCGAGGCGGGCTGAAGCCCTCAGGAGATA
>CAYYCB010000217.1:0-5487 GCA_964469715.1 uncultured Ktedonobacterales bacterium | reverse complement strand
GACATCACGCCGCTCAAGCGCTACGGCACGGCCGAGGAGATCGCGGCGACCATCAGCTTCCTCTGCTCGCCCGACGCCGGCTACATCACTGGGCAGACGCTTGCGGTGGACGGCGGCATCAGCATGCAGTGACGATGGCGCCCCTACCGCCCTACTGTCCCCGCCGCGGTGAATCGCGCCCCTAGTTGTCGCAGGTGATGGTGAAGGGAACGGCGAGCGCGCCGTCCTGATCGGCGAAGGTGAGGGCGCCGGTCGCGGGATGGGGCACGGCGACGGCCACGCGGAGCGTGACGCTGGCGCCCGGATTGAGCGTGCCGTGCGATGAAGAGATCGCGACGCCGTGCTGCGGTTGCACCGTCCATGCCTCAGGCATGTTACCGATGTCTTTCATGGTGAGAGTGGCAGTGGCGCCATCGCCTGAGCAGGCGAGGGTGATGCTGGCGGGAGTCGCACTCAGGTAAGAAAGCTTCGGTGGAGGCAGGGGGCCTTCTTGGCCGCGAGCGGCGAGCGTGAGCAGGCCCGTGCCCATCGCCAGGAGCACCGCGACGGCGCCCACGGCGATCCAGCGATGGGTGAGCACCAGCGCACGTACCGGCGCGAGCGGACCCCACCGGGGATGTGCCACAGGCTTGGCGCCGGTGAACGGGCGGGATAAGACAAAATCGCGGAGACGCCTGTAGGGGCGAGGTGGCGCGTCCGCCAGAGCCGGGGGCTCATCGGCGCGCACCGCCGAGGTGGAATCCTGGGGCAGCGCTGGCTGGGCGAATGCGGAGTTCGGCACTACCTCAGGTCCGGGCCTGGCCGCCGGGTTGAGCGCCGCCTCGACGGCATCCCATTCGGAGGCGGCGAGGGGGACGATGAACCGCGCCAGCGCATCGAGATCACGCAGGTAGTTGGTGGCGAGGTCGAGCGGAGTGCCGACGCGGGCGTCACCGAGGGCGCGCCACATGGGGTGGTCGCCACGGTCGCGCGCCGGGAGCATGCGCTGGCGCTGGGCAAAGGCGCGTATCGGGCGAATGGCCTCGTAGAGCACACGCGTCTCATCGGAGAAGTGGCTGATGCCCTCCGCGCCCTCGCGCAGAGCGTGCGGCCCGCCGTCGGCGGCGAACTCGGCGAGGCGGGTGAGCAGCGTGTCAAGGGTAATCTCAGGCAGGTCGCCAGGCAGGTCGGGGAGCCATGCGTCCTCGGTACGCCAGAGGCGCGCGGGGAGGCCCGCCGCCACGAGCGCGTCGCCCAGGCGGTCCGCGGCGCGGCGCAGCTCCCCCACGAGACGCAGCGCCTCGGTCATCACCAGCACCGGATCATCCAACGCGGCGTATTCGTCAGGCTGATCGTCTATCGCGAACTCTTCCATCATCCCTCGCGTGCCCTCGCCGTCGCCCAGAGGCTACCTCTCTCATTGTACTCAGGTTTGCCCTAGGCGCACAGGCCGCTGGCGGCTGCCATGACTCCTCTTCGCTCATGCGTTCGCAAGGACCGTGCAACCAGACGGGTCACCGCGCCACGCCCCGGATGTTGCGGACGGTCACGGTGCCGAGGGCGCAGAAGACGACAAAGCCGGTGAACAGGAATGTGAAGCCGAGCTGCGGGTGGCCGGTGGACGCGCCGAGCTCGATCAGACGGCTCCCAAAGACGAGGGCCAGGACCTGCGGCAGCGTCAGGCCGATATTCCAGACCCCCATGTCGCGGGCGAAGTTGTCTTGCGAAGGCAAGACGTCGGCTACCAATGCCCAGTCGACGCTGACGTAGGCCCCGAAGCCGAGACCAAAAATGGCGGCGGCCACGTAGGAAATCGGCAGCACACTGGCAGGCGCTACGTAAGGCGCGAGAATGAAGGCGAAGCCGACGACGGCCATGAACGTTCCAGAGAGGTAGACCATGCGCTTGCGGCCGATGCGGTCGGAGGCCCACCCGGCAAAGAGCGTGCTGGCGGTGGCGGCGACGGTCAGCAGAATGATGAACGTGGTGGTGGCGGCGTTCGCGTTGTCCTTGCTGTTAGTGATAGACAGCATGTAGTTGAAGATGAACGACTGGACGATATACACGCCCATCATCACCGTCATGCGCGTGAGCACGACCCAGGTGAAGTCGGGATTGCGCCGAGGGCGGAACTGGAAGGCTTTGGCCGCCCCGAAACCGGCGATGACCACCGTGACCAGCTCTAAGACTTGCAGGGTGTCTTTGTCGAGCGAGAGTCCCACGTTCGCGTTGAATATCAGCACCGCGGCGACAACGACGGCGATGACGGCGGCCAGCGTCACGAGGAGACTGCGGGAGGCGCTCGCTTCCGCCTGGGCGCTGGCCGCGCGCAAGGGCATCTCGCGGACGAAGGCGAACGTCAGGAACGCCATGAGCATCAGGACCAAGGCGGTCACGCCGTATGCGAGCACGACACCATGCTGATAGTTGGCGTAGGTCTGCGCGCCGCTCTTGAGCGCATTCGAGTCGATGCCAACCAGGGTCGGAATCAGGACACCCATGATGGTGCCGAGCCAGTAGGCCAGCCCCATGATGCCAGAGGCGATGCCGCGCTGTTCCTGGGGAACGAGGTCCGGCAGGAGGGCATGGAAGGGCGCCTGAGCGGCGTTGCTGCCGAACTGGACGATGATAAGACCAGCCATGAGGACGAAGAGCGGAGGCGTGACGAGACTGCCGCTGCCAGGACGAACGAAGGTGTCGGGCGCGAAAGCCATGACTGCGATGCCGACGACGTTGATGAGCGAGCCGACGACGATGTAGGGCTTACGCTTGCCAAACCGGCTCCTGGTGCGGTCACTTAGCAGGCCAAAGTAGGGGTTGCTGAGCAGAGCGACGACGAGGCCGGGGGCTGATACCAGCGCGACGGCCAACGCGAGGCGTTGGTCCGTCACCCAGCTTGCACGCTCGCTCAGGCTTGTGCCCGGCGCTGATTGTAGGAGAAGGCCGAAGATCTGGCTCGGAATGATGAGGAGAGGGAGCGCCGCCCAGTGGAAGTTGATGGCGAACCAGAAGATGCTGATGGCGACGAGCTGGCCTAGTGGGCGGCGGGCGGGAGCGGCGACTCCGGCGAGCGTGAGGCCCGATGAGTCAGAGCTAGTCTCCGTTGACATGGGGTCGCCCCTCTCCGTTGAATGGCGATGAAACGCAGAACCCGCGCGGGTTGGCGCCAGTATAGCATGGCTGGGAAGCGTGCGAAGCTCCCTTTAGCGGCCCGTGGGATCGCGTGGCTACCAGCGCTCGCGGCGATTGCGGGCGGAGGAGCCGCCACCGCGCGGGGCGCGCGACTGGCTGCGGCCGCGCGGGTCGTCATAGCCCTCATCTTCGTCGTAGGCAGCATCCCGGTAGCCGGTCTCACCCCAGCCGGAGTCGTCACGGTCGTACGATGCGGAGGCGGCAAAGCGGTCGTCTTCCTCATCGTCCCAGGCCTCAAGCGACTCGGAGGCGCCAGTCTCACCCCAATCGTCGTCCTCGTCCTCGTGCGCAGCGGAGCCACGCCGCTTGAGGGCGAGGCTTGCGAGGCGGGCACGTGTGCCCTTGAGGTTGGATGCGGCGCCCCGAACCAGGGCGCGCCGTCGTCGCAGAATCGGGCTGGCAATGGCGCAGAGGACGGCGGCGGCGACGAGGGCAAACCCCATCAACGGCAGAAGCTGCTCAATGGGGTAGGTACGGAACGGGAGCCGTGCGGTCTGGCCGTGCGGCAAGAGAAAGGCGCCGCTGTAGAAGATGGGAAAGACGATGGCGCCGACGACGCCGCAAATGGCGGCGACCCAGGCTTCCACCGCGGAGAGGGCACGGCGCTCGACGCCGTCGAAGCCGTCCGTCAGGGCGTGGCGCGTGCCGGCAATGGCCAGGGAGTTCGCGGCGCCGAGCGCGACGGCAAGCAGCAGCGGAATGGGCATGCGGGGGAGCCACGACATGAGCACGAGGGCGACCCCTGCCCCGGCGATGCCGCCAAAGAGCGCGAGACGCCAGAGCCGCGGCATGATGAGACTGGCGAGGTGGATGCCAAAGATGAGGCCGGCGCTCTCCGCGGCGATGAGTGGGCCGAGATAGAACTCTGGAAGCCGGATGCGAAAGAGCACGTAGAAGACTTCGAGCGTGGCGAGGCCGCCGCCTACGAGGGCGAGGGCGCAAGTGGCCCAGAGAGAGACGGTGGAGGCCGTGCCGGTGCCGGCGAGGCCAAAGCCGGCAAGCAGATCGGAGGCGGCTTCGGCGGGGCGCGTCGGTCCCTGTTGATACCACTCGGCGAGGGCATGCTCGCGGCGCTCCTGAGGCGAGGGCGAGTTCAGCGTCTCCTCGCCACCCTGGTCATCGTCTTCAGGCTCGGCGTCCTTGTCGGGCGTGGCGAGCAAGAAGGCGCGCCGCTTCTGAGGCAGCGCGTCCAGGAATGTCTCGGAGTTGGCGCAGAGAGCGAAGAAGGTGACAGCGCCCAGGCTCACGAGCAGGATGCGCTCGCCATTGAGAATGTAGAGAAAGGTGGCGAGCAGAGGGCCGGCAATGGAGGCGACGGAGAAGCCGAGGTGCAGGTCGTTGGCGACGTGCTCCGGCTCGCCAGGCGCGAGGCAGGTGCGAATGGTGGCGATGCGCAGGGAGTCACGGATGCGCCCGAGGAACGAGAGCGCGAGGAGGACGGCATAGAGCAGCGGAAGGATGGTGCGGAAGTGCATGACGACAAGGCTGAGCGCGAGCACTGCACGCAACCGGCCAATCCACTTGAGCAGGCGATCAGGGTGTTCGGCGTTCTCGAAGCGCGCGGCGAGCGGCCCCGCGAGGACGAACGGAAGGCCCAGCACGACGACCGCGCCCGCGACCACGAGCGGTGAGTAGGTGAGTGCGGCAAGCCACATCAGGATGCCGACGCTCAAGACGGCTTCGCCCAATCGCGAGAAGAACTCGCCGCGCCAGAGGTGGCCGGGATTGCCGTCATGGAAGATGGAGATGCCCAGGCGCAGGTGTTTGAGCGCCGGGACGTGGGTGGAGGTGTAGGTGCCCACGGCGGGGACACGGCCCATCGTGCCCGTTAGCGGCGGGCCGGCGGTGGCAGGTGTGCGCGGCGAGCTGCCGTAGCCCTGATACGGAGCGAAAGGGTCGTCGGGGTCGCGGCTGCGCTGGTAGCCGCGCGGGGCGAGCGTACGCCCGGCCTGGGGAGCGCCACTGAGCAGGCCACGCCGTTGCGGCTGGCGCGGGGGCATGCCGTCTCCCCTCATAGCTCCCTCTCCTCGCGTCCTCTCGCGCCGCGCCGCATCCACAGCGAACGCGGCCCAGTATAGGAATGGTGCGGACCGGCTGTCAATCCGGCTGGCCCGTATTGGAGGACAGAGGCCGTCGAGGAGACGTTGCCGCCGCTTGCCAGTTCTGCCGCATTTCGCGCGTCGCGGGGATGTTTCTTCGGGGCGCGCGAAAGGCCCACGTGATGCGCCCCTTACGAATCTGGCTCGCTATCTGTGCGCTTGTTATTTTGGCAGACAAGTTGCTGGAATATTCAGGTTACGATGCAGGATAGGGAGA
>CAYYCB010000216.1:3060-5524 GCA_964469715.1 uncultured Ktedonobacterales bacterium | reverse complement strand
ATTGGGGCCTCATCGTCTATGACGAGGTCCATCTGCTGCCGGCGCCCGTCTTCCGTCTGACTGCCGAGATCCAGGCCCGCCGCCGGCTCGGCCTCACGGCGACATTGGTGCGCGAGGACGGTCGCGAGGCGGACGTCTTCGGACTCATCGGCCCCAAGCGCTTCGACGTGCCCTGGCGCGAGCTAGAGCGGCAGGGGTGGATCGCCACCGCCGAGTGCCACGAGATCCGCGTCCCTCTGCCCGACGATCAGCGCATGACCTATGCGCTCTCCGAGGAGCGCGAGAAGTACCGCATGGCCGCCGAGAATCCCCTCAAGATGTCCATCGCGAGGCAGCTCGCGGACGCGCATAAGGATGATCAGGTGCTGATCATTGGTCAGTATCTCGATCAACTCAAGTACGTGGCTGACCTGCTCGACGCGCCGCTCTTGACCGGGCGAACGGCGAACGCGCAGCGCGAGAAGCTCTATGACCGCTTCCGCCGCGGCGACCTCAAGCGGCTCGTCGTGAGCAAGGTGGCGAACTTCGCCATCGACCTACCCGACGCCAATGTTGCCATCCAGATCTCTGGCACCTTCGGCTCCCGCCAGGAGGAGGCGCAGCGCCTCGGCCGTCTCCTGCGCCCGAAATCCGACGGCCGGCCGGCACACTTCTACACCATCGTCACACGCGATACCCGCGACCAGGACTTCTCGGCGAATCGCCAGCTTTTCCTCACGGAGCAGGGATATCGCTACACCATCCAGGATGCCGAATCGGCCGGTCTGGACGTGGAGCAGCGGGACGAAGACCGACGCAACGGAAACGGAACGGCTAAGGCGGTCAGGCGCGGGCGATCCGCCGCGAGTTGAGCACGCGCGTGCCGGGGCCGGCGGCACCGCACATGGTATACTCATTACTATACCAATCTCCTGAGCGAAGGCGTTTCCCGTCGTCAAGAAGCCATCGGCGCGCCCATCGCATCCCATATATTTTCAGCAGAACGGCAGCGGCAGTCATGGAGTACGCGCGCATCTCCGAGGTTCCCGACTTGGATCACGCCATCCTCATCGGCGCCTTCGCCGGATGGAATGACGCGGCCAGCGCTGCGACCTGGGCGATCAAGTTCCTCATCAACCAATGGGAGGCGACGGCCTTCGCCGAGATCGAGTCCGACCCGTTCTTCGATTTCTCGGCCACGCGCCCGCAGGTCCGCATCACGAACGGCGCGATCCGGCGCATGACCTGGCCGACCAACCGCTTCTACGTCTACAAGGCCGTGCGCAACGAAGGTGAGCAGCGTCCGCGCGACGTGGTGTTGCTTCTCGGTGAGGAGCCCCACTACAAGTGGAAGACTTTCGTCCAGGAGGTCCTAGACGTGTGCCGGCAGTGTCAGGTGGAAGACATCGCCCTGCTCGGATCACTCGTCGCGGAGGTGCCACATACCGTCCCGGCGCCCATCCAGGGGACGGCCAGCACCGCTACCATCCTGCGGAAGATGGAGCGCGCAGCGATAGAGCGCAGCGGGTACGAAGGCCCGACCGGCATCCTGACGGCGCTGCAAGACGGAGGTCGCAAGGAGGGTTTCGAGGCGGCCAGCCTCTGGGGCTCCGCTCCACACTATGTCTCCGCCACGCCGAACCTTGCCGTGTCTCTCGCGTTGCTCGAAAAGCTCGACGCCCTCTACTCCTTCGATCTCCGTCTCCTCGATCTCAACCGCGCCGCGCGCCGCTTCACCGAGCGTGTCTCCTCGCTCGTCGCGGCTGACCCTGAGGTCTCCGCGTACGTTCGGACGCTGGAGGAGCGCGCTCAGGAGCGGGGTGAACAGTCGGGCACGTCGTTTGCTAGTGATGCTTCGGGAACGCATAAGGTGCCGATTGAAGGCGAGCTTCCTTCGCCGGAAGAGGCTGTGCAGGATGTGGAAGAGTGGCTTCGTCAATTTCGCGACCAGGGTGAGTGACGCGACATCTCGTCCGCGGTAGAAGAGGACTTCGACAGCGGACCTTGAGGTCATGTCTCGGCCAGAGGATCAGCCGGCGTGCGCTGTGATCTCAGATCGTTGCGTGACAGTGGGACAATGGAGGTATCGATACGTGGGTAGTCGCACTCGCCGTCAGGGGGCGTCCGTGCCCGGGGAGGGAGATACCCAGGAGCCTGAGGAGCCGGGTGAGACGCTAGCGCCGTATCTGCGTGACCCCGAAGACCCCGATTGGCTGGCGTTCCCCTCTGCCACGACTGATCAAGACGAGGCGCCGCGCCGTGCGCGGTCACTCCCGCCTATGCCCTTTGCGGCGTCGAATGGGCTTTCAACCGGCATGAGCGGGCTGCTCGACCGGGTGATGAGCAACGGACCATTCCTCTGGAGCGAGCGCAACCACAACGAAAGCGCGCTCCACCGTCAGGTGCGCCTGCTCCCGGCGATAGGGCTGGCGCTGGTCGTCGTGCTGGCGGCGGGCACGTTCGCCTGGGTGTTGGCCTCGAAGGC
>CAYYCB010000216.1:0-2960 GCA_964469715.1 uncultured Ktedonobacterales bacterium | reverse complement strand
TACGGCGTGGCGGCCTTCAACGTCGTCCTCGGAGTGCCCGCGGGTACGCCTGGCTACCTCGCCGCGAACGCCACCGCGGGCGGGCAGGCCCTATCCTTCGGTCAGGCCTTCGTGACGAGCGTCTATGCGCCTGTACCACCACCTGAGCCCACAGCCCCACCACCCAACAACGGTCCACCCAGCAATGATTAGGTGGCTGAGCGAAGCAGCCTAGAAAAGCCGGGGCGGCGCTCAATGAAGCGTCGCCCCGATGTGTATTGTCCTGGCTCAGTCCGCCACGTCCACCTTGAGCACGCCGTCCTCCACCCAGACGGGATAGCTTGGCGTCGGCTCCGTGGCGGGGAGGCAGAGCGCCGCCCCGCTGCGAACGTCGAATTGCGCGCCGTGCAGCGGGCACTCCACCACGTAATCGTCCACCATCTCGCCGTCCGAGAGCGAGAACTCTTCGTGTGTGCAGGTGTCGCCGATGGCGTACAACTCATCGTGGACGCAGAAGATCGCGATAGGCTCGCCGTTCACGACCACACGCAATGGGCGCTCTGGCTGAACGTCATCCTCGCGCCCGACGGCTACGACCGCCATGATGCTCCGCTCCCCTTGTCCCGTTAGGCCTCAGCGCCTTCATCGCCGACGCGGGCTTTGATCTCGTGGCGCAGTGTCTCGCGCAGCGCCGCGATTGGCACTGCCTCGATCAGCGGGTCCACGAAGCCTTCGACGATCAGGTGCGTCGCGTCGGCGCGGGTGAGTCCGCGGCACATGAGGTAGTAGAGCTGCTCCTCGTCCACCTTGCCTACCGTAGCTCCGTGGCTGCAGCCGAGGATGTCGTTGCAGGCGATCTCCAGATTGGGGATCGAGTCGGCGCGGGCGGCACGGCTCAGCAGCAGGTTGCGGTTCTGTTGATAGGCCGCCGTCTGGCGCGCATGTGGCTCGACACGGATGAGGCCTGAGAAGACGCTGCGTGATTTGTCCGTGAGCACGCCCTTGAAGAGCAGATCGCTCGTGCCGCTCTGTCCGCGATGATCTTGCAGGGTGTAGCGGTCGAGGTGCTGATTGGTGTCTTCGACATACAGACCCTGAATCTTGGCATTGGCGCCGTCGCCGACGAGCACAGTCTCCACACGCCCCTTCGAGAGCTGGCTGCCCAGCTCCACTGTTTGCAGCGCGAGGACACTCTCACGGTCGAGCAGCGCGCGCTCGGTGTGGAAGTCGAAGACAGTGCGGCCCCACTCCTGCACGCCGGTATACCGCAGATTAGAAGCCGGGCCAAGGAGCAGCTCGGAGACGCGCGTGCTGACACCCTGTGCCTGGCCGGTCTTCGAGACGTAGCTTTCGGCGTACGTCGCGACGGCCTCCTGCTCCAAGACGATCAGCGTATGGGAGAGGCTGGACGTGCCGTCGAGTCCGGCGGCGATGACGGCACGTAAGGGCAGTTCCACTACGACACCCTTCGGCACGAAGAGGAAGACGCCGTTCTGCCAGAAGGCACCGTGCAACGCGGCGAACTTGCTATCGGAGGCGGGCACCGCCCGCGTCATGAAGTATTTCTGGACCAGCTCGCCGTGCTCGCGGACGGCCGTGATGAGATCGGTGAAGATGACGCCACGCTGCGAGAGGGACTCGTCCAGCCGATATTCCACGCGCTCGCCGTCGCGCAGCGCCAGGAAGCCGCCGTAGCGCTCCTCCGACTCGGAGGCGGGCAGGAGTGTGCCGCTGGTCTCCGCACCGCCCGCCTGTGGAGCCACCGCGTCGAGCTGGAGGGCGCGCAGGTCGGTGCGGCGCCACTCCTCGTCTTGCCGCGTCGGCATGGGGATTTGTTGGTAGGTCTGCCAGGCCGCGAGACGGCGCTCGCGCATCCACTCGGGCTCGTTGCGACCCGCGATGAGCTCGGCCACGGCTTCCTGGGTGAAGCCACGCGGCGCGACTGGGGCTGCCATACGATCATTCCGCCTTTTCGTTATGCTCGTGTCGCTCGTTGCTCACAGCGCAAGCGGGGCGGCCTGCGCCGCCCCGCCCGTTTGCGTATCGGTCGATTATCCACTGGAAAGAGGCGCCGTCGAAGAGAGGTGCGGGGCTGCCCGCGGCTCGCTAGCCGACCGAGCCCGACATTTCGAGCTGGATCAGGCGGTTCAACTCGACGGCGTATTCGAGGGGCAGCTCCTTCGCGATTGGCTCGATGAAGCCGCTCACGATCATGCTGTACGCCTCCGACTCGGAGAGCCCGCGGCTCATGAGGTAGAAGAGCTGCTCTTCGCCAACCTTCGAAACCGTCGCCTCGTGGCCGATCTCGACGTCTTCTTCCTCGATCTCGATGTAGGGATAGGTGTCGGTGCGGCTAGACTCGTCGAGCAGCAGCGCGTCGCAGCGCACGTTCGACTTCACGTCGTGGGCGCCCTTATTCACCTTCAGCAGGCCGCGATAGCTCGACCGGCCGGTACCCTTCGAGATGGACTTCGAGACGATCTGCGAGGACGTGTTTGGCGCGACGTGTACTACCTTGCCGCCGGCGTCCTGATGCTGGCCGTTCGAGGCGAACGCCACCGAGAGCACCTCACCGCGCGCATGCGGCCCCATGAGCCAGACCGCGGGGTATTTCATGGTGAGCTTCGAGCCGAGATTGCCGTCCACCCACTCCATCGTGGCGCCCTCGTGGGCGACCGCACGCTTCGTGACGAGGTTGTAGACGTTCTTCGACCAGTTCTGGATGGTGGTGTAGCGCACGCGGGCGTTCTTGTGGACGACGATCTCAACCACGGCGCTGTGCAGGCTGTCCGAGGTATAGGTCGGCGCGGTGCAGCCCTCCACGTAGTGGACGTAGGAGTCTTCGTCGGCGATGATGAGCGTCCGCTCGAACTGCCCCATGTTCTGGGCGTTGATGCGGAAATACGCCTGAAGCGGAATCTCGACGCGCACGCCCTTCGGCACGTAGATGAAGCTGCCGCCGCTCCAGACGGCGGAGTTCA
>CAYYCB010000215.1:0-5534 GCA_964469715.1 uncultured Ktedonobacterales bacterium | reverse complement strand
ATGGGCATGTCGTCGTGCTTGACCTTGGCGAGATAGAAATCGATGACCTCGCGCCTGCCGCTGTCGCTCGGGGCGGCCACGATGATCTTGCGGTCGAAGCGACCGGGGCGTAGCAGGGCGGGGTCGAGCGACTCGGGGATGTTGGTCGCGCCGATGGTGAGGACGGGCTCGCGCTGGTTACGTCCGTGGTAGAGGCCGACGACCTTGAGGATGGCCTTCCACCAGGAGGCGTTCATCGGCGGCGGATCCATCTGCAGCAGCAGCTCGTTGAGGCCGCCGGTGCCTCCCATGAAACCCATCATGCCGCCGCCCATCGCCATGTTACCGCCGTTGCGGCTGCTGCGCGAGAGGCCGATGGCGTCGAACTCGTCGAGGAAGATGATGCAGCCGCCATACTCGCGGGCGAGGCGGCGCGCCTTGCGATAGAGGTTCTTGATCATCAGTACGTCCATGCCGATGAACATGGCGCGGAAGCTGGCGGCGCTCGCGTAGGCGAAGGGGAGGCCGGCCTCGGTACTGATGCATTGCGCGAGGTAGCTCTTGCCCGTGCCAGGCGGTCCCACAAGCAGCAGGCCGCGGCTGATCTCGCCGCCCATCTCTTTGAAACCTCTGACCCCGCGCATCAGGATGACGATGCGTCGCGCGGCCTCCAACACCTCAGGATTGCCCTTGTAGTCGGCGAAGCCGACGCCGGTCTCGCCGGGCATGACCCAGTAGATACGTGGGCGGCCGAGGAACCAGAAGATCGCGACGAATTGGATGACGGCGAAGAGGATGGCAAAGGCGATCTGGAGCACATAGGCGAGGACCGTGCCGGGCTTCGGCGGACTCACGACCCCTACGACGTTCGTGAAGATCCACCAGATTAGGAGGCCGAGAAGCACGACCAGCCACCACTTGCGCCGCAGGAAGCGCCCGAAGTCGTCGAGTGACCGATCAATGGATTTGTCGAGGTCGCTGTGGCTTGCCAAGGGCTTATCCTCCGACGCGTGGCGTCTCTGGTCGGTATGGCGCTGGCATTCGCTCGCGCGGCGTTTAGGAGCTTTAACCCTGCGGCGCGAGCGTCAGGACAGAATAATTCGAAATCAGGCCCGTCTGATCGACCGCGAAATAGAGCGGCACCTCGATCATCTGGCCGCCCTGATCGAGCACCACGGTGAAGGTAAAGTATGCGTCGCTGCCGTCGCTGGCGACAAAACCGCCGGTGTAGATGAATTGCTGGAAGGTCACGCCAGACTGCTTGCGCTGGTCGAACGCGGCCTGGATATGCGCCTCATCGCGGCCCGCACTCTTTAAGAAGTTCTGATATTGCGGGCTCATAGCGCCGAAGAATTCATGGGCATCGTTGGCTTTATAGCCGTGTAGCGCATGGATGACGGACGTAGGAAGCGCCGGTTGCGCGGCGGAGGTGATCGTGAATGGCGTCTCGGGCTGTGCCGGTAGGCCCGTTGACGCAGATGATGTGGATCCGGCTGCCCTGGATGGCGCCGAATCCGGATGTGTCACGCGATAGACGCCGAACGCGCCCGCGAAGGCCACCGCGAGCACCACCAGCGCGAGAAGAGTCGCTCGTTTGTGCCGCCGGGCCGCGGCGAGCGGCAGGTAAATGCCCTTGATGATCTGGCGCAGCGGCCACTTGACGACGCGCCAGAGACGCGGCTGTCTACGCGGCTCGGATTCATAGGTATGTGCTGACGGCAGCGGCGAAGGCGGTGGTGAGACGGCCACGACCTGGTGCGATGGCGGCTGCGGCACGTCAGGGGGAGCGGCTGGCTGACTCATGTCGGCATCCGAATCGTTGGTCTGCTGCAGCGCGGGCTCGTGCGCGACGTCGCGCAGGACGAGAGACGGAAATATCGTCGAACGCTCGCCATTACGGAGTGCCAAGTGAAGAAGCCAGATCAGGAACTGGCGCATTCGACAATTGCGGGAATTGTATGCAACGCCATGGATGGCGTCAAGTCGCCGCGGGCGATTAGACGCGCACCGGGACGCGTGCTAGAATGCGCGAGTTGCCTGCCCGCGCGTGGGTTGGCGCGACGCCCCCAAAAGCGCGAAGAAGGGCCGCGATGACTGGCATACGTCGCATCGTGCTCGCCACGTCGAACGGACACAAGATCGAGGAGTTCCGCGAGATTCTGGCAGACGAGCCGTTCGAGCTGGTTGGCCCCGCGGACCTGGGCCTCAACGTGACTCTGGAGGAATCTGGAAGCACGTTTGAGGAGAACGCCGTGCTGAAGGCGCTCGCCTATGCGGAGGCGGCGGGGCTGCCGGCGCTTGCCGACGACTCTGGCCTGGAGATCGATGCGCTTGGCGGCGAGCCGGGAGTCTATTCTGCGCGCTGGGCAGGCGAGGGCACACCCTATCCTGAGCGATTCCGCATCCTCTTCGAGCGGCTGCGTGAGGTATCCGACGAGCACCGTACCGCGCGCTACCGTGCCGCCATCGCCTTCGCCGAGCCGCCGCCATTCGGACTGTGGGATGTGGTCCACGGCACGCTGGAGGGGCGCATCGGGCACGAAGCAGCCGGGACGGGCGGATTCGGCTACGACCCCATCTTCGTCGTGCCGTCTGCCGGGCGTACGGTTGGGCAGATGACCGCGGCCGAGAAACATCGCATCAGTCACCGTGGCCGCGCTGGCATGGCGGCGGCCACATCGTTACGCCGTTGGCTGGCGGAGCGCGGCGCAGGCATGGGCAGGGGATAACGCCCGCGTCGCGAGGGCCAGGATTTGGTGGAAATCGTCGCAAGGAACTGACGTGTTGCCGCGAGCGCGGCGGGAGAGGATCGTGCGCCCACAACCCGTGCGCGTCGCCATTGATCTTGAGACGACCGGGCTCAATTCCGACACCGACGCCATCATCGAGATCGGCGCGCTGAAATTTATCGGCGACGAGATCGTCGACACGTTCGAGTCGTTCGTCTCGCCGGGCGCCCCATTGCCCTATCGCGTGCGCCGACTTACGGGTATCACGCCCTCGCAGCTCAAGGGCGCGCCAATGATGACGGAGCTGCTGCCGCGCCTGCGTGCCTTCCTGGGCGACCTCCCTCTGGTGGGGCACAGCGTCCAGTTCGACGCCGCATTCCTGCGTCGCTGGGGACTCGCACTCCGCAATCCCCTGGTGGATACCTACGAGCTGGCCTCGACGCTGCTGCCCAACCTATCGAGCTATACGCTCGGCTCCGTCGGTGTGGCGCTTGGCGTCGCCAGCCCGACCTTCCATCGTGCCCTGGCGGACGCGCAGCTCGCGCGTGACGTCTTCCTGGCGCTTCTCGAACGCCTCGACACGCTGGACTCTACCACGCTTGATGCGCTCGGCCATCTCGCCGTCCCGCGCGAATGGACGCCGGCCTATTTCATTCGTCAGGCTGGGCGTGGGCTGCAATCTCCCGCGACGGGCGGATTTGGCGGGTTAGGCGCGGGGACGCTCGGTCAGCAGCTCGCCGCCAAGCTGGGTGTAGATCCTGCCGTGCTCTCGCTCGCAATCGCGCCGGAGGCCGGCCAGGCGAAGCCGCGCCACCATACCGTGGCAGTCGCGCCGCTACCCCTGCCGGCGATGAGCCCCGGAACAACGCAGGTCGCTGCCGCGGCGGCAGACGTCCTGCGTGCCACGCTCCGCGGCGCAGTCGGCGCCGCCTTCGATTCTGCCGATGTCCTGTTGGCTGAAGTACAGAACGACGGAGGGGGGAGCGCGGCGTGCCTGGCTGAGGCGCTGCGCTGGGCACGGGAGCGTGGCGAGCGCGTGCTGGTGAGTGTCGCCGATGGCGAGGCGGCATCACGGCTGACGCAGTATGTCGTGCCGCAGGCGGCGGAATTGGCCGGCATGACGCAGGCTGATGTGCGTGTGGCAGAGTTGACTGAGCACGAACACTACCTCTGCCTGCATCGCTGGTTCGGTGTGGCGCGCGAGCCGCGCGACGGTCTCTTGCCGCTCGACGTCGCCCGCGGCCTGGCAAAGCTCACGGTCTGGGCGGCTGGGACGTATACCGGAGCACGTAATGAGGTTGCGCTGGGCGGCCAGGAAGTCGAAGCATGGGAGCGGGCGCGCTCCGGTCCGGAGTTCGCCGACACCACATCCACGTGTGCGTATCGCCGTGATGGCTATTGCTTCGTCGCCCGCGCGCAATCGGCCGCGGAGGAAGCACAGCTCGTGGTGACGACGCACGCCGCGCTCGCCAAGCAGCTTGCCGGAGCTGGCGCCTTGTTGCCATCCTGCGGTCGGACACTGGTCTTCGACGCGCACCTGCTCGAAGAGGAGCTGCGACGTGCGACATCGTGCATGCTGGATCGGCGCGATTTGCTGGCCCAGCTTGTGACGCTGGCTTCGGTTGAATCGGGTGGGCGACGGGCCGGCCTGTTCCACCTCGCCGCCGTGCGGCTCGGAAGCAGCGGCACGCAGCGCGCGGGCGCCTGGTTCAATCAGACGGAGCGTGCGCGGCAGGCGGTGGAGCAACTCTTCGGCGCACTGCGGAGCCTACTCAGTGACGGCGCGCGTGATGGCGAAGCGGAGTCCCACGGCGGAGATACTGCCGAGCAGAACACACTTCGGCTCGACGAGGCGATCAAAGGGCGGCGAAACTGGCCGGCGGTGGCGGCCGCATGGGCGACGCTCCACGAGCGGCTTGACACTGTGGCCAAATGTGCCCGTGAAGCGGCGCGGCTCGTTCAGGCGGAGCGCGGCGAGAAGTCGGCATCCGGCGACGGGGTGGCGACCGATCTGCTGGCGGCCGCGCGCGTGCTGGAGCGCGTGCAGCGCGACGGCGATGCTATCCTGGCACGCGACGACAATGGTGAGAGCGTCACCTGGATGCGCGTGCCGTACCCACCGCTCTCTGAGCAGCAGATGCCCAATCGCCGGGGGCGTCCCAGCGCGGAGGGTCAGAGGAATGGTGGAGGCGAGCGCGGCCCTCGTTCGCAGGGGAAGCAGGGTGACCACGCCGCCTCCTTGAGCGCGCGGGAGTCGGAGGCTCCCGTGCTGTACCGTGCGCCGACCCGTGTCGGTACGCTGCTGGAACCGCTCTACGCCCCTGACAGGGGACTCATAGTGACGGCGCCCGCCCTCGCTGCCGGTGGTGACTTCACCTTCTCGCGCGTCTCGCTCGGCCTGCCTGAGTCTGCCCGCACGCTCGCTCCAGCATTCGACCGCACTGAGCAGACGCTCCTCTGCCTCCCAACGGATGTGCCCGAGCCAAACGCGCCGCAGTATCAGCGGAGGCTCGACGAGTCTATTCTGCAGTTGGCGACGGCGCTGGAAGGGCGGCTGGTGGTCATTCTGCCCTCACACGCCGCGCTGCGCTCCGCCGCCGTGGGCATTCGTCGCGTGCTGGAGCAGCGCGACATTCTGTTGCTAGCGCAAGGGCAGGACGGCTCCGCGCGCCAGCTCTGGCACACCTTTCGCACGGAGCCGCGCGTCGTATTGCTCGGCGCGGGCGCGTTCTGGGAGGGAGCGGAGCAGGCCGAGCAGCCGCCGGCTTGCATCGTCGTCACGCGCGTGCCGTTTCCGCCGCTGACCGACCCGCTCCTCGCGGCGCG
>CAYYCB010000214.1:2157-5549 GCA_964469715.1 uncultured Ktedonobacterales bacterium | reverse complement strand
GGCGTTGGCTCGGGAGGGCACTGGAAGTTGTCGCGGTAGAAGCCTTGTAGGGTGGCGATGTTCTCCTGGACGGCGCTCGATACGGCCCCGTCGGGACGGCCCAGGTCAAAACGATAGCGCAGGCCAAGCTCGCGTGCGGTGAGGCCGGAGAGGTCGATGAGATAGTCGAGATAGTCGCGGGCAGAGCGCGAGCCGCGAGCCGCGACGGCGCTGGGGGAAAGGCCGAAGCCGTGCTCGGAGCCGGTGGGAGCGACGAGGATGTCGGTGAGGATGGCGATAAGGAGCTCGTTCGCCGGCTTTTCAGCGGTATCGAGGGTGCGGAAGTCCTGATGGAAACGGCTCTTGAGCGCGGCAATGGCGCCGTTCTCGTCCGCGCGCTCCATATTCTTGTTCAGACTAACCCAGATGGCGCGGAGGTAGTCACGATAGCCAACGAGATTGGCGCTGGCCTCGTCGAGGATGGCGGGCGAGTCGAAATCGCCGCCGCTCCAAGGATGCGTGGGCTTGTAATTTGACTGGAACTTGGTGACGGCCTCGCCGGGATCGCCGCTCTTGAAGGCGACCGGATCTATGGGCCAGTCGACCGAGGTGAGGGAGCCGAACGCCGCCGTCTTCGCCGCCATTTCTTGCTGGGCGGCGCGCACCTCCGCGGCTTGCACGCGTTGGACTGAACGCACGTGGGAAACATCGGCCTGTAACTGGAAACTGGCGGAGTGGCCGGCGGCGCGTAACGTGCCATTCGGATCGAGGAACGCCTGTTCGAGGCCAACCAGGACGCCGAGACGCGTCTCGGCGTCCCAATCCGCGAAGGCGCCGCCGGGCTGAGGCCAGGTGAGCTGCCTGACGGCTTCGTTCAGCCGGCCGATGCGCGCGTGTTCAAGCCGTGTGCCGAATTCGGCCCAGGTGGCGGCGGTGACCGGGCGCGGCTGGACGGGAACGCGGAGCGTGGTAGGCGCTCGGAGGGGGAGCGTGAGCGTCGTCACGAGGTACGGCGTTCCATCAGCGCGCTCGATGCGGAGGATACAGGTTTGCCCTTCACGGACGCCGCGGTTCCATGTGAGGCGGCGCGTGGGCGGGTCGGAGGGGACGTCGAGCTGGAAACGTCCGTTGGCATCTGAGACGACACGCGCCTGCACGTCCTTCGCCGCGGCATGCGCGATGGGCTTGCGGGCCTGGGCACTGGCGCGGAGGGCGACGACCCGCAGCCCGGCCAACGGATAACCGAGAGTGGCGTCGATCAGGGAACCGGCGACGGTGAGCTGGGGTGCCATGAGCCCCTCCGGCATATCTTCGAGCAGATCCAACCAACGACGTTTCGGGGAGGGCCAGCGCCAGACGGCGGCAGGTGTGCGCCACAATGCACGCCGATCACGCACCCCATGCTCTCTCAACGAGCGATACGTTGGGGATTAACGCTCAATCGCCGCCCGCAACGGGGGTGGTAGCGATTCCGCGTGGGACGGTGACGTGTGCGGCAGCGGCCGTGAAGGAGCCGGCGTTGGGCGCGAGGCGAGACGGTGTGGTGTGTGGTCGCGGCACTAAAGTGCCGGCGCAGGGCGCGCTCCAACCGGTCAGTCGGAATTCGTATGTCCATCTGTGCGCAAGCACCGAAGCGCGAGGAGATTGGCGGTGTATCGGTCATGACCGGCCTGGACGACGAGGACATGCGGCATTGTAACCCACACTACAGGTAAGGCGAGATTTGGAGGCGCGCCGGGGGGTTTGCTAGAATAGGCCGGGAGACGTCCGCGGCGCCGGATGGCTGTCTCCGTGGATGGGGAAGCTGTTGTGGACGTCTCAAGCGGCCAGCCGGAACGGGGCGCGAGCGTAGCGCGGCCTACGCGGTGAGCAGGGGAGCGCGCGTGATGCGGATTTTGATCTCGGGCGGCGGCACGGGAGGACACATCTATCCAGCGCTGGCGGTGGCGCACGAGCTACGCACGCGCTATGGGGCGGAACTGCTCTTTCTGGGCGACGTGAACGGGCTGGAGACCGAGATCGTGCCGCGCGCCGGTATTCCTTTCGCCGGCATCACGGCGGGCAAGCTGAGGCGCTATGTCTCGCGCCATACGCTCAGGGATCTGGGGCGCATCCCCGTCGGCATGCGACAGGCGCGGCAGATCGTGCGCGACTTCGGCCCGGACGCTGCCTTCACCAGCGGCGGCTACGTCTCGGTGCCGGCGGGCATCGCGGCGCGGCGGGCGGGCGCGCCGCTGCTGATGCACCAGCAGGACGTGCCGCCGAATCTGGCCAACCGGCTGCTGCGGTCATTCGCCACACGCATCTCGGTGTCGTTCCCTGGCTCGCTGCGCTACTTCCCGGCACGCAAGACGTCGCTGGCGGGCAATCCCGTGCGCGACGAGGTGTTGCAGATGGCAGGGCAACCGGCGGCGCGCTTCAAGACGTCGTTCGGCTTCGATCCTGAACAGCCGGTGCTGCTGGTGACGGGGGGAAGCCAGGGCGCGTGGCATCTCAATCAGGTGGTCGCGACGGCGCTGCCGGAGCTGTTGCCGCGCTGCCAGGTCTTGCACGTAAGCGGCGAGAAGACGTACGAGCAGACGAAGGGGATCGCCGAGCCGACGCTGGTGCGGCGTCCGGAGTGGCGCGGGCGCTACGTGCTGATGCCCTATCTCTCGACACGCATGCCAGACGCGTTGGCGGCGGCGGACCTCGTGCTCTGCCGCTCGGGGGCGGCGACGCTGGCGGAGCTGGCGGTGTTGGGCAAGCCGAGCGTGCTGGTGCCGCTGCCGCCGGGCTTCACGGGATCGCCGCAGGCGGTCAACGCGCAGATGTTCCGCGGCGCGGGGGCGTCGGACGTGGTGATGGACAAGGATCTGACGCCGGAGACGTTGGGCACGGCGCTCTTCCCCCTGCTGGAGAATCCGGCGCGGCGCGCACTGATGGCAAGCGCGACGCGCAGCTTCGCGCATCCCGAGGCGGCGGCGGTGCTGGCGGACGCGGTGGCCGAGCTGGCGCAGCGGCGCGTCGCCAGGCGCGCGAACCGGGGAGTCGCGGAGGCGGAGGCGGCGCCTGCGGGGACGGGGGAGTAGCGGCGAGGCACGGGGATGCCGGCAGGGATGCCGGCGGTACAGGCGACGGGCGCAGGCAGGGATCACAAGGCCTATCACACGTCAGGAGTAGGGGCCGGTGGGTGAACCCGCGCCAAAGGGCGCCACGCTCTATGAAGCCCGCCCGCGCGGGCTAGTGACACGAGCACGTGACTGAGCCGGACTCGGAGCTTGGGATTGCGGCGGACGTTCAGTCCGCGCGGCGCCTGCGCCGGCAGTTTCACTGCCGCGACCTACAGCCAGAACAACCTGCGCGGATTCGTATGACGACCCTGGCGTCTGTGGGAACGGTGAGGCGCCGGCATCTCTACCGGCGCCTCTGTC
>CAYYCB010000214.1:0-2057 GCA_964469715.1 uncultured Ktedonobacterales bacterium | reverse complement strand
CGCCGGCATCTCTACCGGCGCCTCTGTCGTGCTCAGGCGGGTGTCGGAGTGGCGGGTGGCGTGGCCGTCGGGGTGGCGGCCGGTGTCGTCACGCCTGGTGATCCGGGCGTCACGGCCGTTGTCGGCGTCGGGCAGATGCCGCTCGCCAGGGTTGAGGGCGTGCCGCTTACCGTTGCCGGTGTTGTGGGCGCGCCGCCAGCGATCGCCACGGTCGGGCTGGCCGTGGGCGTGGCAGCGCCATAGGGCGTGACAGTTGGCGTCGGGGCTGGGGTGATCGTAGCGCAGGGATTGGCGTTGTCGGTCGTCCCGGCAGGCACGACCCCTGACGAGAGGACTGACACGCCCAATGGGAGCGCACCCGTCTTGAGATAGGTCACAAGGTTGCGCGCATCGCGCATCGAATGGAAACCGGTGACCTGGAGCGAGCCGTCAATCTCCGACTGAATCACGGCGGAAACCAGGACGCGCCCGTCGAGCGCGATCGTGAGATATTCGCCGATGTGGTCGCGGGTGAACTGTGCGAAGCGCTGGCGAGCGTCCTGCTTAAGCGAGAATGTCACGGCAGGTTGGCCGCTATTCGCGTCGCTCTTGGCCTCCGGTGTCGATGTGTCTACCTGCGAGCCGTCGAAGATCACGTTGTACGAGCCTGACTGGCAAGCGACCTGTGGAGCGCATATCCAATCGCCAAGCACCTCACCAACAATGAGTTGGTGGACACTCGTATCAAAGGCGTCGAGCTCGCCACGGACCGCCACAGCCTCAGCGACTGTCTTGTCGTCCGTCTGGTCCGGAACCTCGATCTGTACGTCGGCATAATCGTCCTTCTCGAGCACGATAGCGACGTCGGCATCCCGCACGCCCAGGCCGGTGTCGAGTCGCCTCTGGAGCGTATCGATGAGCTGAGGGAGGCGCGACTTGTAGTCGCATTTCGGCTCGCGTGTTGGGCACGCCACCTGGAGCACCTGTCGCACGCCACCCAGGCGCGCGAAACGCTGTTGCGGCGTCTCGTTGTCCTTGGCGCCGCCCAGGCCGAGCGTCGGACGGCCGCTGAGGAGCAGCGCCGCCATCAGGCCGACGACAAGGACCGCGGCGAGGCTGCCAAAGACGATAGAGAGGCGTCGTGGTGTCACGGGTATCCGTCCTTCAGGTTGAGAGCGATACGAAGTACTGGGAGCGCGAGTGACCATCTCGCGTTCCGCGCGATCCGGTTGGGATGCAACGCCTGCGATACGCTCGTGGATGGCGCGGTCGAGCGCGGCGGCAAGGGCAACTGACGGCTCGTGCGCGGCGTGGAGCGCGTCGAGGTCCGCGACGAGGCGGGCGAGGGCTGGATCGTCCTCGGGCTGGGGACCGAGCAGATCGACGTAGCGCTCGGGCAGCGGGTCGTTATGCATCACGGTACTGCTCCTTGAGCGCCTGGAGGATGCGGGTGAGCTGCTTCTTGACGGCCTCAGGTCGCTTGCCGACGACGGCAGCGATCTCCGGCGCGCTGAGGCCTGCGGCGAAGCGCAGCGAGAGCATCTCGCGCTTAGCGGGGTCCAGCCGGCGCAGCAGAGCGTCAAGTCGGGCTAAATCTTCGCTGCGCAGCAGGTCGCTTTCGGGTTCGTGGGCGTCCGCCGGATGCAGCGCCTCGGGTACGGCATCCCACGTGACACTGGGACGCTGGCGACGCGCGGCGTCCACCGCAGCGTTGCGCGCGATGCGGAAGAGCCAGGCGGCGAAGGGCACGCCACGGTCGCGGTAGCTGGGTAGGGCGTCGAGCGCCGAGAGGAAGACATGCTGTGTGAGGTCGGCGGCGTCCTCGTCGGAGGCGACATGGGCACGGACGTAGCGGTACACCTGCGGCAGGTAGCGCCGATAGAGGGTACCGAATGCCGCCGGATTCGCCTGCGCCGCGGCGACCAGCGCCGCCTCGTCGCGGTCGAGGTCTTCAGCCCGTGCCTCACTCCGGGTCACGCGCACCGCCTGCGCATCCAGCTCGATGCCGAGGTCCATGCACTCCCCCGCCCTCCTCCGGTTCGACTGTTGAGATTGTCGACACCAGTAACAACGCGGGG
>CAYYCB010000213.1:0-5558 GCA_964469715.1 uncultured Ktedonobacterales bacterium | reverse complement strand
TGGCCGCGGCTCGGCTGGCAATTCTTCCAGCCCATGCCCCATGCCGCGCTCCAATGCCTCGACCGCATCGCGTACCACCAAGGGGCGCGACTGCGCGTACATCCCGCCCGCACTCTTTGGCGTCTCGGCAATGGACTCCAGGTCAGCGAGCTGATCCTCTAGCCACGAGCGCGCGGATTCGGCCCAGACGACGTCGAGCTGGCGCCCGCGCAAGCGCGCACGCTCCCATGGGGTGAGAGAGAGCGCCTCGTGCAGCGCCGCGGCTGTGTCGGCAGTGTCGCGAGGGTCAATTCCGAGCACGCCGCCGTAGAGCTGATCATAAGCGCCAGCCTCGCGCGAGAGGACGATCACGCCGTCGTGCTCATTGAGAATAGCGCCCTCCTTGGCGACAAGGTTCATGCCGTCCACCAGCGGATTGACCAGCAGCGCGTCGTAGTGGCGCATGCAGACGAGCGCGCGGGCGTGGTCGTTGCCGCGCACTGCCACGATCGGCGTCCAATCCGGCGTGCCGAACTCGTCATTCACACGGCGAATGGCCTCCTCCACCTCCGCCGCGCAAGCGCGATAGATGGGCAGGCTCTCGCGCGAGGGCACGAGCAGAGCCAGGAATACCGTGGCGCCCCGCCACTCAGGGTGTTCGCGCAGCAGCTTACCGTACGCCTCGAATCCGCGCACGATGTTCTTCGTCGGCTCCACCCGATCCACACGCAAGATCAACTTGCGTCCGCGCTCCACGCCGATCTCGCGCATCAGCCGCCGCGTCGCCGTGTTGGCCGCGGGCTTTGCCGCCGTCGCCAGCACCGTCTCCGGCGTCACCGCAATGGGATACACGCCGATGCGCACGCGGCGCCCCTGCCATCGCAGAACGCCCGACTCACCCGACGCGCGCGCGCCCGGCAGGTAGATCGCAACTCCATCCAGAAAGCGCTGCGCGTCACGCTCCGTCTGGAATCCAACGACGTCGTTGGCTAGCAGGCCCTCGAAGATACGTCGCGCCATCGGCAGCGGGATGCGCTCCCACGCCTGTGGCTCCGGCCAGGGGATATGGATGAAGTGGGCGAGTCGCGCCCGCGGAAGTCGCTGGCGCACCAGCGCGGGGGCGAGATACAGGTGGTAATCGTGGAAGACCACCGGCGCGCGGCCCTCAGCCACGGCGCGATCATCGGCCACTGCCTCGGCCACCGCCGCATTGGCGGGGACATAGCCGGTGTTCCACCACGTCCATAGTCGCCCGGCGTCACGCTCGATGGCCGAGTCGAGGCCGTGCTGCAGGAACCAGAGCACGCGATTGCTGAAGCCGTCATAGTGAGCGCGGAAGACCTCAGGCGCTACATCAACCAGCTTCGATGTGACGCGCTCCAGTCCAGCAGCGGGTGTACCGCCCTGCAGGTCTGATCGCTGGGCGGCCGCGCGGTCCGCGTCGGTCATCGCCAGCGAAACCCATGTCACCCGGCGTCCCTCGGCGGCACAGAGTAGACCGCTCACCACTCCACCCGCACCCCGCTGCGCCTGCGGCTGCCCGCCAGGGCCGAAGTGGTGCTCCAGCGGGCCCCGGTTGGTCACGAATACAACGTCGCTGCAGCTCGCCGGCTGCGCACGGAATATAGTCGATTTATCGTGCCCCGCCATACGCGGACCATGGGCCACATCCATCCCCATGCCAGCTCCCTTCCTGATCGGCAGCACCCTGCCAGCATGCCTACTATGCCACGGCCCTGTGAAATGGCACTGAAATGAACATGAAATGAACCTGAGAGAATAGCGCCCGCCTCCTATGGCTGGGTGGCATAGCTGCCTGCCAGGATGAGGGTGATACAATGCCGGGGATATGGCACCGATAAACAGCGCTCCCTCGGCGCGTCTGAAATAACGGCAAATCCCGTGCCGTGAGGAAGAGTGCGATGGAAGCAGCGATTTGGGTGGCACGAGGAGATATCACCGCGTGAAGGCCCACATCCTGGTCGTGGACGACGACCGGCACATCACGGAAGTGTTGCGCCGTGCCCTTGCTTACGAGGGGTACAGCATCGAGGTGGCGCTGCGTGGTGACGAGGCGCTTCGCAAGATCATCGAGCGTCCGGCGGATCTCGTTGTGCTCGATCGCATGCTGCCCGTCATGGACGGCCTGGAGGTCTGCCGGCGCATTCGCGAATCTGGCGATCAGGTGCCGATCCTCATGCTCACAGCCAAAGACTCCATTCCTGACCGCGTGATGGGCCTGGATAGCGGAGCCGACGACTATCTTGTCAAGCCTATGCAGCTCGACGAGTTGCTGGCGCGCGTGCGGGCGTTGTTGCGGCGCCGTAACCCTGAGCAGGCGGAGGTGTTGCGTTTCGCCGATCTTGAGCTCGACACCGGCAGCCGGACCGCACGACGGGGTGCGCGCGAGATCGCGCTCTCCACGACGGAGTACGAGCTCTTGCAGCTTTTCATGCGCCGGCCGCGCCAGGTGCTCACGCGCGACATCATCATGGAGCGCGTCTGGGGCTACGACTTCGAGGGTGAGTCGAACGTGCTCGAAGTCTATATCGGCTACCTGCGCACCAAGCTTGAGGCCAAGGGCGAGCCGCGCCTCATCCACACGGTACGAGGCGCCGGCTATGTCCTACGTGAGCCGAGCGAGAACTGACCATCGCCACTACCGTCTCTGTAAGGTGTGACGGGTCGGCGAGATGATCTCGCTACAGGCGGGGTCTATCATGGGGTATACCTGATGAGAATGTGGACGCGGCCGAGAGGGTAGGACGCTCCTCACTCAGCGATTTGGTCTCCGCAGGCGTTTGCGGGAGGATGGCATGGGGCTTCGCACGCTCTCGCGCCTGGGCTACCAGTGGGCGCTCGACCACGTCTCAATCCGCCTGCGCCTTGCGCTCTGGTATGCCCTGTTGCTTGCTGCCACCCTCTCGCTCTTCGGCGTCGTCGTGTTCGCCGTCGCGCAGTACCAGATCGAGAATAGCGTCGACCAGAGTTTGCAGAGCAGCGCCCAGATCGTGGCGCAGACGATCCAGGGCGGCGCGAACCAGCAATCCATTCCAGTGACGCCCGCCGCCACCGCGCAGCCGGCCGCGACCCCCACGCAGGAGCCTCCTACCGCGACAGCGAACCCCTCCACCACAGTGACTCCAGGGCCGACCGCGACGGCGACGCCGCCCGCCATTGACCAACAGACCAAAACAGAGATCCAGCACCGCCTTGCGCCGAGCCAGGCCGTGAAGGATCTGCTCGGCCACCTCAATCTCACCTTCGAGGTGCTCGACGGTCGCGGCACCGCGGTCTACGCGCCGCCGGGAGTCTCCACCGGCGCATTGCCTCACAACGTTACTGCCCTTCGCGAGGTCATCCAGCACGGCGCCTGCACCGCCTACAACGCGACCGAGCGCGACACGCAGCTCCGCGTCTACCTCTATCCCCTGACGTTGACCCCAGCAAACCAGCAGGCACGCGGCAACGTTATCATCTCGGGGCCGACGAGCTGTGTCGTTCCCACGGGGACGCAGGTGATCGGCGCGGTGGAGGTGGCGAAGTCGGTGGATGACGTCAATACGACGATCAGCACGCTACGCCGGCTGCTCGTCGCGGGCGTCTTCGTTTCGCTGGCGATCTCGTCCTTTGGCGCGTGGATCATCGCCGGCAATGGACTGCATCCCATCGCGAGCCTCACGCGCACCGCGCGCACCATCTCCAGGACGGCACGTGCCGGGGGCCTGGGGAGGCGCGTAGGCTATCGGGGCCCGCGCGACGAGGTGGGTGAGCTCGCATCCACATTCGACGACATGCTCGCCTCGCTTGAGAAATCGGCCATCGCCCAGCGGCGATTCATCGCCGATGCGGCGCACGAGCTGCGCACTCCTCTCACTACCATCAAGGGCAGCCTGGAGCTTCTCAAGAAGGTTCCCGACATGCCGAATGAGGAGCGTTCGGACGTCGTGCTCGACGCCTATGACGAGGCCGAGCGCATGACGGGGCTGGTGAACGATCTGCTCCTCCTCGCGCGAGCCGACGCCGCGGCGACAGCCGGTGGGAAGGTGAACGACGAACAGTTGCGCGGACGGCGTGAGCTGATCGAGCTCGACCAGTTGACATTCGAGGTCTTCCGCCACGGACGCGCGCAGCTCCTCGCACGTCCCAATGCACGTGTCCAACTCAGTATAGGCAATCTCGAACCGTTGGTCTCCGAGGGCGACCCCAGCCAGCTTCGTCAACTCCTGCTCATCCTGCTCGACAACGCGCTGAAGTACACGCCCGCCGGTGGCCGCGTCCGCTTGTCGATGAGCCAGGAAGATGGTCGCGCCGCGATCAGCGTCAAAGATACCGGCATCGGCATCGAGCCTGACATTCAGCCGCACATTTTCGAGCGATTTTTCCGGGGGGATCTGGCCCGTGAGCGCGACGAGCATGGTAGCGGTCTCGGCCTCGCCATCGCACAGTGGATCACACAGGCGCACAACGGGGAGATCCGCGTGGAGAGCACGCCGGGCGACGGTAGCACATTCACCATCCTCTTACCTGCCGTGCGGCGGCCAGGCGAACAGACGAGTGCGAAGCAGCCCATCGCGCAGTTGCCCGGCGCAAAGCGGCGCGGCCGCTTCAGCGCCGCGGCCGGGATGGTGGCCGCGCCGCTCACCCGCCTCGCCAACGCCTCACGTCCCCATCGCCTCAACGAGCGCAGCAACGCACCGGCGGGCCGGCGCGGCGAGGCTCCCAGCGAGCGCGGAACTTCGTCCGGCGGCACAAATAGCGCCAACAGCCGCACCGACAGGCACAACGACGGACGCTAGTTCCGTCGCTGGCTGGTTGTAGGCGCAACCAAGGCTCACGCTCTGAGAATCATACGGGATCTGCTTGGGGTGGTGGGGGGTGGAGGCGTCACGCCAGCTTGGGCTGATACAAAGTCCGCGCGGGTGCTTGTCGTTCCGAGATGCCGCGCCCCGTATCACTCCACCGGCAACGGCGGCCCAAGCAGCTCCATGCCGTGCGCGCGCCATATCTCCGGATTCTGCGGCGGCATCGCGTTTGCCTTCGTCACCTCGCGAAAGAACGCTTCCATTTTACCGGCGGGCGTGAACGCGACCAGGATTCTGCCGCGGGTGTCGCCGACGAAAGCCCATACGTGGGGGACCTTGCGTGGTGCGAACAGCGAGTCGCCCGGAGTGAGCCGGACCCGTTCCTGGCCTACCTCGAAGATGAATTCACCTTCGATGGCATAGAACCACTCATCTTGATCGTGGTGCAGATGCCGCGCCGGTCCACCTTTGGCCCGGAAAGTATTCTCAAGGATGAGGATTCCACCGCCGTCCTGCGAGGTCACTTTGAAGTCAATGGCGCTAATGCCCAGTCCCCGAAATTCGCCGAAACGGTCTTCGCCCGCCGGAACGCGGAGCACCGGCGGAAAACCGGCGCCTGGGTGTGAAGAATCGCTCACTACGAGACTCCTGGCTTGACTGGCAACAGCTCTATGGGACCCATCAACGGGTGCGGAGGGATATCTGTCTGCCTGCCTGTCGATGTGCTCAGGATACCATGCACTCCTGCATTTTGTCCCTTCAAATAGAGTGATA